>NZ_CACSJM010000057.1 GCF_902706185.1 Roseomonas sp. 18066 | reverse complement strand
CATGTTCGGCCGTATCAAGGACTGGCGCCGCGTCGCCATGCGCTACGACCGCTGCGCCCACACCTTCTTCTCCGCTATCTGCCTCGCGGCCACCGTCCTCTTCTGGATCAATGAGTCCTGAGCCTAGGCTCAACATTGGTTGATGTCAGTTGATTCACGGTGTGCCGCATGCTTATCTCCCCTGAGCGAGGGAGGATTCAATGGCCCACGCCGTGAAGCTGCTGGAGACTTCGGTGACCCGCTTGTCCGACGCCGTGGCCGCCGACGACCGCCCAGGCGTCGTTGCCGAGATCGAGGTCCTGGTCGACATGGCCGTGCCCATGATCGCGGAGGGCATCACCGATGCCCTGGCCGCCGTCCTGCCAAAGCTCCAGAAGGTGTTCGGGACCACGCTGGTGGGCTCCGGTGACGTGGATCGGGACGACTCGGTGGTTGGCAGGATCGCGACCCCTGTGACCATCTTCGGGGTCGCTGCCTCACGGCCAGCCAGGGAACCTCTGCGGAAGGTCGCCGAGGAGCCCGTGGCGGCAGCACTGCTCCGCGCGGCTGCCCAGAGCGAGGAGCCCCTGAGCAACCAGGTGCTGGCCGAGAAGGCGGGCTATACCGAAGAAACCGTCGCCCGCACCCTGCCCAAGCTTCGCAACCTGGGCCTGTTCGAGGTCGAGCGAGATTGGAAGCGCAAGCTCAACCGCATCACCGAGGCCGGTCTGGCATTCGTGCCGTCCAAGGTGTCGGCGCGCCCCGGCTTCGACTTCGAGGCGCTTGTCATCGAGGCACTCAGCAGCCAGCCCAAGGCGCTGGATGTACGACGTGTTGCAGGCACCTTCGGCGCCCAGGTTGTCGAAAGCTTGGACAAGCACGCGTCTGGACATGTGGTGCAGACTGGACGGGCGGACGGCGCACCATCGTACAAGGTCACCGTCCTCGCGACCGAAGGCGAGGCGCGGAAGCGCTATACGGTTGCGCATGAGGTCGCGCACGTCGTGCTGCATCCCGAGCTTGTGCAAACAGGCGCCCACCGCCTGCCGCCTGGCAGCTTGGTGGAGAACAAGGCGATCGAGCGCGAAGCAGACCGCATGGCCGCAGCCATCCTGATGCCGGAGATCTCGGTCCTGCGCGCGGTTCAGAGCCGACCGACGCTCCGGCAGCTTGCCGATACCTTCAAGGTCACCGAAGACGCCATGAAGGTTCGCACATTGCAGCTGGGCGTTTCCAAGAAGCTGGCTGCCTGAACACCGCACCATGGGCATGAACCGACACTGTGGCCGTCCAGCCAACCTGATCACCTCAAACCTGCGGCGTCGAACGTCTGAGTGCAACGCGGGCTGACGCCGAACAGGAAAGATCGCGCACGCCGCAGGGGCGCGCCCAGTTCCCGCCATCTGCCGCGCTGCCAAATGGCTTCGATGCTCTGGAGCCCCTGCTTACTAGTGTCGCAGCTGGCTTTCATGCCCTCAAACCTTGGGCGCAGGCAGCCTGCCGGTCATCAGTGTCTCAGAGGGCCTCAATCATGGTCCAGCCCGGCCAGCCCCGGCTTCCGACCATCTAGGAACCGACGCAGGATCGCTCGGTCTTCCGGGCTAGCTCCCTCCCGGAGGATGTTGGCTGCCCTTTCGTCGAGCCGAGCGACGTCGCAGACGATGGCGAGCGCCGTCCGGTCCACCCGTGGGATCCGGGTGGCGACGCGGTCCCCGAGCGATCCGAAGCCCCCAGGGTCAATGCTTCACCCAGGAAGGTGCACGCCTCGGCAAGTCGCACGACGCCCCGTTCCTCCTCGAGCCGTGCCGCAGTCCACCGGCGGACCTGCGCCCCCTCGTCTTCTGCCAAACGGCTCCAGGCGAAGAGCAACTCCTGCAGCCTGGGATGACCGATCAACTCCCACGATGCTTCCGCCAGGTGGCCCATCCGATCAATGCTGGAGGCAGGTCCTCGCGGTCGTGCGCGCCACAGGGGCACCGATTTCATGCCGCCGGGGAAGAGGGACGCGAAATGGCTCAGGCAATACACCACGCCGACAGGCCGAGAACGGAAAGCGTTGACGGGCTTGGTCTGGCCGTTGCCCCCAGCAACCGAGCTACACCTCGCGCACGTCGCGCACCTCGCGTGAACCGCGGCGCAGATCGCGATAGCGCGGGTGATGAGGACATAAAGCTGGGCGCCCGCATCATGCTGGGGTTGCTGGACGATTTGATACGGATCGGTGACGTCGCTTACTTGGGGGACGCCCTGGCACGCGACACGGATGTCTGGCAATGGATAAACACGAGCGGATCCGCGAGACAGCGGAGCCGCCTCTCCTGGTCACAGCGATGGTGCGCATGGGCGCTTGACCACGAACGAAGGCATGGACGTGGCTGTCTGCTCCGGATCGACCTGGAAGAGGTTCAGGCCATCTTGGCCGACAGACGCAGCCGGACTGCGCAAGATATCCTCAGGATTTGGGTTCCTTGCCCGGGTGATATGCAGCGTCCGGAACCGTAAGGTCCTGGCCCTCGACGACCGCCGCCCGGGTCCGGGCAAACCTCACCGCAGCATCCTCGCTGCTAAAGGTGCCGACTACCCAGCCATCCGGCGAGTGCAGGATGAAGCACTCTTTCAATCCATCCTGATTGCAGACGAGCCAGAGCGTCCATCCGAGTGGGAGCCTGTCGCGCACGCGGGCCACTACCCGCCTTTTCAGCAGCCGCGGTGGAGGAAAGATGGACCTTGGCTTCGCGAAGGCTACTCCCAATTCCGGACGCGGACTGCGCCTATTCCGCGTCAGCCCTAGTGCGGCAACAAGGGCGACGGCCTCCTCTTCTGTCGCAAAAGGCCCGATCCAGGAAAGTCCATGAAAGGATAGGAAAACGGCAGCGCCACCTTGGCTTGCGCCACCTTCCCCCTCCTCCTCATCGAGAATCGCTGCCAGTAGGTTTCCTGGGAATTCGCGATCGGTATCGGATGAGCTCATCGTTGAGTTGTAACCGGGGAAGATCGGCGCTGACAGCCTCCAAACCTGCCGCCCGCTCGAGGCGGCTGAACAACTAACTGTCGGAGCACCGTTACCGAGTGTAAGTCGGCCACCGGGAGCTTCGGGCTCCAATAAGAGCCGTGTGATTGCAGTAAAGCCTGTCCAGGCTTGGGCCGCCGCAGGCATTGCAGCCCTGCTGCCACGACGTTTGCGGGGCAGTGTGATCGGCATGTGACCAGCGGTATGCGCTACCGGCACGTAGTGCCGTTCGACCGCTGGCCCCCTTTCCCGGGGCGGTGGGGCGCCTTAAACAGAAAAGTCGCTCACGGGATGATCGAAGCGCCGCTACGATGCATTTCGGGCCTTCAGTGACGGCGATAGCGCGGCCTCAGACGGCATTCGACGCCAGTGGAAATCGCTTCCCGGAGGCGAAGGCCGCCCGCTACCGAAATAATGTCATCTCCTGACGCAATGCCGATAGCGGCCTGTCGACGTGACTGGCGGCACGCGTCACTGACTCGGGGCGGGTTCCCGCCAACGACAGGACGTGTCGCCATCATCTCCAGCAGCTTTCGAAGCAAAGGACCAACCGGGCCAAGCAACTGCTGGCTGCCGGTTGCGTGCAGGTGATGCGTTCAAGTACCGTTCGGCCAGCGCTGAAGAAGAACAACGCACCCGGCTGATAGGGGTCGCCGCAGAGCAACGTTGTGGGGCGAAGAATGGCTTGGGAGCTGCGATTTAGGGGGGCGGTGAATTGCTAGCTTTCGATGTAGAACCGTTATACGTCAACGAGTTAGCTTGAGGCTGGAGCACTGTTATGCCTGGGCGAACATTTGGGGGTCGGCGGTCCGGCCTGGCGACGCCGGCGCGCGAATAAATTGCCTCCGGCGCAGCCTTCCTGGCGAGGCGCGGAAATATCGCCGCGTTTCTCGCCAGGAGGCGGCAGAACTGCGCCTGTTCTTGCGCCTGCCGTGTCCGCCAGAAAATCGCCCGAACTGCTCCGCTACCGCTCGGCCTCGCGCGGATCCAGCGCGTCGCGCAGCCCGTCGCCCAGCAGGTTCACGGCCAGCACGGCCAGCGACAGGAAGATCGCCGGGAAGAAGATCAGATGCGGCTTGACCTGCCACAGGGTGCGGCCCTCGGCCACGATATTGCCCCAGGAGGGCACGGTGGGCGGCGTGCCGGCGCCGATGAAGGACAGCGTCGCCTCCGCCAGCATCGCCGAGCCCAGCAGGTAGGTCGCCTGCACGATGATCGGCGGCAGCGCGTTGGGCAGGATGTGGCGCAGGATGATCATCGGCGTGCGGGTGCCCGCTGCGATCGCCGCCTGCACGAAGACCTCCTCGCGCAGCGACAGCGTCACGCCGCGCACCAGCCGGGCGACGCGCGGCACGTCGACCACGGTCAGCGCGATGATGACGGTGACCACCGAGCCGCGCAGCAGCGCCATCAGCGCGATGGCCAGCAGGATCGAGGGGATCGCCATGATCCCGTCCATCACCCGCATCAGCACGCCGTCGACGCCGCGCAGGAAGCCGGAGACCAGGCCGATCGCCATGCCCAGCAGGCAGGACAGGCCGGCGACGGTGAAGCCGATCAGCAGCGAGACCCGCGCGCCATAGATCACCCGGGAATAGAGGTCGCGCCCCATCATGTCGGTGCCGAACCAGTATTGCGCCGAGGGGTCGCGCAGCCGCGCCCGCGGCAGCAGCGTCGCCGGGTCGATGGTGCCGAGCCAGGGGGCGGCGATGGCGACCCCCAGCATGGCCAGCAGCAGCAGCCCGCCGAGGCAGGCGCCGGGATGGCGGCGCAGCACGCGCGGCAGCCGGCGCGGCGCCCGCGCGACCGCGGCCGGCAGCGCCAGGGCCGCTGCGTCCCCGGCGGCGTCCCCCGCGGCGCTCACAGCCGGATCCTCGGGTCGAGCAGGCCATAGACCAGGTCGACCACCAGGTTGACCACCAGGTAGATGACGCTGAACAGCAGCACCATCGCCTGGATCACCGGATAGTCGCGGCGCAGCACCGCCTCGGCGGTCAGCCGGCCGAGGCCGGGGATGGTGAAGATGCTCTCGGTCACCACCGCGCCGCTGATCAGCGAGGCGACGCCCATGCCGACGACGGTCGCGATCGGGATGGCGGCGTTCTTCAGCGCGTGGTGGAACAGCAGCGGCACGGCGCCCAGCCCCTTGGCGCGGCCGGTGCGGATATAGTCCTGGCGCAGCACCTCCAGCATCGCGGCCCGCCCGGTGCGGGCGATCAGCGCGAAATAGGCGCCGCTCAGCGCCAGGCCGGGCAGCAGCAGATGCGCCAGGAACAGGCCGAGCCCTTCCTCCGGCGGCACATAGCCCTGCACCGGCAGCAGTCCGGTCTTCAGCGAGACGAAATAGGCCAGCAGATAGCCGGTCAGGAACACCGGCAGCGAGTAGCTGAGCACGGCGAAGCCCATCAGCACCCGGTCGAGCAGCCCGCCCGGCCGCCGCGCGCTGAGCACGCTCAGCGGGATCGACAGCGACAGGGTGATGGCCAGGGCCACCGTCATCAGCGCCAGCGTCGGGCCGATGCGCTGGCCGATCATGGTGCTGACCGGCAGGCTGGTGAAGATCGAGGTGCCGAGGTCGCCCTGCGCCAGCTGGCCAAGCCAGTCGAGGAAGCGCGGCAGGAAGGCGCGGTCGAGGCCGAGCGTCTCGCGCACCATCGCCACCTCCTCCGGCGTCGCATGGTCGCCGGCGATCATCGCCGCCGGGTCGCCGGGGGCCAGGTGCAGCAGGCTGAACACCACGAAGGCGACGATGGCGATCACCGGCACCGCCGCCAGCAGCCGGCGCAGCAGGTAGAGCAGCATCCCCCGCCCCCTCAGCCGGCCGCGGCGCGCTGGCGCAGGCGGCGCAGGCTGCCGCCGCGCAGCGCGGCGCTGGGCAGGCGGCGGCCAATGATGCGCTCGGCCAGGTGGCCGACCTCGATCAGCGCGTCCAGGTCGACGCCGGTGGCGATGCCGAGCTCCTCGCAGAGCAGCACCAGCTCCTCGGTCGCGATATTGCCGGGCGCGCCATCCTCGCCGGCGAAGGGGCAGCCGCCGAGGCCCCCCACCGTGCTGTCGAACTGCGCGACGCCGAGCCGCAGCGCCGCATGCGCATTGGCGATGCCGAGGCCGCGGGTGTCGTGCAGATGCAGCCGCAGCGCGAGCTCGGGCCAGCGCGCGCGCACCGCGCCGACCAGCCGCTCGACCTGCGCCGGGCTGGCCCAGCCCATGGTGTCGGCCAGGCTCAGCCCCGTGATCCGCGTGCCGGCCTCGGCGGCGATGTCGAGCCCGTCCTGCACCGCCTCCAGCACCGCGGCGACCGGGACGTCGCCGCTGAAGTTGCAGCCGAAGGCGGCCATGACGCCGATCCGGCTGACCGGGATGCCGGCGGCCAGGTGCAGCGCGGTCTGCCGCCGTGCCGCCGCCAGCCCCTTGGCGCGGTCGCGGTTGAGGTTCTTCTGCATGAAGGCCTCGGAGGCCACCATCGACAGCCCGCCGCGCAGGGTCAGGCGGTCGGCGAAGGCGCGGGCGCGGTCGAAGCCGGCCTCGTTGAACCACAGCGCCGAATAGGCGATGCCCGGCCGCGGCGCGAAGCCGGCGGCCACCGCCTCGGCATCGGCCCAGCCCGGCACCAGCTTCGGCGCGACGAAGGAGCAGACCTGGATGGCGGTGAGGCCGGTGGTCGACAGCGCGTCGACCAGGCGGACCTTCTCGGCGCTGGGGATCGGGCCGCGCTCGATCTGGAAGCCCTCGCGCGGGCCTTCCTCGGTGATGGCGATGGCCTCGGGATAGTCGGTCATGCTGTCGGCCCCTCAGCTTTTCGCGATGTTCCAGAACAGCGGGACCGGGCCGCGCAGATGGCCGGTCAGGTTCTTCCGCCACGCGGTCGACAGGAAGTACTGGCCCAGCTGCACGAAATGGCCGAATTCCAGCGTCTCCTTCTGCAGCGCGACGGCGATGCGGCGCTGCTCGGCCGGGTCGGCGGCATCGGCCCATTGCGCGATCAGCGCCTCGGCCGCCGGATTGTCCGGCCAGCCCCAGAAGGCGCTGGGGCCATTGGCGCGCAGGATGCCGCCGCTGATCGGATTGCCATAGACCTCGTAGAAGGGGCCTCCGGTGCAGAACAGCGACCAGCCGCCCTGGTCGACCGGCTGCTTGCTGGTGCGCCGCTGCAGCACCGTGCCCCAGTCCATGCTCTGGTCGTCGACATTGATGCCGACGCGGCGCAGGCTCGCCACCACCACCTCGGCCATCGGGCCGTAGAAGGGCTGGTCGGTCGGGTGCAGCATCACCACCCGCTCGCCCTTGTAGCCGGAGGCGGCGACCAGCGCGCGCAGCTCGTCCAGGCTGCGGCCCTCGCGGCCGAGCAGCTCATGGCTCTGCTCGCTGGCCGAGGGCGTGCCGGGGGCGTAGATGCCGACCGGCGCGCGCCATTGCGAGGCGTCCTCGCCCATCACCGTGCGCATCACCTCGGCCTGGTCGATGGCCGCCAGCACGGCGCGGCGGAAGGCCGGGTTGCTGGTCGGCGCGGCCAGGTGGTTGAACAGCATGTAGCCGCAATTGCCGTAGGGGTCGCGCTGGTCGACGACCACCTGCGGCACCGCCTGCAGCACCGGGGTCAGGTCGGGCTGCACATTCTCCAGCCAGTCGACCTCGCCCGCCTGCAGCGCCGAGACCGCGGTGCCGGGGTCGGAGATGATGCGCCATTCGACGCGCTCGACCAGCGCCCGCCTGCCGCCGGCGGTGTAGCTCGGCGGCTCCGGCCGTGGCTGGTAGGCGTCGAAGCGCTCATAGACGGCGCGGCTGCCGGAGACATATTCATCCGCCTTGAAGCGGAACGGCCCGCTGCCGACGATCTCGGTCAGCGGCCGGGCGCCGGCGGCGGCGACCACGCGCTCCGGCGTGAAGAAGGGCGTGCCGCGCGCCAGCTGCCACAGCAGATGCGGGAAGGGCTTGTTCAGGTGGAAGACGACGGTGCGGTCGTCGCGCGCCTCGACGGCGGTGACGCGCTCGGCGGTGCTGCGGCCGGGCGAGGTGCGCGCCAGCCAGCGCTGCAGCGAGGCCACGCAGTCGCGCGCCAGCACCGGCTGGCCGTCATGGAAGCGCAGGCCCTCGCGCAGGCGGAACACCCAGCGCCGGCCGTCATCCTCCACCGCATGGCCTTCCGCCATCTGCGGCCGCGGCACGCCCTCGGCGTCGAGCGAATAGAAGCTCTCATAGACCATGTAGCCGTGGTTGCGGCTGACGGTGGAGCCGGACCAGACGGAATCGAGGATGCTGAGGTTGGAGGAGGGCACGAAGCTCAGCGTGCGGGCGCGCGCCGGCTGCGCCAAGGCGGGTCGGGCGAGGCCCGCCCCCAGGGAAGCCCCCAGGGAGGCACCCAGCAGCAGGCGGCGCGGCAGCGAGGCGGAAGGCAGGGTCATGGGGCGGTCCTTGTCAGGCCGGTCGCGATGCCGTCCTCGATCTCGGCGGGGAGGAAGCCAGCCTCGGCGAGGATGGCGCGGCTGTGCTCGCCAAGCCGGGGCGCCGGCGAACGAATGGCGCCGGGCGTGCCGGAGAAGCGGGTCGGGATCGCCTGCATCGGGAAGCGGCCCATGTCGCGGTCGGGATAGTCGGCGACCAGGCCGCGCGCCTGCACATGCGGGTCGCGCAGGAAGCCCTCGATGCCATAGACCGGGCCGATGGTGACCTCGGCCTGCTCGAAGAAGGCGACGGTCTCCGCCTGGCTGCGGGCGGCGACGAAATCGGCGATCAGCCCGTCCAGCGCGTCCATGTTGGCGGCGCGCGCGGCGGGGCTGGCGAAGCGCGGATCGTCGAGCAGCGCCTGGCCGCCGATGGCGCGGATCAGCCGCTCGGCCATCGCCCGGGTCGAGGCGGAGAGGCAGACCCATTCGCCATCGGCGGCGCGATAGACGTTGCGCGGGCTGGAGCCGGAGCCGCGGCTGCCGCTGCGCGGCTTCGGCCGGCCGGTCAGGCGGAAATTCGCCGCCTGCGGCCCGAGCAGGTTGTAGAGCGGGTCGAGCAGCGGCAGGTCGATCACCTGGCCCTGGCCGCCATTGACCTCGACCTCGCGCAGCGCGGCGAGCGCCGCGAAGGTGCCGCTGAGGCCGGCGGTGACATCGGCCAGGTACATCGGCGGCAGCACCGGCGCGCGGTCGGCGAAGCCGTTCATGCTGGCGAAGCCGGAGAAGCCCTCGATCAACGTGCCGAAGCCCGGGCGGCGGCTATAGGGCCCGTCCTGGCCCCAGCCGGAGATGCGGATGATCACCAGCTTCGGCTCCAGCGCCAGCAGCGCCTCCGGCCCGAGGCCCATCGCCTCCAGCGTGCCGGGGCGGAAGCTCTCGATGAAGATCGCGGTGCCCGGCACCAGGCGGCGGATCGTCTCGATCGCCGCCGCGTGGCGGAAGTTCAGGCAGAGGCTGCGCTTGCCGCGGCCATAGACCTTCCAGCTGGTCTCGACGCCGTCGACGCGCCAGTGGCGCAGCGTGTCGCCATCCTCGGGCTCCACCTTGACGACATCGGCGCCGTAGTCGGCCAGGTGCTGGGTCAGCACATTGCCGGCGACCAGGCGGGACAGGTCGAGCACGCGCAGGCCGCCCAGCGTGCCGGGCGCGCCGGGGCGGTACTCGGCCTGCGGCAGGGTGGCCTCGGCGCCGGCGCGCTGCTGATCGGCGCCCGGGGGGCCATCGGGCATATCAAACTCTCCGAGTTCGTTTTATCTATTTATGCACGATGCTTTAGAGTCAATATGACTCACCGCCCAGACTGCCGCATTCTCCCGCGATGTCTCCCAAAATCTTCAGTGCTGGAGGGCAGATTTCCCCTGGCCGACGATGCCGTCGGTTTCCGCCCAGCGGAATCCTCAGGCCTCAGGCCGTGCCGGGACCGCTTCTTCGCCGCCACGCAGCGAATTCAATTGACGAAGTGTGGTCGATATATACGGTCCAACACCAACACGAATCGTCTTTATGGGACATGCCAGGATGGGAAAGCTCGACCGCCGGTCGCTGATCGGCGCGGCCGTGTTGACGGCGGGGCTGGCCTCCCGCCAGGCGCGCGCCGCGGTGCCTGAGGGCTACCCCGCCGGCTATGCCGACCTGGTCGAGGCCGCCACGCAGGAAGGCAGCCTGCTGGTCTATTCCAATATGTCGGCGGCCAACTGGCGCCCGGTGCTGGAAAGCTTCGCCCGCCGCTTCCCCGGCATCCGGGTGGAGACGCTGAACCTTGGCGGCCAGGCCTTCGACCGCTACCTGGCCGAGCGCGCCACCAACACCCGCACCGCCGACCTGCTGGCGGTGGCCGAGCCCAGCAAATGGGTCGACCTGCAGCGGCGTGGCGAGATCCTGCCCTATCGCTCGCCCGAGGACGCCGCCTGGCCGGCCTGGTCGAAGCCGGTGCCGGGCTACTACACCGTCTCGGCCGACCCGATGACCTTCCTGTGGAACAACAGCTTGGTGCCGGAGGCGAAGCGGCCGAAGACCTTCGACCAGGCCATCGCCCTGATCGCCGGCAGCGGCCGCGCCTGGCGCAACCGCATCACCAGCTATGACCCCGGCGCCAGCTCCTTCGGCTTCCTGACGCATCACGCGCTGGTGCAGCGGCATGGCGACCGCGCCTGGGACTGGCTGCAGCAGGTCGCCGAGGCGGGACCCCGCTTCGGCGACCGCGGCGGGGTGATCGCCGAAAAGGTCACCACCGGCGAATTCGCCTTCGCCTGGTTCGTCTCCGTCATCACCTTCTGGCCGCGCCTGGCCGACCCGGCGCGCGCCCGCATCCTGGGCTGGGGCTTCACCGAGGGCGACCAGGCGCTGATGCCGCGCGGCATCGCGGTGCCGAAGGGCGCCGGCCACGTCAATGCGGCGAAGCTGCTGCTCGACCACACCCTGTCGCCGGAAGGCCAGGCCGCCTTCGGCCGCGGCGGGCTGACGCCGGCGCTGCCCGGGCTGCGGCCCGGCGACGGCGTGGCGCATACCTACAGCTCGGTGGTGGAGGCGGCGGGCGGCGAGGAAGCGGTCTTCGTCGTCCGCCACGACCCGGCGCTGGAGGCCGACTACGCCGCCTTCGTCGAGCGATGGAAGCGGATCGCCGGCCGGTGAGCGCGGGCACCACCGATCCGGCCGGCGGCTTCGCGCATCGCGCCCTGGCGATCCAATACGGGCTGGGCCTGCTGGTGCTGCTGCTGGTCGCGGCGCCGCTGCTGCCGATCCTGTACCAGTCGCTGCTGGCGACCTCGCTCTATGACGCCGGGCATGTGCTGACGCTGGGCAATTTCCGCCGGCTGCTCGCCACCCCGGGCTTCGGCCGCATCGTCTGGAACACGCTGGTCTTCGCGGCGCTGACCACGCTGCTGGCGCAGCTGATCGGCAGCCTGGCCGCCATCCTGTTCAGCCGCACCGACCTGCCCGGCCGCCGCCTGCTGGGCGAGCTGTTCCTGGTGCCGCTCTATGTCTCGGCGCTGGTGCTCTCCTTCGGCTGGTACACGCTCTACGGCCCCTCCGGCTATGTCACCGCGCTGTGGCAGTCGACGCTGGGGGAGCCGTTCTGGGACCTCTACACCCTGCCGGGGATGATCCTGGTGGCGGGGCTGACCCAGGCGCCGCTGGCCTATCTCTACTCGATGTCCTCGGCGGCGCTGGCCGATCCGACGCTGGAGGAGGCGGCGCGCATCGCCGGCGCCGGCGCGCTGCGCACGCTGTGGCGCGTCACCCTGCCGCTGATGATGCCGGCCATCGCCTACAGCCTGGTGATGAACTTCACCATCGCGCTGGAGCTGCTGTCGGTGCCGCTGGTCTTCGGCGACCCGGCGCGCATCACGGTGATGACCACCTTCCTCTACAAGGTCGGCATCACCACCACCAATCCCGACCACGGGCTGGTGGCGACGGGGGCGCTGCTGATGCTGCTGGTGATCTGCGGGCTGATCTGGCTGCAGACCCGGCTGCTGGGCAGCACGCGGCGCTTCGTCACCCTGGGCGGCAAGGCGGCGCGGCCGCGCCCGTTCCGGCTGCTGCGCTGGCGCTGGCCGCTGGTCGCGCTGGTGATGGCCTATCTGCTGGCCGCCGTGCTGGCGCCGATCGCCGTCCTGGTGCTGCGCGCCTTCACCAGCTTCCTGTCGCCGATGGTGCCGCTGGCCGAGGTGCTGTCGCTCGACAACTTCGCCACGCTGATCGACTACCCGGTCTATACCGGGGCGATCTGGAACTCGCTGCAGATCAGCGCGATCGGCGGCGCGGTCGCCACGCTGCTGGTGGCGCTGATCGCCGCCATCGTGCACCGCTCGGCCTTCCGCTACCGCGCGGCGCTGCATTACGTCGCGCTGTTCCCGCGCGCGGTGCCGGGGATGATCGCCGGCCTCGGCTTCTTCTACGCCTTCGCGCTGCTGCCCGACCTCGGGGGGCTGCGCAACTCGATCTGGATCATCGCCCTCGCCTTCACCATGCGCTTCATCCCGGCCGGGCTCGGCGCGGTGGCGCCGACGCTGCTGCAGATCAGCCCCGACCTCGACCAGGCGGCGCGGGTGCAGGGCGCCGACTGGTGGACGGCGACGCGGCGCATCGTCCTGCCGCTGCTGCGTCCGGCGCTGGTCGCCTGCTACACCGTGCTCTTCATCAGCTTCTTCAAGGACTATTCGACGGCGATCTTCCTGTTCTCGGCCGGCAGCGAGGTGCTGGGCACCTCGCTGATGAACCTCTGGACCGAGGGCCAGGCCGGCATCGTCGCGGCGCTGGCCACCATCCAGATCGTCATCATCGCCGCCTGCGTCGGCGCCGTGCGCGCCGTCTTCGGAGTGAAGCTCTATGGCTGACCTGCTGATCGAAGGGCTGGCGCGTCGCTTCGGCCCGGTCGCCGCCGTCGACGACCTGTCGCTGCACGTCGCCGATGGCGAGTTCGTCACCCTGCTCGGCCCCTCGGGCTGCGGCAAGTCGACCACGCTCGCCGCCGTCGCCGGCCTCGACCAGCCCGATGCCGGGCGGATCGTGGTCGGCGGCAAGACCTATTTCGACGGGGCGCGCGGCATCTACCTGCCGCCGGAGGCGCGCGGCTGCGGCCTGGTCTTCCAGTCCTACGCGCTGTGGCCGCATATGACGGTGTTCGACAATGTCGCCTTCCCGCTGACGCTGCGCCGCGTCCGCGCCGCCGAGCGCCGCCGCCGGGTCGAGGAGGTGCTGGCCCTGGTCGAGATGGAGGCCTTCGCCGGCCGCCACCCGCATATGCTGTCCGGCGGCCAGCAGCAGCGCGTCGCGCTGGCGCGCACCCTGGTCTATCAGCCGAGCATCCTGCTGCTGGACGAGCCGCTGTCGAACCTGGACGCCAAGCTGCGCGACCGGGCGCGCAGCTGGCTGGCGGCGCTGCGGCTGCGCCTCGGCCTGACCACCCTCTATGTCACGCATGACCAGATCGAGGCGCTGTCGCTCTCCGACCGGGTGGTGGTGATGAATCGCGGGCGGATCGCCCAGCTCGGCACGCCGCGGGCGATCTACGAGGCGCCGGCCGAGGCCTTCGTCGCCGACTTCATCGGCACCACCAACTTCCTGCCCGCCCGCGTCCTGGCGGAAGCCGCCGGCGAGGCCCGCCTGGCGCTGGAGGACGGCCAGCAGGTCAGCGTGGCGGTGCCGCGCCCGCCCGGCGCCGGCCGCGCGGTCACCCTGGCGGCGCGGCCTGAGCAGCTGCGCCTGGCGGAACCCGGCGAGGCCAGCGACGCCCATGGCACGGTGGTGACCGCGCGGCTGCGCGGCAGCGCCTATATCGGCGGCCGCTGGCAGCTCGGCCTCGAGCTCGGCGGCAGCACCCTGCGCGTCGAGACCACGACCCTGCCCGACGATGCCGGCGGCGATCTGCGCCTCTGGCTGCCGCGCGACGGCCTGCTCCTCTTCCCCGCCGCGGCATGACCCGGCTTTCAGGACACAAGACATGACGGCCCAACCGACCCTCATCTGGCGCTCCGGCCTGTTCGTGCCGGTCAATGTCGAGCGCTTCCTCGCCAAGGCCTCCAGCCGCGGCGCCGATGTCATCCAGCTCGACCTCGAGGACAGCATCGCCCCGGCCGACAAGGCCGAGGCGCGGCGTGCCGTGGGCCCGGCGGTGACCCGGCTGCTGGCCGAGGGGCGCTCGGATGTCTTCATCCGCATCAACCAGCCGCTGGAGCTCGCCATCCGCGACCTGGAGGCGGCGGTGCTGCCCGGGGTCGCCGGCATCACCGTGACCAAGGCCGAGGGTCCCGACCACATCCGCCTGCTGGACGAGCTGGTCACCCGGCTGGAGCAGCGGCGCGGCATCGCCGCCGGCACGCTGCGCTTCGTCATCCTGATCGAGGCGCCGGGGCCGCTGCAGCGCGCCCATGCCATCGCCGCCGCCTCGCCGCGCAACTTCGCCCTCTCGCTCGGCAGCGAGGACTATGCGACCGCGGTCGGCGGCGAGCCCGGCCCGGAGCTGCTGCATTTCCCGAAGATGCAGATCCTGCAGGCGGCGCGCGCGCATGGGCTGCAGCCCTTCGGCACGCTGGGCGGCGTCGCCGGCTTCGCCGACACCGAGGGCCAGGTGCAGGCGGTGCGGCGCGCGGCGACGCTGGGCTTCACCGGCTCCTCGGCGATCCATCCGGCGCAGATCCCGGCGCTCAATGCCGGCTTCACCCCTTCCGCCGAGGCGGTGGCGCGGGCCGGGACGATCGTCGCCCTCGATGCCGAGGCCGCCGCCGCGCATCGCGGCGCCTGGGCCTTCGAGGGCAAGATGATCGACATCCCGATCGTCGAGCGGGCGCAGGCGCTGCTGGCCCGCGCCCACGCCATCGCGCAGCGCGAGGCGCGGCACCAGGCGGCGCGCTGAGCCCCGCCGGGCGGGAGGCCGGCGCGGGCCCGGGGCGCGCGCCCGATCCGGCGGCGATCAGCCGCCGGCCGCGGCCAGGCTGCGCTGCAGCCGGGCGATGGCGCCGGGCAGGCCGCGCACCTTCAGCACCCGGCCGGTCTCGTCGTATTCCTCCGACAGCACCCGCACGCTGTCATAGATCTCGCCGATCAGCCCCTGCTTGGCATAGGGCAGCGCCAGCGCATCCTCGACCATCTCCGCCTCGAAGAAGGCGATGATGCTGTCGCGCAGCGCGCTGACATCGTCGGGCGCATGGGCGGACAGCAGGATGGCGTCGGGGTGCCGGGCGACCAGGGCCTCGCGCCCGGCCGCGTCGACCCGGTCCATCTTGTTCAGCACCAGGCGCGAGGGCACCACATCGGCGCCGATCTCGCGCAGCACGCTGCGGCTGACCTCGAGCTGCGCCTCGTAGGTCGGGTCGGAGGCATCGACCACGAAGAGCAGCAGCGAGGCCTCCAGCGCTTCCGTCAGGGTCGAGCGGAAGGAGGCGACCAGGTCGTGCGGCAGCTGCTTGATGAAGCCCACCGTGTCGGAGACCAGCACGCGCGGCCGCGTCTCCGGCTGCAGGATGCGCACCGTGGTGTCGAGCGTGGCGAAGAGCTTGTCCTCGACCAGCACCTCGCTGCCGGTCAGCGCGCGCATCAGCGACGACTTGCCGGCATTGGTATAGCCGACGAGGGCCACCCGCAGCTGGTCGCGCCGGCCGGTGCGGCGGTTGTCGCTGTCGCGCTGCACCGCCTCCAGCTGGTCCTTCAGCTCGGCCAGCCGGTCGCGGATCTTGCGGCGGTCGAGGTCGAGGGTGCTCTCGCCGGCGCCGGGCCCCTGCTGCCGGCCACCGCCGCCGGAGGATTCCCGCATCCGCGGCGCGACATATTTCAGCCGCGCCATTTCCACCTGCAGCTTGGCTTCGCGCGTCTTGGCGTGGCGGTGGAAGATCTCGACGATGACGCCGGTGCGGTCCAGCACCTCGGCGCCGGTGGCCCGCTCCAGGTTGCGGATCTGGCTGGGCGACAGCTCGTGGTCGACGATGACGAAGTCCGGCTTGGGCGCGGCCTCCGCCGCCGGCGCGTCCGCCGGGGTGGCCGCCGGGGTGGCCGGGCCGGGCAGCGCGCCCGGCGGCGCCTCGAAGCGCGCCCGCGCCTTGGAGCGCGGCGGCGGCGCCATGGTGGTGACCACGCCGCTGCCGCCGGTCAGCGCGGCGAGCTCCGCCAGCTTGCCGGTGCCCAGCAGCGACCCGGCGCCGGTGCCGTCGCGGCGCTGCGAGACGGTGCCGACCACCTCGTAGCCCAGCGTCTTCACCAGCCGCCCCAGCTCCTCGAGGCTGGCCTCATGCGCGACGTCATCGACCTCCGGCGTCTGGATGCCGACAAGGACTGCGCGTGGCGTGGGGGGCTTGGTTTCCATGCCACCGGCCATAGCACGGATCGGCCGCTTCCTCGCAGTCCCCCCGCGCGACGCAGGACTTGGGCGACGCAGGCCCTGGGCGACGCAGGCCCCACGCGACGAAGGCCCCACGCGACGAAGGCCCTGCACGCCCGACGTCGCCGGGGGCGGCCGTCAGCCCGGCTGGCGGCGCAGCCGGTTGCGGATGCGCCCGATCCCCTCGATGGCGCAGTCCACCACGTCGCCGTCGCGCAGGAAGCGCGGCGGCTTGAAGCCGATGCCCACCCCTTCCGGCGTGCCGGTGGCGATCACGTCGCCCGGCAGCAGCGCCATGCTGCGCGAGATGGTGGCGATCAGCTCCGGCACGTCGAAGATCAGGTCGGCGGTCGAGGCGTCCTGCCGCGCCTCGCCATTGACCTGGCAGGTGATGCGCAGCGGCGCCGTGCCGATCTCGTCGGCGGTGACGATCCAGGGCCCCATCGGGCAGAAGCCGTCGATGCCCTTGCCCAGCAGCCACTGCTTGTGGGTGCCCTGCAGGTCGCGCGCGGTGACGTCGTTGACGATGGTATAGCCGAAGACGTGCTTCAGCGCGTCCTCGCGGGCGATGGCGCGGCCGCCGGCGCCGATGACCACCGCCAGCTCCGCCTCGTAGTCGACGCCCTCGTCGATGCCGGGCCAGAGCGGGATGTCGTCCCAGGGGCCGGAGATGGAGGAGAAGGGCTTGCTGAAGATGATCGGCGCCTTCGGCACCGCATCCGCCGCGCTGACCGAGGAGGAATCATAGCCGCTGCTGGCGAATTCCCGGGCATGGGCGTGGTAGTTCTTGCCGACGCAGAAGATGTTGCGCGGCGGGTTGGGCAACGGCGCCAGCAGCTGCTCCTCGGCCAGCGGCCGGCCCGCGCCGGCGGGCTCAGGAATCGTCGCGCCCCGGACCAGCGCCGCGATCACCCCGGCCATGTCGGCGGGCAGGCCCGGCGCCAGCTCGGCCAGCGGCCAGCAGCGCTGCCCCGCCGCATCGATCCGCGCGGGCTGCGGCAGCCCCTCGATCCGCACCATGGCCAGACGCATCCGATCTTCTCCGCTCTATACCAATTCGACTTTTAACTGAACCAATCAGCGGTTATGGTTCATTCAATGGTTGACCCCGTCAAGGCCGGAGAATCCCCCGGCGCCGCCCGGTTGCAAGCCCTGCTGGAGCAGGCGCTGCTGGCCGGCACCTGGCCGGAAGGCGCCCGGCTGCCGACCGAGCGCGCGCTGAGCGCGACCTATGGCGTCGCCCGCAACACGCTGCGCCGGGCGCTGGACGGGTTGGAACGCGCCGGGCTGGTCGAGCGCCATGTCGGCCGCGGCACCTTCCGCCGCGCGGCCCCGGCGCCCGACGCCCCGACCGCGCTGGAGGAGGCCGCGCTGGAGGAGGCGGCGCTGAGCCCCGCCGCGGTGATGGAATGCCGGCTGCTGCTGGAGCCGGAGCTGATCGGCCTGGCCGTGCTGCGTGCCACCCCCGCCGACCTGGCGCGGATCGAGGCCTGCCTGCACGGCACCGACGAGGCCACGACGCTGGCCGCCTTCGAGCAATGGGATGCCGCGCTGCACGACGCCTTCGCGCTCGCCACGCACAATGCCGCGGTGATCGGCATGAGCCGGTCGCTGGCCCGGGTGCGGCGACGCTCGGACTGGGGGCAGCTGAAGGCGCGGGGCGACACGCCGGCGCATCGGGCACGGCTGCAGGCGCAGCACCACGAGATGGTCGAGGCGCTGCGCCGGCGCGACCGCGACCGGGCGCGGCAGGCGATGCGGGCGCATCTGCTGTTGATCCAGGCGGTGATGGCGGGCGAGTGACGGCCGGCCCTTGCCGCGCTATCCTCGCATTAATTTCGAAATTCTGGAGCCGATCTTGGCGGACGAGCCCGAAGAATCCTCGACCCTCGCCTCCCGCGTCTATGCCCGGCTGCGGCAGGACGTGATCGCCGGCACCCTGCCGCCCGGCTCGAAGCTGGCGCTGGACAAGCTGCGCGCCCGCTATGCGGTGGGGATGACGCCGCTGCGCGAGGCGCTGTACCGCCTGTCCGCCACCCTGCTGGTGGAGGCGCATGACCAGCGCGGCTTCCGCGTCGCGGCGCTCAACCTGGCGCATTTCGAGCAGGTGCTCAGCGCCCGCGAGCGGCTGGAGACGCTGATGCTGGAGGATTCCATCCGCGACGGCGACGCCGCCTGGCTGGACCGGGTGGTGGCCGCCCATGCGGCGCTCGACCGGCTGCCGATGTACACCACCGCCGACGCCACGGCGCTGAACCTCGACTGGCGCCAGCAGCACCAGGACTTCCACTACGCGACGCTGTCGGGCAGCCGCCACTTCCTGCAGGACATGTTCCACCGGCTGCTCTGGGACCATTGGAGCCGCTACCGCAACCTGCTGCGGCCGCCGCCGCTGCAGGAGGCGGTGCTGAAGCTGGACCACGCCCGGCTGACCGAGGCGATCGTCGCCCGCGACGGCGAGATGGCGGCGCTGATCCTGCGGCGCCACATCCGGCACGGCGCCGCCGCCATCATGACGGTTCTGAAATCGACATAATTTCGAAAATTTCTTGACCGCGGCCCCCTGGCCTCTAGTGTCGGCGGCAACGGGGGCCAACCCTGACGCACGGCGCACCGCTTATCAGGGGTTTGACGGCATGATCGGACGTAGACGGGCGCTGGCAGCGGCGGGCGGCTTGGCAGGCGGGGCTTGGCTCGGCGCGCCGTCCCTGGTGGCGGCGCAGGGCCAGCGGGTGCTGCGCTTCATCCCGCAGACCGACATCACCAGCTTCGATCCCGTCTTCTCCTCGACCCAGGTGACGCGCAACTACGCCTACCTGGTCTACGACACGCTGTTCGGGCTCGACCGCGACCTGCTGCCGCAGCCGCAGATGGCCGAGGGCGCGGTGGCCGATGCCGCGCAGCAGCACTGGACCATCACGCTGCGCCCCGGCCTGGTCTTCCATGACGGCACGCCGGTCCTGGCGCGGGACTGCGTCGCCAGCATCCGCCGCTGGGGCGGCCGCGACGCCTTCGGCAAGCTGCTGATGGCCGCGACCGACGAGCTCTCGGCGCCCGACGACCGCAGCATCGTGTTCCGCATGAAGCGGCCCTTCCCGCTGCTGCCCTTCGCGCTGGCCAAGTCGACCGCGAACATGGTCGCCATCATGCCGGAGCGCCTGGCCAGGACGCCGCCGCACAGCCAGGTGACCGAGGTGGTCGGCAGCGGCCCCTACCGGCTGCTGCGCGACGAGAGCGTCATCGGCGCCCGCGTCGTCTTCGCCCGCCACGCCGCCTACCGCCCGCGCGACAGCGGCGCCCTGGGCTGGACCGCGGGGCCCAAGGTCGCGCATTTCGAGCGCGTCGAATGGGTCATCATCGCCGATGCGTCGACGGCCGCCGCCGCGCTGCAGAATGGCGAGGTCGACTGGTGGGAGACGCCGACGCCCGACTACCTGCCGCTGCTGTCGCGGCACCGCGCCATCACGGTGGCCACCAACGACAGCTCGGGCGGGCTGCCGATCATGCGCTTCAACTTCCTCAACCCGCCCTTCGACAATCCGGAAATCCGCCGCATCGTGCTGCGCGCCACCAGCCAGCTCGAATTCATGCATGCCATGGCAGGGATGGATGCGTCGCTGTACCGCACCAATGTCGGCTTCTTCCCGACCGGCACGCCCTATGCCTCCGACGCCGGGCTTTCGACGATGAGCGACACGCCGGACCTGGAGCAGGCGAAGCGCGCGCTCGTCGCCGCCGGCTACAAGGGCGAGCGCGTCGTGGTGCTGGGCCCGGCCGACCGCGCCTCGGTCAAGGCGGCCAGCGACGTCGCGGCCGACCAGCTGGCGCGGATCGGCTTCAACGTCGACTACCAGGTGGCCGACTGGGGCACCGTCAGCGCCCGCGTGGTGAAGAAGGAGCCGCCCGCCCAGGGCGGCTGGAGCGTCTATTTCGGCATCTGGAGCGGGCTGTCCGCCATCAACCCGGCGGTGCACCAGTCGCTGCAGGGCACCGGCGAGGATGCCTGGATCGGCTGGCCGAACCTGCCGGAGCTGGAGCGGCTGCGGCAATCCTGGCTGGAGGCGCCCGACCTGGCCGCGCAGCAGCAGGTGGCGCGCGCCATCCAGGAACAGGCCTTCCGGGACGTGCCCTATGTCCCGCTCGGCCAGTTCTTCGCGCCGATCGCCTACCGGAAGGACCTGACGGGCATTGTCCCGGGCTTTCCGGTGTTCTGGAACGTCAAGCGGGCCTGAGATGATGAGAAAGATGGTTCTGGCGGCCAACGCCAATGCTGCGGGCAGCCATGTCGGCGAATGGCGCCACCCCGATGCCTGGGACCGCCCGGCCGCCAACCTGCAGAACGCGGTGCGGCTGGCGCAGGTCGCCGAGGCGGGGAAGTTCGACCTGCTGTTCCTCGCCGACGGCAATGGCGTGCGCCAGCTGGACAAGCCGGACCTTTTCCGCGCCACCAGCCCCTCCGACCGGCCAGGCGTCTTCGAGCCGGTGACGCTGCTGGCGGCGCTGTCGATGGCGACGCAGCATATCGGCCTGGTGGCCACCGCCACCACGACCTATGACGAGCCCTTCCACGTCGCCCGCCGCTTCGCCTCCCTCGATCATCTCAGCGGCGGCCGCGCAGGATGGAACCTGGTCACCACCTCGAACCCCGAGGATGCGCTGAACTTCAGCCACGCCGAGCACATGGCGCGCGATGCGCGCTACCCGCGCGCCGCCGAATTCGCCACGGTGGTGAAGGGGCTGTGGGACAGCTGGGGCGACGAGGCCTTCCCGCAGGACAAGGCCAGCGGCACCTTCCTGCTGCCCGAGCAGGTCAGCATGCTGAACCACAAGGGCCCGCATTTCCAGGTGCGCGGCCCGCTGAACGCGCCGCGGCCGCCGCAGGGCCATCCAGTGGTCTTCTCCGCCGGGCAGTCCGAGGCGGGCAAGGACCTGTCGGCGCAGCATGCCGATTGCGTCTTCGCCATCGAGGGCAACCTGGCCAATGCCCGCAAGCTCTACGCCGACATCAAGGGCCGGCTGTCGAAGTTCGGCCGCGGCCCCGACGACATGCGCATCCTGGCCGGCGTCACCATCTTCGTCGGCGAGACCGAGGCGGAGGCGGAGGCGCTGTTCCAGCAGCTCGAGGACCTCGTCTCGCCGGCGGTCGGCGTCGACTACCTGTCGAAGATGCTGGGCCACCGGATGCGCGACTATCCGCTGGACGGGCCGATGCCGGTCTTCGGCGACGAGCATGTCGGCCATACCGGCATCGGCAAGGGCATTCTCAGCCTGGCCTATGCCGAGGGCCTGACGGTGCGGCAGACCTACCAGCGCATCCTGCCGCAGATGGGCGGCAATATGTTCAAGGGCAGCGCAGGGCAGATCGCCGACCTGATGGAGGAATGGTTCGCCACCCGCGCCTGCGACGGCTTCATGATCGCCGCCCCCGTGGTGCCGACCGGGCTGGAGCGCTTCATCCGCCTGGTGGTGCCCGAGCTGCGCCGCCGCGGCCTGTTCCGCGAGGAATACGAGGGCAGCACGCTGCGCGACAATCTGGGCCTGGCCCGGCCGGCCGGCCGCTTCCCATAGCGGCCGGCAGCCAGCGGCTGACCGGTTCGATCGCGTGATGCAGGCTTCTCGATGATGCCCTCTCGCGCCATCCCGCGCTAGCGGCCCAGGAAGGCCGCCGCGAAGCTCGCCTTCGGCCCCTCGGCGACGGCGCTGTGGTCCCGCAGCGCCGCGCTGGCCACCGTCACCTGGTCGATGGCGATCAGCGGGATCTGCGACAGATCGTCCTGCGCCTGGCGCTGGAATTCCGCATACAGCGCGCGACGCCGGACCGGATCGACCTCGACCTGCGCCGCCTCCAGCAGCCGGTCGACCTCCGGATTGGCGTAGTGGGTGGCGTTGGAGAAGGCGACGCCCGGCGCGAAGCCCTTCGACCAGTAGAGCCGCTGCGCGCCGATCGCCGGGTCGGGCCCGACCGAGATCAGATAGTTCGCCGTGTCGAAGTCGCGCGCCGTGTAGATGCGGCGCACATAGCTGGCATAGTCCTGCGCGCGCAGCTCGACCCGGATGCCGATGCGCGCCAGGGCATCGCGAAGATATTCGCCGGTGCGCTGGTACTGCTCGCCATAGGGCAGGCTGTCATGGGTGAAGCTCAGCCGGATGCCGCGCGCATCGGGCGCCAGGCCGGCCTCGTCGAGCAGCGCCCGGGCGCGCGCGGGGTCGTAGGGGTAGAGCGGCACATCGGCGCTGTAGAAGCTGCTCAGCCCCTGCGGCAGCGGGCCGGTGGCGACCTGGCCATAGCCGTACCAGACATGGCGCAGCAGGAAGTCGCGGTCGATCGCATGGGCGATGGCGCGGCGGACGCGGACATCGTCGAAGGGCTTGCGGTCGAGGTTGAAGGCCAGGAAGGTGATCGGCGCGATATAGTTGTAGCCGCGGCGCTCGACGGTGAAGGCCGGATCGCGCGCCAGCCGCACCAGGTCGCTGCCGGGAATGCCGGTCTCCGCCACCAGCTGCACGTCGCCCGATTCCAGCGCCGCCGCGCGGCCGGCCGCATCGGGCAGGAAGCGGAAGATCACCTGGTCCAGATAGGGCTTGCCGCTGTCCCAGTAATCCGGGTTGCGCTCCAGCCGCAGATGGCTGCCGCGCTCCCAGCGGACGAAGCGGAAGGGGCCGGTGCCGATGGGCGCCAGGTTCGCCGGGTTGCGCGCGATGTCGCTGCCCTCATAGAGGTGGCGCGGCAGGATCTGCGCCAGGTGCGAGGCCAGGCCGTTGAGGATATAGGGCGCCGGCGTCGACAGCCGCAGCACCACGGTCAGCGGGTCCGGCACCTCGACCGCCCGGACGGCCGCGAAGGTGGTCTGGCCGCGCGCCAGCAGCTTGCGCCAGACCTCCCACAGCGAGAAGCGGACATCCTCGGCGGTGAAGGGCGCGCCGTCATGCCACCGGACGCCGGCGCGCAGCCGGAAGGTCAGGCTCAGCCCGTCCTCCGCCGTCTCCCAGCTTTCGGCCAGCTGCGGCTGCGGGCGCAGCGCATGGTCATAGGTCAGCAGCCCGTCGAAGATCTTCGGCGTGATGTTGTTGCCGGGCCCTGAGGAGGCGAAGGCCACCGTCAGCATCGGCGGCTCGGGATACTGCCCCACCACCAGCGTGCCGCCGCGGCGCGGCGCCGCCAGCCCGTCGCGCAGGCCGCCGGCATAAAGGGCGGCGCCCGCCAGCGAGGCGCCCAGCAGGGAGCGGCGGGAGAGGGAAAAGTCAGCCTGGGTCATTCAGCCAATCCGAATCGTCTTTCATCCAATATACACACTTCATTATCGGTGTTTATGGAGATATCGATAGGATCGACGCGACGATATCGGAGATTTCCTTGCCCGACACCCTTCCGGCCGATTGGACGGCCTCGCCTGCCAGCTTCGCCGACAGCCCGCTCAGCCAGGCGCTGCGCCAGCCGCTGCTGCTCGGCCTGTTCCTGCCGCTGCAGCAGGGCGGCTGGAGCCCGTCCTCGCATCCGCGCGGCACCGACTGGCGCTTCGACTACAATGCCCGCCTGGCGCAGCAGGCCGAGGCGCTGGGCTTCGACCTGGCCTTCGGCCTGGCGAAATGGCTGGGCAAGGGCGGCTATGGCGGCGCCACGCAGTATCACGGGCTGACGCTGGACCCCTTCATCGTCACCACGGCGCTGGCGGCGGTGACCCGCCGCATCCTGCTGATCTCCACCATCCACGTGCTCTACGGCCCCTGGCACCCGCTGCACCTGACGAAGTTCGGCGCGACGCTGGACCACATCGCCCAGGGGCGCTGGGGCATCAACGTGGTCACCGGCCATCGCGAGAGCGAGCACCGCCGCTTCGGCAAGGCGCCGATCCCGCATGGGCTGCGCTACGAGATGGCCGACGAGTTCCTGCGCATCGCCAAGCAGCTCTGGGCCGCGTCAGAGGAGGTTTCCATCGCCGGCCGCTTCTGGAACCTCGAGGCCGCCTACGAGGCGCTGAAGCCCTGCTATGGCCGGCCGGTGATCGTCAGCGCCAGCGGGTCGCAGGCGGGGATCGACTTCGCCGCGCGCCATTCCGACATCCTGTTCACCACGAGCCCGGGCGGCGCGGCGCTCGACGCCGCGGTCGAGACATTGCCCGCCTTGGTCGACAGCATCCGCCGCGCCAGCTTCGCCGCCGGGCGGCCGCCGCTGCGCAGCCTGGTCAATCCGCTGATCATCTGCCGCCCGACCGAGCGCGAGGCGCTGCAGTATCGCGACGCCATCATCGCCGCCGCCGACCACGAGGCCATCGCCAATTTCAGCGGCGACCGCAGCGACGCGCAGGGCTTTCGCGGCTTCCAGGCGGATCAGCGGGCGCTGGGCGCCAACACCATCCACATCGTCGGCAGCCCGGAGCAGGTGACCGACCAGCTGGCGCGGCTGAAGCGCACCGGCATCGACGGCGTGCAGATCGCCTTCTTCGACTTCGAGCCGGACCTGGCCTTCTTCGGCAGCGACGTGCTGCCGCTGCTGAAGCAGGCCGGGCTGCGGCTGTAAGCGGCGCGCAGGGGGCGGCGGCGCCGCCTCAGCCGTCGCGCAGCCGCGGGTTCAGGAGGTCGTTCAGCCCGCTGCCCAGCAGGCTGATGCCGAGCACCGCGACGCAGATCGCCAGGCCCGGGATCGCCGCCATGTACCAGCCCGAGCGCAGCGCCTCGCGCGCCGTGCCGATCATGCTGCCCCAGGAGACCGCATTGGGGTCGCCGAGGCCGAGGAAGGCCAGCGAGGCCTCGGTCAGGATGGCATGCGCCACCAGGATCGAGGCGGCGACCACCACCGGGGAGATGGCGTTGGGCACCACATGCCGCGCCAGGATCGCCGCGTCGCCGAGGCCGGAGGCGATGGCGGCCTGGACGAATTCCGCCTGGCGCAGCCGCAGCGCTTCCGCCCGCACCAGCCGCGCCACCTGCGGCCAGCCGGTCAGGCCGATCGCCAGGACGATGCTGGGCAGCGACGGGCCGGCCACCACCACCACCACGATGGTGAAGACCAGCGAGGGCATGGTCTGCACCGCCTCGGTCAGCCGCATCAGCGCGTCGTCGACACGGCCGCGGTAATAGCCGGCGACGGTGCCGGTGACGACGCCGAGCAGGATCGACAGCCCCGCCGCCCCCAGCCCCACCAGCAGCGACACCCGCGCGCCGAACAGCAGCCCGGCCAGGATGTCGCGCCCCAGCACATCGGTGCCGAGCCAGTGGCCTTCCTCGCCCGGCCACAGGAAGGGGCTGCCGGCGATGGCCTGCGGCGAGCCGGGCGCCAGCACGCCGGCCAGCAGCGCCGCCAGCGCGATCAGGCCCAGGATGGAGGCCCCCGCCAGCGCCGCCGGATGGCGCAGGAAGCGATGCAGGAAGCCGTCGCGCATCAGGCGAGCTCGATGCGCGGATCGAGGAAGGCGTAGAGGAAGTCGGTCAGCAAGTTCATCACCACGACCAGGAGGGAGGAAAAGAACAGGATGCCCAGCAGCAGCGTCAGGTCGCGGGCGAAGACCGCGTCGAAGGCGAGGCGGCCGAGGCCGGGCCAGGCGAAGATGCTCTCGATGACGACCGAGCCGCTGAACAGCGCGCCGAGCTGCAGCCCGGTCATGGTGACCAGCGGCAGCAGCGCGTTGCGCAGCTGGTGGCGCAGCACGATGCGCGTGGCGCCAAGCCCCTTCGACCGGGCGGTGCGCACATAGTCGGCCTTCGCGACGTCGAGCAGCGCAGCGCGCGACAGCCGGGCGTAGATGGCGGTGTAGTAGAAGGCGAGGCTGGTCACCGGCAGGATCATGTGCCGCGCGATGTCGAGGGCGCGGCGCCAGCCGGTCGCCTCGCTCAGCAGGTTGACCATGCCATTGGCCGGCAGCCAGCGCAGCTGCACGGCGAAGACCACGACCAGCATCAGCGCCAGCCAGAAGACCGGCACGGCGAAGCCGATCATCGAGAAGGCGGAGGCGATGCGATCGACCAGCCGGCCGCGCCAGACGGCGCCCAGCGTGCCGAGCAGCGTCCCCGCCAGCCCCGCCACCACCAGCGTGGTCACCATCAGCAGCGCGCTGGCCGGCAGCCGGCCGAGGATCAGCTCGGTGACCGGCGCGCTGTTGCTGAAGGAATAGCCGAGGTCGAATTGTAGCAGATTGCCGATGTAGCGCAGGAACTGCACCAGCGCGCCCTGGTCCAGGCCGAATTGCTGGCGCATCGCCGCCATCGCCTCGGGCGAGCCGCCGCCGGCCTGGCCGATCATCACATCGACGATGTCGCCCGGCGCCAGCCGCAGCAGGAAGAAATTGAAGACGACGATCAGCAGCATGGTCAGCGCGCCCTGCCACAGCCGGCGCAGCGCATAGCCCAGCCCGCCGCTCATGCCGCCGCCCCCGCCAGCGACGCGGCGTAGTCCTCGGCCGCCAGATGCGGCTGGGCCGCGCCCAGGATGCGCGCCAGCTGCGCCGCGCGGTCGCGCAGGAACAGCGCGCGGCCGAGGGCGGCCACCAGCCGCGGCACGCCGTGCTGCAGGCTGGCGATCTCGCCCAGATGCTTGCCGTGGCTGAGCAGCCCGCCGACGCCGAACAGATGCACGTCGCCGAGCCAGGCCTCGCCGCCGGGCGCGCGCGGGGTGAAGCTGTAGTCGTCGGCGAGATAGGGCTGGCCGGCCAGCGCCGCATCGGCCTCGGCCGGCGGCGGCGTGTAGCGGTCGCGCCACAGCGCCGCGGCCGCCGCGATGCCGGCGAGCTCCGGCCGCAGATCCAGCGCGACGCGATAGCCGGTGCCGAGGATCAGGTGGTCGACCACGCCGTCGAAGCGCGGCGCGCGCAGCGAGACGCGCGCGCCGACGGCCGCGACGGCGAGCGGCGCCGCGCCCAGATGCAGGCGGAAATTCGCGTGCCGCGTCACCCGCCGCACCGTCTCCGGCATCGGGCCGGAGGCGCGGGCGCGGACATGGCGCATGATGCGCCAGCGATCGGCATCGGGCAGGCTGGCGTAATGCTCGGCGGCGCCGGCATAGCTCAACGTGCGCATCGGCGCCGAGCGCTGCAGATCGGCATGGCGGCAGAACAGGTCGACGCTGGCGGCGCCGCTTTCCAGCGCCACGCCGGCGGCGTCGAAGGCGGAGGAGGCCGCGCCCAGCACCGCGACACGCTGGCCGCGCAGCGCGCCGAAGTCGATGGCGTCCTCGGTGTGGGAAAAGCGCGCCGGCGGCAGCGCCGCGGCGATCCCGGGCGGCACCAGGGGGCCGCCGCTGCCCATCATGCCGGTGGCCAGCACCAGCTTGCGGCAGGTTTCTTCCCGCGCGCCGCCGGGCGTCGCCAGCCGCACCGCGATCAGGCCATCGGCGCGCGGCGTGATCGCCGTCGCCTGCGTGTCGTTGCGCACCGGCAGCGCCAGCACCGCGCGATACCAGGCGAGATAGGCGGCCCAGTCGCGCCGCGGGATGCGGTCCAGCGCCGCATAGGCGGCGGCGCCGTGCCGTGCCTCGTGCCAGGCCTGGAAGGTGAGCTCGGGGATGCCGAGCTCCGGCCCCGGCAGCGTCTTCGGCGTGCGCAGCCAATGCATGCGGGCGCAGGTGGTCCAGACGCCTTCCGCCCCGGAGGGTGCCGCGTCGATCAGGGAAAACCGCGCGATGCCGGCGCGGCGCAGCGCGAAGCCGATGGCCAGCCCCGCCTGCCCCGCGCCCACCACCAGCACGTCATGATCGGCCGCCGAGGGCGCCACCCAGTTCGGCGGATCCGCCCCCAGCCGCGCCAGCGCCTGGCGCGTGGCCTCCAGCAGCCTCGGCTCGCTCATGCCGGGGCGAGGGCCGCGCGATACCGCTCGGCGCCCCAGGCGATGAACTGGTCGACATCGCCGACCAGGAAGCGCACGCCCTGCGCCACCAGATCGGCCGGCGGGCGGAAGCTGGCATTGACGCCGCAGATGCGGCCGCGCGCGGTGATGCGGGCGATGGCGGCATCCACCGCCGCCTGCACCGCCGGATGGGCGGCATTGCCGGGATGGCCCAGGTGATGCGCCAGGTCGTTGGCGCCGATCTGCCAGACATCGACCTCGTCGATCTCCAGCATCGCCGGCAGGTTTTGCAGGCCCAGCGGCGTCTCCACCAGGGCGATGACGAACTTGGCGTCGAAATCGCGATGCCGGGCGAAGCGCACCGCCTCCACCACCTCGCGCGCCAGGGCCGGCGTCTCGATCGAGGCCGCCATCACCCCGTCGGCGCCGACATCGAGATAGCGGCTGATCAGCCCGGCATCGTGGCGCCAGGGCCGCACGATGGTGGGGATGCCGCCGGCGCGGCCGGCGCGCGCCAGCTCCTCCACCCGCTCGACCGAATGGCTGCCCTTCTCGCAATCGATGAAGGCGGCGTCGAAGCCCAGGCCGCCCAGCCGCTCGACGATGCCCGGCGCCGGGTAGGAGGGGCTGATCATGCTGGCCACGCCCCCGGCCCGCAGCTTGTCTTTCAGTCGCCTGGTCATCCGCAGTCCCCGCTTTCCGCCCGAAGCGGCGCCGCAGCGCCGTGGCGGGAGCCGGTATCACCATATTACGCGCATATCAATCGCGGTATTCCTTATTGACTCTCTTGTTGCGTCTATTAAGCATGGCACCGGATTCATGTGTTGATTTGATGTCGCTGGAAGGTGTCTGATGCCGCTGCGGATCGCGATCGTCGGCGCCGGGGCCGTGGGGGGCTATGTCGGCGCCTATCTCACCGCCGCCGGCGAGGATGTCGCCCTCATCGACCCCTGGCCCGAGCATGTGGCGCTGATCCGCTCGGAGGGCCTGCGGATCGAGGAGCTGGCGCCGGAGCAGGGCTTCACCCAGAGGCTGCGCGCGCTGCATCTGAGCGAGGCGCAGGGGCTGGTGCGCGAGGCGCCGGTCGACATCGCCTTCATCGCCGTCAAATCCTACGACACGGCCTGGGCGACGGCGCTGATCAAGCCCTATCTGGCGCCGGACGGCATCGTCGTCGCGCTGCAGAACGGCATCAACGAGGAGACCATCGCCGAGGTGGTCGGCTGGCCGCGCACGCTGGGCTGCGTGCCGGCGCGCATCGCCGTCGAGCTCTACGCGCCGGGCCGCATCCGCCGCTCGGTGCCGCGCGGCGGCACGGACCTGACCGTGTTCCGCGTCGGCGAGCTGCATGGCCGCGTCACGCCGCGGCTGCAGGCGCTGGCCGCCCTGATCGGCAAGGTCGACACCGTCAAGCTGACCACCAACCTCTGGGGCGAGCGCTGGTCGAAGCTCTGCGTCAACGGCATGCGCAACGGGCTGGCGGCGGCCACGGGCCTCGCCGGCAACGACATCGACCGCATCGAGGCGGTGCGCCGCTTCGGCATCCGGCTGGGCGGCGAGGCGGTGCGCATCGGCCAGGCGCTCGGCTACCAGCTCGAGGAGATCTACAACCTCGAGGCCGAGCCGCTGGCCCGCGCGCATGAAGGCGACCCGGCTGCGCTGGCCGCGGTCGAGGCGATCCTGCTGGCGGCGACGCGCTCCAACAGCCGCAGCGACCTGCAGCGCCCCTCGATGGGCCAGGATATCGTCAAGGGCCGCCGCACCGAGATCGACGAGATCAACGGGCTGATCGCAGCCCGCGGCCGCGAGATCGGCCTGCCGGTCGCGGCGCATGAAGCGCTGGCCGAGATCGTCCGCCGCATCCAGCGCGGCGAGCTCGCCCCCTCCCCCACCCTGCTGCCGACGCTTTGATCCGAGAGCCTGCCATGACCCTGTCCCGCCGCCATCTTCTCCACGCCGCCGGCGCCCTGACCGTGCTGCCCGGCCTGGCCTCGGCGCAGACGCCCGCCGCCGCCACGCCGCGCCGCGGCGGCACGCTGGTGGTCGCGCAATTCCCTGAGCCCACCATCCTGACCGGCGCGCTGACCGCGGCGGCGGCGACCAACAACATCTCGCCCAAGCTGTTCGACGGGCTGCTGACCTACGACTTCGACTTCACGCCGAAGCCGCAGCTGGCCACCGCCTGGGAGATCGCCGAGGACGGGCTGAGCATCGCCTTCACCCTGCGATCCGGCGTGCGCTGGCATGACGGGCGGCCCTTCACCTCGGCCGATGTCGCCTTCTCGGTCATCGAGGTCTGGAAGAAATACAACAGCCGCCAGGCGCTCTTCGCCAATGTCACCGCGGTGGACACGCCCGATGCGCAGACGGCGATCCTGCGGCTGGCGGCGCCCTCGCCCTATATCCTCTACGGGCTGACCTCCTGGATCGCGCAGATCCTGCCGAAGCACGTCTATGAGGGCACCGACTTCTTCCGCAACCCGGCCAATATCGCGCCGATCGGCACTGGCCCCTTCCGCTTCCTGCGCTGGGACCGCGGCAGCCTGATCCGGCTGGAGCGCAACCCGGATTACTGGGACCAGCCGAAGCCCTATCTCGACCAGATCATCTATCGCTTCCTGCCCGACGCCGCCGGCCGCGCCGCGGCGCTGGAGGCCGGCGACGTTCACCTGGTCGCCGAGACCGGCGTGCCCGGCAGCGATCTCGCGCGCCTCAAGCGCAACCCGGAGCTGGAGCTGACGACGAGAGGCTATGACTATCTCGGCCTGACGCAGTTCTTCCAGTTCAACCTGGACCGCCCCTATTTCCAGGATGTGCGGGTGCGCCGCGCCTTCGCCCATGCCATCGACCGCGACTTCATCGTCCGCAACATCTGGTACGGCTATGGCGAGGCCGCCATCAGCCCGATCCCGCGCAGCATGGGCGCCTTCCACAGCGCCGAGGTGCCGCGCTATGCCTTCGATCCCGCGCGCGCGCGGCAGCTGCTGGACGAGGCCGGGCTGAAGCCGGATGGCAACGGCATCCGGCTGAGCATCACCCATGACCACCCGACCTCGGGCGAGCAGTTTCTCCGCACGGCCGAGTATATCCGCGAGGCGCTGGGCAAGGTCGGCATCCGCGTCACCGTGCGCAGCCAGGACTTCGCCAGCTTCTCCCGCCGCGTCTACACGGCGCGCGACTTCGACACGACCAATGCCTATACCTCGCCCGGGCCCGACCCGGCGATCGGCACCCAGCGCATCTACTGGTCGAAGGCCTTCCAGCCCGGCGTGCCCTATTCCAACGGCACCCACTACAACAATCCGGAAGTCGATCGGCTGCTCGAGACGGCGCAGGTGGAAAACGACCCGGCGAAGCGGCTGCGGCTCTATGCCGAATTCCAGCGCCTCGTGCAGGAGGACCTGCCGGAAATCCCGCTGGTCTCGATGCAGCAGGTGACGGTGTCCAGCCGCCGGCTGCGCGACCACACCACCATCTGCGACGGCATCAAGGGCAATTTTGCCGATGCCTGGCTGCAGGGCGCCTGATCCCGCCATGGCCAGGCCGATGCTGCTCAACGCCTTCGAGATGAACACGGTCAGCCAGAGCTCGCACGGGCTCTGGGCGCATCCGCGCAGCCGGGCCGCCGACTACAACCGCCTGTCCTATTGGACCGACCTGGCGCGCCTGCTGGAGCGCGGCCTGTTCGACGGGCTGTTCCTCGCCGATGTGCTGGGCGTCTACGATGTCTATGGCGGCTCGGCCGAGGCGGCGCTGCGCAGCGGCGCGCAGATCCCGATCAACGACCCGATGCTGCTGGTCCCCGCCATGGCGCAGGTGACGCAACACCTGGGCTTCGGCATCACCGCCAATGTCAGCTACGAGGCGCCGTTCCTGCTGGCGCGGCGCTTCTCCACCCTCGACCACCTGACCGAGGGCCGCGTCGCCTGGAACGTCGTCACCGGCTTCCTCGACAGCGCCGCCCGCGCCATGGGCCGGCCGACGCAGCGCGAGCACGACACGCGCTACGACATGGCCGATGATTTTCTCCAGGTCGTCTACAAGCTGTGGGAGCACAGCTGGGCGGATGACGCGGTGCTGCGCGACAAGGGCGCCCGCGTCTTCTCCCGCCCCGACCGGGTGCGCGAGGTCGCGCATGACGGACCCTATTTCCAGATGCGCGGCCTGCATCTGAGCGAGCCTTCGCCGCAGCGCACGCCGGTGCTGTTCCAGGCCGGCTCCTCGACGCGCGGGCTGCGCTTCGCCGGCGAGCATGCCGAATGCGTCTTCATCAATGGCCGCTCCCCCGCCGGCGCCGCCGAGAAGGTGGCACGGCTGCGCGCGGCGGCGCGGCAGGCCGGGCGCCGGGACGAGGACCTGCGCGTCTTCGCCGGCATGTCGGTCATCGTCGGCCGCAGCCAGGCCGAGGCCGAGGACAAGCTCGCCGACTATCGCAGCTATATCGACCCGGAGGGGGAGCTGGCGCATTTCGCCGCCTCCACCGGCATCGACTACGCGCGGCACGGGCTGGATGAGCCGATCGGCTTCGTCCAGAACAACGCCAACAATTCGGCGCTGGAAAGCATCACCACCCGCAGCCGCGAGGGCGCCTGGACCAAGCGCGACCTGATCGCGCGGATGAGCGTCGGCGGCCGCGGCCCGCTGATCCTGGGCGACCCGCAGCAGGTCGCCGACGGGCTGGCCCAGTGGATGGCGGAGGCCGATATCGACGGCTTCAACCTGACCCGCCTGGTCGCGCATGAAAGCCTCGAGGATTTCGTCACGCTGGTGGTGCCCGTGCTGCAGGAGCGCGGCCTCTACAAGCGCGGCTATGGCGAGGGCCCGCTGCGCCGGAAGCTGTTCGGCGAGGCCCGTCTGCCGGACCGTCACCCGGCGCGGCGCGCCGGCTGATCTCCCTCTCACCCACGGCAAGGAACGAAACAATGTCCACCAGCTCGATCACCCCGGCCCAGGCCCGCCAGGCGCTGGAAAGCGGCGCCCTCGTCATCGATGTGCGCGGCGATCCCGGCCGGCAGCGCGACGGCCTGATCGACGGCGCCGTCGTCGTCGCCAAGGCCGACCTGGCCGAGGCGCTCGACCTCGCCTCGCCGAAGAAGCTGCCGCAGCTGGCCAGCCTGGACCAGGCGGTGGTGCTGATCTGCACCACCGAGAAGGGCACCGAGCCCTATGTCGCGCCCCTGCGCCAGGCCGGGCTGAAGAACCTGGTGCATGTCGATGGCGGCGTCGCCGCCTGGAAGGAACAGGGCCTGCCCACCACGCCGATCGCCGGCTGAGGCTGAAACCGGCCACCGCCGCCCCTGCAGCGGGCCGGCGGTGGCCGTCGCCGGCTCAGCCGGTCAGCGCGACTGCTTCAGCACGAAGACATGCGGCGCGGCGGCCGGCAGGGTCTCCGGCGTCAGCTCCAGGCTGGGCCCGCCGACCTGGGTCACCGCCGCGGCCGGGAAGCGGGCGGTGAAGCGCTCCACCGGCTCGATCGGCAGCACGCCGCGCGGGCTGTGGTAGTGCATCGGGATGATGACGCGCGGGCGGATCGCGGCGATGGCCTGGTCCAGGTCGTCCAGCGCGATGGTCGCATGCTCGCCCGTCAGCGCCAGCAGGATATCGACCTGGCCGGCCAGGGCCGCCAGATGCGCCGGCGCCACCGGGTTGCCGATATCGCCCATATGCAGCACCCGCAGCCCGCCGATGGCGAAGTGGTACAGGGCATTGGCATCCGGATCGCGCCCGGCCGCCTTCTGGAAGTCGAAGGTCAGGCTTTCATAGGCGGGGAAAGGGCGAATGGTCAGGCCCAGCACCTCGGCGCCCCCGGGCGGCAGCTCCAGCGCATTGACCACGCGGGGCGCGCCCTGGATGTGGCTCGGGTCGGAATGGAAGTCGTCGGTGGCCGAGCTCATGATCACCAGGTCGGCCGGCTCGTCGATCGGCGCGAAGCCGCTGCGCGCCGGGGTATAGGGGTCGGTCACCACGGCCAGGCCATCGGCTTCCAGGCGGAAGCTCGCATGGGCGTAGAAAGTGATCTTCATTTTTTCCCCGCTGCCGGTTGAGACGTTGCTGTAAAAGCCAGGAACCGATCGGGAAATACTCGGCTCATTCAAGGGGCCGGACAATGCAAATGCCCGTAAAATCCGCCGCCCCGCCGGTCGCCGTGTCCGCGACCGTCGCCAGGCCCCGCCGCCCGGGCCGGAAGCCGTCGCCAATTCGCAATCCGGTCTTTCTGCTATGCTTATTTTTTATGGAAGGACTGCCCCCGGAACGCTGCTAAATCGCCCCTTGCCGAGCGTGCCGCGACAGATGGCCGCCGTAAAAATCGAGGGGGAGAGCAGCATGGATGTCGGCTTCATTGGCCTGGGTCGGATGGGGCGCCCGATGGCGTCCAACCTCTGCCGCAAGGGCTTCCGGCTCGTCGTCAACGACATCAACCCGGAAGCCGTGGCCGAGCTCGAGCTGCTGCAGGCCCGCGCCGGCGCGAGCGTGGCCGAGGTCGCCGCCGCCGGCCAGGTCATCGTCACCATGCTGCCCAACTCCGCCATCGTCGACCAGGTGATCGGCGGGGCGGAGGGCGTGCTGGCGCATGCCCGGCCCGGCTCCATCGTGCTGGACATGAGCACCATCGACCCCGAGACCACCGACCGCCTGGCCGCCCTGGCCAAGGCGCGCGGCATCGGCTTCGTCGACGCGCCGGTGGGGCGGCTGGCCAGCCATGCCGATCGCGGGGAATCGCTGTTCATGGTGGGCGGCGAGGCCGCGCATTTCGAGGCGGTCAGGCCGCTGCTGGAGGCGATGGGCTCGACCATCCATCACTGCGGCCCGGTCGGCAGCGGCACGCGCACCAAGCTGGTGAACAACTTCCTCGCCGTCGCCTCCTGCCAGATGAATGCCGAGGCGCTGGCGCTGTCGCAGCGCTTCGGGCTGGAGCTCGAGAAGACGCTGGACGTGCTCTACGGCACCACGGCGGTGAACGGGCAGCTGAAGATCGCCTGGCCGACCAAGGTGCTGAAGGGCGATATCGAGCCTGGCTTCACCATCGACCTGGCGCATAAGGACCTGACGCTGATCGTCGATGCCGCCAATGCGGCGCGGGTGCCGATGCCGATGGCCGCCGCGGCGCGCGAGGCCTTCAGCACCGCCCGCTCCCGCGGTTTCGGGGGCAAGGATTTCTCGGCCATGGTCGATGCGCTCTGCGACCTGGCCGGGATCGAGAAGCCCCGCCTGCGCTGACTGTTCCGCCTGACTGGAAGAAGCACCGCCCCGCAGAGGGCGGGCGACAACGACATCAAGGGAAACGCTCATGTCCAGCTCTCGTCGCGCGCTGCTGCAGGCCGGCGGCGGTCTCGCCGTCGCCGCCCTCGCCGCCCCCCTGGCC
>NZ_CACSJM010000056.1 GCF_902706185.1 Roseomonas sp. 18066 | reverse complement strand
CATCCCGCCCGCCCCTGGGTGCCGCCGCGGACCGGGCCCGGCGGCGAAGCCGTGCTGGACGTGCTGGTGGCCGGCGCCGGCCAGTCGGGCCTGGCCATCGGCTTCGCCCTGCAGCGCGCCCGGGTCGAGCGCTTTTGTCTGATTGATTCCGCGCCGCGGGGGCTCGAGGGCCCCTGGATGACCTATGCGCGGATGCCGACGCTGCGCAGCCCGAAGGACTATACCGGGCCGGATCTCGACATCCCCAGCCTGACCTACCAGTCCTGGCACGAGGCGATGTACGGCGCGGCGCATTGGCAGGCGCTGGACCGCATCCCGCGGCAGGATTGGGCGGCCTATCTGCTGTGGATCCGCGACACCCTGGCGCTGCCGGTCGAGAACGAGACCGCACTGGTCGATATCGCCCCCGCCCCCGGCGACCTGCTGGAAGCGACGCTGCGCCGCGCCGATGGCAGCACCGAGAAAAAGCTGACCCGAAAGATCGTGCTGGCGACGGGGCAGGACAGCCTCGGCCGCTGGATCATGCCGGATTTCGTCGAGGCCTTGCCGCAGCACCTGCGCGCCCATGCCGCCGACGCCATCGATTTCTCGGCATTGAGAGGAAAACATGTCGCGGTGCTGGGGGCCGGCGCCTCGGCGATGGACAATGCCGCCATGGCGCTGGAGGCCGGCGCCGCCAGCGCCCGCGTCTATTGCCGCCGCCCCGAGCCGCAGCTGGTGCAGCCCTATCTGTGGCTGACCTTCGCCGGCTTCCTGCGCCACGCCTCCGAGCTGGACGACGCCTGGCGCTGGCGCTTCATGCGCCACATCATGGCGCTGCGCGAAGGCTTCCCGCAGCCGACCTGGGATCGCTGCGCCCGGCTGCCCGGCTTTTCCCTGGTCGCCGGCACGCCCTGGCTGGGCGCGCGGGCTTCTGGGGAAGGCGTCGAGATCGACACGCCCGCCGGCCCGGTCCAGGCCGATTTCGTTATCTGCGGCACCGGCATCGAGATCGACCCTGGCGCGCGGCCGGAGCTTTCCCGGTGTGCCGGCAATATCGCGAATTGGGCCGACCGCTACGCGCCGCCGGCCGGCGAGGAGGATGCGCGCGTCGCCCGCTATCCCTATCTCGCGCCCGACTACGCGCTGACGGAGCGGGAGGCAGGCAAGACGCCGTGGCTGCGGCACCTGCATCTTTTCTCCATCGCCTCGACCATGAGCTTCGGCCCCTCCGGCTCCTCGATCAACGCCATGACCACGGCGGTGCCGAAGCTGGTGCGCGGCCTGACCGGCGCGCTGTTCCGCGAGGACCTCGAGACCCATTGGGCGGCGCTCTCCACCTACGACGTCCGCCAGGCCGTCATGCGGCCGCCCGCCGCCGCCTGATGGCACATCGCTTGCACTGCCCCTCCCCAGCGCTGCCCGCCCCGGGCGCCCCGCAGAAGGACTGACCGCTCATGGACATCACCCGCCGCCAGGGCCTCATGGCCCTGACCGCGCTGGCGGCGCCCGCCGGCCTCGCTTCGCCCGCCTTCGCCCAGGGCGCCGCCGCCTCGCGCGCCGAAACGCTGCGCCAGGTCACCGGCAATGCGGTGAACACGCTGGACCCGACCATGCCGGGCTCCACCCGCGAGGCCTTCGGCATCAGCATGAATGTCTATGACCGGCTGGTGGCCTTCGGCCGCAAGCAGGTCGATGGCAACTGGGTCTTCGACCACACCGTGATCCGTGGCGAGCTGGCCGAGCGCTTCGAGGTCGCGGCCGACGGGCTGAAGATCACCCTGCATCTGCGCGGCAATGCCAAGTGGCATGACGGCACGCCGGTCACCGCCGAGGATGTGAAGTGGTCGCTGGACCGCGCCGTCTCCGCCAAGTCGCTGGCCGGGCCGCAGTTCACCACCGGGTCGCTGAGCAAGCCCGAGCAGTTCCGCATCGCGGGGCCGGGCGTGATCGAGGTGCTGCTGGACAAGCCCGACCGCCTGGCGCTGTCGAACCTCGCTGTCCCCTACGCCATCATGATCAACAGCAAGCTGGCCAAGCAGAACGCCACCGCCGAGGACCCCTGGGCGCAGACCTGGCTGCAGAACAACACCGCCGCCAGCGGCGCCTACAAGGTCGAGACCTACCGCCCCGGCGTGCAGGTGACGCTGACCCGCAACGAGGACTGGAAGAACGGCGTCGACGGCGTGCTGCCCTTCTTCAAGCGGGTCATCCTGCAGACCGTGCCGGAGGCGGCGACGCGCGCCAACCTGATCGAGCGCGGCGATGCCGACCTGTCGATCGACCTGCAGGCCAGCGACATCACCACGCTGGAAAGCCGGGCGAAGGTGAAGGTCGCCTCGATCCCGCAGACCAACGGCTTCACCCATATCAGCTTCAACACCCAGGTCGCGCCCTTCGACAACGTCAAGGTGCGCCAGGCGATCGCCGCCGCCCTGCCCTATGATTCGATGTTCAAGGCGGCCCTCTTCGGCCGCGGCCGGCCGCTGTTCGGCGGCAGCTTCTCCGGCCAGCCCGCCACCGCCGATTTCCCGCAGCCGCTGCCGCTGAAGCAGGATGTGGAGCGCGCCAAGGCGTTGCTCGCCGAGGCGGGGCTTGCCAATGGCTTCTCCACCCCCTTCGCCTTCTCCGCCGGCCAGGCCGCGACGGCCGAGCCGCTGGCGGCGCTGGTGCAGGAGGCGTTGGCCAAGATCGGCGTCAAGGTCGAGATCCAGAAGATGCCTGACGCCCAGTTCAACACGCTGGTCGCCGAGAAGAAGATCAACTTCTACACCGATGCCGGCACCGCCTGGCTGCCGGCCACCTACTACTTCTTCTACCTCTACTTCACCCGCGACCAGCGCTGGAACTTCGCCAGCTGGAACAACCCGCGCATCGTCGAGCTGTCCAACGCCGCGCGCTTCGAGACCGACCAGGCCGCCTACGACGCCGCCTGCCGCGAGATGATCGGCATCCTGGCCGAGCAGGTGCCGCTGCTGATGCTGTGGCAGCCCAACATGGACGCGGTGATGGGCCCGGCGATCCAGAACTTCACCTACCAGTTCTACCGCCAGGTGGACTTCCGCGACCTGAAGCGGGCCTGAGGCGGGCGGCCGGGAATGCGCAAGCTACAGGCGATCGGGCGGCGCATCGGGGGCAGGCTGCTGTCCTCGGTGCCGGCCATCCTGGGCGTGGTGGTGCTGACCTTCCTGCTGATGCGGGTGCTGCCGGGGGATCCGGCGGTGTTCTTCGCCTCCGGCCCCAGCGCCGGGCAGCAGGAGATCGAGGATCTGCGCAAGGCGATGGGGCTGGACCAGCCCATCCCGGTGCAGCTGGTCCGCTATCTGCAGGATATCGCCACGGGCAATCTCGGCCGCTCGATGACCACCGGCCAGGCGGTGCTGACCGACATGCAGCAGCGCCTGCCGGCCTCGCTGGAGCTGACTTTTTCTGCGTTGTTCCTGGCGCTGGCCTGCGCCCTGCCGCTGGGCATCCTGGCGGCGCTGCGGCCGGGCTCGGCGGTGGACCATGTCGTGCGCTTCCTCTGCACGCTCGGCGTCTGCATGCCGACCTTCGTCTCCGGCCTGCTGTTGATCTACGCCTTCTACTACCTGCTGGGTTGGGCACCGGATCCGACGGGGCGCATCGACATCTTCGCCTCGACGCCCCCCGAGATCACCGGTTTCCTGCTCTTCGACTTCGCGGTCACCGGTGACTGGGATGGGTTCCGCGCAGCCTTCTCGCAGCTGATCCTGCCGGCCTGCACCATGGCGCTGTTCGTCCTGGCGCCCCTGGCGCGCATGACGCGGGCCTCGATGCTGGCCGTGCTCGGCAGCGACTTCATCCGCACCGCGCGCTCGATCGGCCTCGCCCCCTGGCGCGTCATCCTGGTCTATGCGCTGCGCAACGCGCTGCTGCCGGTGCTGACCATCGCCGGCATCGTCTTCTCGACGATGCTGGGCGCCAACGTGCTGGTCGAAAAAGTATTCTCCTGGCCGGGGGTGGCGTCCTACGCGCTGGATGCGCTGCTCGCCTCCGACTACGCGCCGGTGCAAGGCTTCGTCCTGCTGATGGCGACCATCTTCGTGCTGGTGAACCTGCTGGTCGACATTCTCTACGGCCTGGCCGACCCCCGGATCGCCGCGGAATGAGCGCCTCGATGACAAGCCCCGGCCGCAGCTCCACCCTCGGCCATGTCGCCTGGGTGCTGCGCGGCAATCCGCTGACGGCGCTGGCCATGGCCGGCACCGTGCTGCTGATCATCCTGGCCATCCTCGCCCCCTGGATCGCCCCCTACGACCCCATCGCCAGCGACGTGCCCAGCGCGCTGCAGCCGCCCTCGGCCGCGCATTGGTTCGGCACCGACCAGCTGGGGCGCGATATCCTCAGCCGGCTGCTGCATGGCACGCGGCTGGACCTGACCATCGCCGCCGCCGCCGTCGGCCTGTCCTTCGCCGTCGGCGCCATGATCGGCAGCTTCTGCGGCTTCGTCGGCGGCAGGCTGGACCGCTGGGTCGGCCGCTTCACCGACGTGCTGATGGCCTTTCCGCTGTTCGTGCTGGCGATGGCGATGGTCGCGGCCCTGGGCAACCGGCTGGAAAACATCATCTACGCCACGGCGATCATCAACCTTCCTTTCTATATCCGCTTCGCCCGCACCGAGGTCGCCGTGCGCCGCAACGCCGGCTGGGTCGAGGCCGCCCAGGCCTCCGGCAACAGCCGCGGCCGCATCGTTCTGTTCTTCCTGCTGCCGAATATCCTGCCGATCGTCGCCGTGCAGATCTCGCTCAACCTCGGCTGGGCGATCCTGAATGCCGCGGGCCTGTCCTTCATCGGCCTCGGTGTGCAGGCGCCGACGCCGGAATGGGGGATCATGGTGGCCGAGGGCGCCCGCTTCATCGCCTCCGGCAAATGGTGGCTGGTCTTCTTCCCCGGCGCGGCCCTGATGTTCGCCGTGCTCTGCTTCAACCTGCTGGGCGATGGGCTGCGCGACATCCTCGACCCGAGGATGCGCACATGACGACGCCCTTGCTGCAGGTCCAGGACCTGGCGGTCAGCTTCGCCACCCGCCGCGGCGACGTGGCAGCGCTCCGCGGCGCCAGCTTCGCCCTGCACCAGGGCGAGGTGCTGGGGCTGGTCGGCGAAAGCGGCTCCGGCAAGTCGGTGACCGCCTTGGCCACCATGGGGCTGCTCGACCAGGCCGGGCGCGTCACGGGGGGCAGCATCCATTTCGACGGGCGCGACATCACCCGGGCGAGTGCTGGGATGCTGCGGCCGATGCGCGGCGCCGCCTTCTCGATGATCTTCCAGAATCCGCGCGCCGCGCTGAACCCGATCCGCAGCGTCGGCGCGCAGATCGCCGACGCGCTGCGCGCCCATCGCGACCTGTCGCCGCGCGCCGCGCGCGACCAGGCCCTGGCCCTGCTGGAGCAGGTGCGCATCCGCAACGCCGCCCAGCGGATCGACGCCTTCCCGCATGAGCTCTCGGGCGGCATGTGCCAGCGCATCATGATCGCCATGGCCATCGCCTGCGCGCCAAGGCTGATCATCGCCGACGAGCCCACCACCGGCCTCGACGTCACCACCCAGAAGGCGGTGATGGACCTGCTGGCGACGCTGACGCGCGACCGCGGCATGGCCATGCTGCTGATCACCCACGACCTCGGCCTCGCCGCGCAATATTGCGACCGCGTCGCCGTGATGGAGCAGGGCCGCGTCGTCGAGGAAGCGCCCCCCGCCGCCCTCTTCGGCACGCCGGGCCATGCCTATACCCGCCGCCTGGTCGCCGCCTGCCCGACCCCCACCTCCACCATTTCTTCTCTTTCGCCGGAGATCGTGCTGCCCGCCGAGCCGGTGGCGCGCCCGCCGCTGCCGGCCGGCACGCCGCTGCTCTTGGAGGTCCGCGACCTCGTGAAGCAATACCCCGGCGGCGTCACGGCGGTGGACAAGGTGTCCTTCACGATGAAGCCGGGCGAAAGCCTCGGCCTGGTCGGCGAAAGCGGCTCCGGCAAGAGCACCATCTCCCGCCTGGTGACCCGGCTGATCGACCCCACCGCCGGCGAGGTGATCTTCGACGGCCGCTCGGTCTCCGACATGCCGGCGCGCGACTTCCACCGCGCCGAGCAGCGCAGCCAGATCCAGATCGTCTTCCAGGATGCCGGCGAAAGCCTGAACCCGCGCTTCAACGCCTTCGACAGCATCGCCGATCCGCTGCGCCGGCTGCGCGGGTTGCGCGATGGCTCCGAGCTGACCAAGCGGGTGAAGGATTGCGCCGTCAGCGTCGGCCTGCCCCTGCCCCTGCTGGAGCGCTTCCCGCACCAGCTGTCCGGCGGCCAGCGCGCCCGCGTCGGCATCGCCCGCGCCGTCTCGGTGGACCCCAAGCTGCTGGTGCTGGACGAGCCCACGGCAGCCCTCGACGTCTCGGTCCAGGCGGTGGTGCTGCAGCTGCTGGACCGGCTGCGGCGGGAAAAGGGTCTGGCCTATCTCTTCGTCAGCCACGACCTGAACGTGGTGCGCATGCTGTGCGAACGCATGATCGTGCTGCGCAACGGACAGGTGGTGGAAGAAGGCGACAGCCAGCGGATCTTCCGCGCACCCCAGGCCGAGTACACCGCGGAGCTGATCGCGGCGATTCCGCATTTCGATCCGGTGGCGGCGTAAGAGAAGAGAGCTTGAAGGCCAGGGGAATGAATTCCCCTGGACCCCTTCTTTTTTCTGATGACCGGCCGTTTGACGACCAGCACTTCACCGACGATGACACCAGGGCATCGCGGCGGGGCGCTGTTTTCATAACGGGGCAACCTGAAAGGTCGCGCTGCTGTCGGGCCGTTTCACGTCCCGTCGTCACGTGGACACGGCAGTCTGACAGAAAAAAGAAGGGGTCGAGGGGAATTCATTCCCCTCGCCTTTGGCTTGTCTTCTCTTAAATCCCCTGCCCGCCCGACACTTCGATCCGCTGCGCGTTCACCCAGCGGTTTTCCTCCCCGAGCAGCCCCGCGATCATCGGCCCGATATCATCGGGAACGCCGGCCCGGCCGAGGGCGGTCATCTCCGCGAAGAGCTTGTTCACCTCGGCATTGTCGCGCACCGCGCCGCCGCCGAAATCGGTCTCGATGGCGCCGGGGGCCACCGTGTTCACCGCGATGCCGCGGGCGCCGAGCTCCTTTGCCAGGTACAGCGTCAGGATTTCCACGGCGCCCTTCACCGCGGCATAGGCGGCGTAGCCCGGGAAGGGCCGACGCGTCAGGCCGGAGGACAGGTTCACGATCCGCCCGCCATCGGCGATCAGCGGCAGCAGCGCCTGGGTCAGGAAGAAGACGCCCTTGAAATGGACGTCGACCAGGCGGTCGAACTGGGCCTCGGTGGTCTCGCCGATCGGGGCGTAATCGCCATGGCCGGCATTGTTCACCAGGTGGTCAAAGCTGTCCCGCGCCCAGGTGTCGCGCAGGGCCTGGCGCAGGCGGTCGGCGAAATTGGCGAAGCTGGCGGCATCGCCGGTGTCGAGCGGCAGGGCTACGGCGCGGCGGCCCAGCGCCGCGATCTCGGCGATGACGGCCTCGGCCTCGGCGGCGCCGCTGCGATAGGTCAGGACGACATCGCCGCCGCGGCGCGCGACGGCGAGCGCGGCGTTGCGGCCCAGGCCGCGGCTGCCGCCGGTGATCAGGGTGATCTTGCTCATGGCTCCGTGCTCCCTTGCTGGTGCAGGGGCTGTATCGGCCGGATCGCCTGAGGCGTGTTGCCGGATGGTCCGGGGTTCTTGCCTGATCCTCCAATTCAGCTGCGGCGGGCGCGGCGCCGGGCTAGGCTGCGCCCCCATGAACCCGTTGCTGGATGCCGTCCGCCGCCATGCCGATGCCGCCGCTGACCGGCATGGCATGGCCGCGACCCCGATCCCCGGCCTGACAACGGTGCGCGCCACAGCGCCGAGCGGCCTGGTCCATGCCATCGCCCGCCCGCTGGTCTGCCTGGTGCTGCAGGGGTCGAAGGCGGTCAGCATGGGGCCCGCGCATTTTTCCTTCAGTGCCGGCGATTCGCTGCTGATCAGCGCCGATGTGCCGACGGTCAGCCAGGTCACCGCGGCAAGCCAGGTCGCGCCCTATTACTCGCTGGTGCTGGAGCTGGACCCGGCGGTGATCGCCGAGCTCTCTGTGCAGATGCGCGCCCCCGGGCGCGACACCGCGCCCGCCCCGGTCCGCGTCGACCCGACCGAGGCCGAGGTCGCCGAGGCCGCGCTGCGGCTGATGCGCCTGCTGGACCACCCCGAGGCCGCACCCCTGCTGCAGGGGGCGCAGCTGAGAGAAATCCATTACTGGCTGCTGGCCGGGCGGCATGGCGCGGCGATCCGCGCGCTGGGCTGGCCGGACGGCGCAGCGCAGCGCGTGGCCCGGGCGGTCGCCCTGCTGCGCGCGGATTATGCCGGGCCGCTGCCGACGGCGCGGCTGGCGGCGGCGGCGGGGATGAGCTTGTCCGCCTTCCACGCGCATTTCCGCGCGGTGACCTCGCTGACGCCGCTGCAGTTCCAGAAGCAGCTGCGGCTGATCGAGGCGCGGCGGCTGATGCAGGCCGAGGGCTTGGCCGCCAGCCAGGCCGCCTTCGCCGTCGGCTATGAAAGCGTGCCGCATTTCACCCGCGACTATGGCCGGCTCTTCGGCCAGCCGCCGGTCAGGGATGCGCGGCTGGCACGCGAGGCCGGGCGGGTGGCGGCCTGACGCCGCCTACTTCACCGCCGCGACGATGGCATCCACCCGGTCCAGCAATTCCCGCCGCATGCTGCGGTTGGAGAAGGTGTGGTCCGCCCCGGGCACCAGCACCAGCGTCATGGCGCGCAGCCCGGCCAGGTGCTTGCCGCCATCGCCGAAATGGGATTCCAGCTCCTCCAGCCCGGTATCCTCGTCGCTGTAGACGAAGCTGACGCCGGTGCCGCGGGTCGACAGCGCGCGCAGCCAGCCGGCGACGCGGCCCGGGCCCAGGATGCCGGCGATGCGCGGCGGCAGCACGCGGCCGGCCTGCGCCATGCTGCGCACCACGGAGCGCTTCCAGGCCATCTTGTAGCGGTTCGGCGTCACCGCCCGCAGCATGTCCAGCGCGCTGGCGCCGTTGCGCCGCGCCTCGATCAGGGCGCGCCACTGGAAGGTCTGGCGCTCGGCCACCGTCTGCCGGCGCGAGGGCACGGCGAAGGTGCGGCCCTCGGTCCAGATGAAGCGCTGCAGGTTGATGACCACGGCATGCTTGATGCGGGCGTCGGCCAGCGCCGCGTGCAGCGCGGTCCAGCCGCCGGCGCAGTTGCCGGCGATGACGACGGACGGAAAGCCCAGCCGCTGCATCAGGTCGAGCGCGGCGCGGCTGTCATCGACCACCGCCGGCTGCTGCACGATCTTGACCAGCGGCAGGCCGTCGGGGTTGTGGCTCTCGCCATGGGCGCGGGCGTCGTAGCGGAGGACGGCCAGGCCCGCGGCGGCGGCGCGGCGCGCCATGATCACCGACAGCCGGCCATTGCCGACATGGTGGTTCACCCCGGTGTTCAGGATGACCAGCGCCGGCCCGCCCGGGGCGACCCCGCCCGGCGGCAGGGTCAGCGCGCCGACCAGCCCGTCATTCGGGCCGAAGCAGACGGTCTCCTCCGTGCCGCCCCCGGCGAGCTGGATCACCGGGCGGCCCGCGGGCTCCGCGACGGTCGCCGGCGCCTCGGGGGCGCCCTTGGCCAGGAAGTCGATGATGGCGTCGAAGGCGGGCTCGGGCACCTTCACCGCATGCGCCTCGGCGACCAGGTCGTCATAGCCGTCGGAGGCGATGGTGCGGGCGTCGGGCAGGGCGAGCGCGGCCTTGCCGGCGGCCTCGGCGATGCGCGGCTGGGCCAGCATCAGCACCGGGCGCGCGGGGGCGGCGGCCAGCAGCGCCGGCAGGTCGAGGCCGGACAGGCCGGCGATGGCGGCGTCGGTCCAGGGGAAGCCCAGGAATTCCGGCCCCTCGGGTCCGCGATCGGACTGGACGCGCATCTCGCGCCCATGCAGCCGGCCGGACAGCACCGGGTAGAGCAGCGCCAGCGGCGCCGCATCCATCCGCGCGGCGGCGAGGCCCGCGACCATGCCGCCCATCCGCATGCCGAGCACGGCGACCTCGGACGCGCCCGACAGCCGCTTCAGCAGCGCCGCGGCCTCGACGGCGGAATCCGCGAAGACAGAAAAGTCTGGCGGCGTCTCCTCCGGCCCGTCGCTGCTGCCCTCGCCCGGATAGTCGTAGCGCAGGACCGACAGCCCGGCCTCGGCCAGCCGCCCGGCCAGCGCGCGCCAGGGCCGGCGCGAGCACAGCGCCTCGTAGCCGTCGGGCGACAGCATCAGCACGGCGCGCCCGCTCGGCCGCGCGGCGGCGTGGAACCAGCCGGTGCAGGCGCCGAAGGCCACCGGCACCGGGCGCGGCGCCGCCGAGGCGCGGGGCGCTTCGGCGGCGGCGGGGAGACTACCTTCGGGCATGGCGGCTCAGGGCCAGAGCGCGGCGCGCACCCCCGCCGGCCAGGCGGCCAGGTCGGGGCCGTGGTGGCGGAACAGCGCCAGGGTCAGGCGGTCGATGCCATAGGCGCCGCAGGCGGTATGGGCGACGGCGCCATCCGCCGTCTCCAGCCCCCATTTGGCGCCCATGCTGTCCAGATGCAGGTTCACCGAGGCGCAGGCGGTCGGCTTCACGGTGTCGGAGACATGGATCAGCAGCTCCATCTTCAGCTCGAGCTCGAGCTGGCTGCGCGCCATGATCTTGCCGATGCGGCCGAAGAAAGGGTCGTTGGCCGGCTCGATCGTGTAGGGCAGCTGCAGCATCGCCGCCATCTCGCCCATGCGGGCCAGCCACTGGTCGCGATGCGCCTTCGCGCCGTCGGGCGTGCCGTAATAGACGCATTCGCGCATGCGGAACATCAGCATGCGGCAGGGATCGGGCGAGGGCTCGTGGCGGAAGCACCAGGCCTCCACCGCGACGCGCTTGCCGTCCATGGCGACCGGGCCGCGCTGCGCGACCTGGCCATAGGTCAGGTAGCAGGCGGCCGGGATCAGCGAGACCTCGGAAGGCTCCTGCTGGCCGGTCCAGGTCTCGCCGGCCTCCATGCTGGCGACCAGGCGGCGATGCCCGGGCTCGTCGCCGCAGAAGCAGGAGACGGTGCCGGCCAGCTGCGGGAAGGAGCGCATGTAGCCGGTGCGCGTCAGGGTGCGCAGCGGCATGGCCGGCGGCGGCATCATGATCTCGGCGCCGTCATCGGCCATCTGCCGCGCCATCAGCGCCTCGATGCCGCGGGCGGCCTCCTCGAAGGCGCCGGAGCGCAGCGCCAGCCCCTCGCCGCCGCCATCCAGCAGCACGCCGGCGGCGAGCAGCGCATCGCGGAAGACTTCCGGCCGGCCGGCTTCGGCCGGCATCCGGGGGGAAATGACGTCGCTCACAGGAATCTCCCGAGTTGCGGGCGCGGGCCCAGCATCAGAGTGGCGGAGGCAGCGCGGATGGCATCGTTCGGCACCATCAGCGGTGCCGACCACAGGTCACGCAGGTGGCGCGACAGGGCATGCGCCCCGTCGACGCGGTAGCCGGCGAGGCCGGCGGCGATCAGGCACTGGCCGACCGCGTCGAGCGTCGCCTCGGAGACCGAGGTCTTCAGCATATTGACCTCGGCCGGGCGCATCTCGCGCGACTGCGCGCTGCCCGGCTCGCCGTAGCGGCGGAGCGCCGAGGCCAGCAGCGCCTCGGCCGCCAGCAGCTTCTCGGCGGCAGCCGCCAGGCGCGGCGTGCCGGGGGCGCCGACGGCGCTGCCGCCGGACTTGCGCAGCTTGCCCTTCACCGCGTTGCGGGCGCGGTCCAGCGCATCGGCGGCGATGCCGATCCAGAGGCCGGCCCAGAGGATGTGGGTGACCGGCGTCATCGTCTCGGTGGCGATGCTGCCGAAGCCGGTCGACAGCGCCTGCTCGGCGCCGGCGCGGGCGCGCACGACAAAGGCCTCGGAGCGGGTGCCGCGCATGCCCATGGTCTCCCAGCCGCCGGTGCGCTCCAGCGTGTAGTCGTCGGGGCCGAGCAGCCACAGCACCTGGTCGGCCTCGGCGGCGTCCGGCGCGCGGCGGGCGGAGAGCAGCAGGGCGCTGGCATGGGCGCCGTAGGAAATGTTGGTGGCGCGCTTCACCAGATGCGCGCGCTGGTCGGCATCGTCGGCCGCGGCCGGCTCCGGCGCGCAGAGCGAGCGGCGCAGATTGCCCCCCACCCCTTCCTCGGAGGTGACGGAGGCCAGCAGCAGCCCGTCGCGCACGGCGCGCGCCAGGTATTCGCGCGGCCAGGCGGCGTCGCCGGCATGGGCGACGAGGCAGGCCATCTGGCTGTGATGCATGGCCAGAACCATGCCGGCCGAGCCGCAGCCGCGCGCCACGGCGAAGCAGTCGCGCACCGCATCGGCCAGGGTGCCGCCCGGGCCGCCCAGCGCCTTGGGCACCAGCATGCCGAGCCGGCCGGCCTGGCGCAGCGCCGCGATCGCCTCGGCCGGGAAGCGGCCCTCGCGGTCGACGGCCTCGGCATGGGCAGCGGCGACCGCGGCCGGACCCTCGATCGGGGCGACGGCAGGCGACGCGGCCGCGGCGATCGCCTCGGCGAGGGGCCCGGCGCCGGTCACGCGTTGGCGCCCAGGCTCACCAGCAGGTCGCGCAGCGAGGCGACCGAGCGGAAGGAGTTGCGGGTCAGCGCTTCCTCGGGGAATTCGAGGTCGAAGCGCTCCTCGAGCGCCAGCATCACATCGACCGTCATCAGCGAGGTCAGGCCACGGTCGAACAGGTCATCCTCGGCGCCGATCGCCTTGGCATCGCTGGAAAGCCGCGCGCGGCTGGCGAGCGCATCCCGCACCGCCGTCTCAATACCCGTCATCAATCCCCCCGAAACCCTCATAAGTCCTTGTTAAGGCAGGACAAAACCATGAGGCGCCGGCCGCCGCGCAGGGAGCGACCCCTGGCGAGAAACGGCAACGCCCCGCCCCTTGAGCACCCTTCCACAGGAAGATCAATGATTCGTTACTAAGACCGGGTGATTGGAAAGCCGGCGGCAGCCCGGCCCGGCTAGGGCGCGATCCCGCTGCCCCGCGCCGAGGGCACCGGCGTCGCCGGGTCGCCATCCATGGCGGCGACGATCTCCGGCTCCAGCGCCTCCAGCGCGAAGGGCAGCGACAGGATGCTGCCATAGGACAGCGCCGCCGAGACCAGCGCCGTGGTCACCACCTCCCGCCCCTCGCGATGCGCGCGCAGCAGTCGGCGCAGCGGCAGGCCGGCGACCTCGGGCACCTGCTCGGTGGCGATCACCCAGACCAGCAGGTCGGCCTCCAGCGGCGACAGGTCCTCGGGCGACAGCCGGGCGTAGAAGCCGTAGCTGGTCGGCAGGCGGGCCACCGCCTCGGGCTGGGCGAAGCCGAGCTCGGCCAGGAAGCGGCCGCGGGTGTCGCTGCGGATGAAGGCGCCGGTCTCGCCGCCGAAGGCATAGGCGGCGACGGCGTGCTTCCCGGCCCAGCCAGGATGCCGCGCCTGCGCCTCGGCGAAGCGCGAGCGGGTGGCGGCGATGGCGGCCTCGGCCGCGGCGCTGCGGCCGGTGGCCAGGCCGATGCGGCGGGCCAGCATGTCCCAGGGCGTGGCGAAGGCCGCCTGGTCGCGCTCCTGCATCAGCACGGGGGCGAATTTCGACAGGGTGGCGTGGATCTCGGGCGGCATGCCGGAGCCGATGCCGATGATCAGGTCGGGCCGCAGCGCCGCGACCCGCTCGACCGAGATATCGCCGCTCAGCAGCACCGGCGCCGGCCCCTGGCCAGCGACCGCCTGCAGCGCCGGTTGCGCCCAGGGCCAGATGGCGCCCGGCGCCTCGCCGAACCAGTGCCGCACCGCGACCGGCAGCACCCCCAGCGCCAGCAGCGTGTCCTGGGTGGTGAAGCCGAGCGAGACCACCCGCTGCGGGATCCCCTTCAGCACGATGCCGCCGAAGGCGTCGTCGAGGCGGATTTCCGCCGCCGCCGCCGGGCGGAGGCCCGCCGCCGCCGCCAGCCCGCCCAGCAGGGCGCGGCGGGGGAGAGAACCATCGGGGTTGCGCATCCTCGCCTCGCTGCTGCTGGCGGCCGCGATAGCAGATCGCGGGGGCGCGCACCCTTCAACCCTCGGCCATCGCGCCGCGGCGGCGTGTCGGCGGCCTGTCCGCGACGTGTCACTTGAAAGCCTGGCCCGCCGCCATGACCTGGGTTGCGAGACCCGATCCGGGCCCCTCTGGCGCAGGCGGCCCCCGGTGGCCGCGGCGTGATGTCGGATCAGACGCATCCACCGCCAGCGGGAACCAGCCTCCGATGTTGCAAGACTTCTTCCTGATGCTCGTCAGCACCTTCATCCTGCAGCCGGCGCAGGCCGAGCTCGGCGCGCGCCTGGCCCGGCTCCACGCGCCGCCGGCGGTGATCAGCCAGGTGACCGGCTGCGTCACCGCCGCCCGGCCGGTGCTGGCGCGGGTCTATGGCGAGGACCCGCTGCACGGCGTCGTCTCGGTGTTCCGTGTCTGGACCGGGATGACCACCTACCAGGCGGTGCTGCAGGCCGAGGTGCCGGCCTGCCACGCGGCGCTGGAGGCGGCGCAGCCCTTCATCGGGCCGGCGCCGGGGTGACGGCTAGCCCTCCCGCCCCTCATTGACCCGCGCCCGGGTCGCCAGCACGTCGGCGCGCTCGTTCATCGGGTCGCCGGCATGGCCGCGCACCCAGCGCCAATCGACCTTGTGCGGCTTGGCGGCGGCCAGCAGGCGCTGCCACAGCTCCATGTTCTTCACCGGATCCTTGGCCGCGTTGCGCCAGTTGTTGCGCACCCAGCCGTTGACCCAGCGGCTGATGCCATTGCGGACGTATTCGCTGTCGGTGTTCAGCACCACCGTGCAGGGGCGCTTGAGGCTTTCCAGCGACATGATCGCCGCCGTCAGCTCCATGCGGTTGTTGGTGGTGGCCGCATCGAAGCCCGACAGCTCCTTCTCGACCGTGCCGTAGCGCAGGATCGCCGCCCAGCCGCCCGGGCCGGGATTGGGCTTGCAGCCGCCATCGGTCCAGATCTCCACCAGCCGGGCCTCGGCCCCGGGGGTGGCTTCCACAGCGTCAGAGGCCATAGGCGCTGGCGTCCTTCGCGCCCGCATGGAAGCGCAGCCGCTTCAGGTATTCCAGCGGGTCCTTGCGGGTGACCATGGCGCCGGGGGGGGTGTTGGTCCAGTCGAACAGCCGGGTCAGCAGGAAGCGCATCGCGGCGCCGCGGCACAGCACCGGCAGCGCCTCGACCTCGGCCTGGCTCAGCGGGCGCAGCGCCTGGTAGGCGCCGATCATCGCGCGCGCCTTGGTGACGTTGAAGGCGAAGTCGGGCTCGAAGCACCAGGCGTTCAGGCAGATCGCCAGGTCATAGGCCAGCGTGTCGGTGCAGGCGAAGTAGAAGTCGATCAGCCCGGAGACCCGCGGCGAGCCGCGCGCATCCTCGAGGAAGAAGACATTGTCGGGGAACAGGTCGGCATGGATATGCCCGCGCGGCAGCCCGACCGGCCAGGCGCCCAGGATGCCGGACAGATGCCCGTCCAGCTCGGCGATCAGCCCGGGCTGCACGGCGTCGCCGCCGGCGCGGCAGCGATCCAGCAGCGGCGCCCAGGACCGCGGGCCCAGGCCGTTCGGCCGCTCGGCGCGGAACCCCTCGCCGGCCGAATGCAGCGTCGCCAGGGCGGCGCCCAGCGGCGCGCAATGCTCCGGCCGCACCCGCCGCGGCCAGCCGCCGGGCAGGAAGGTGCAGATCGCCGCCGGCCGCCCGGCCAGCTGGCGCAGCGCGACGCCGTCGCGCCCCGCCACCGGCAGCGGGCAGGACAGGCCCTGCGCCGCCAGGTGCCGCATCAGGCCCAGGAACCAGGGCAGCTCCGCCGGATCGACCCGCTTCTCGTAGAGCGTCAGGATATAGCTGCCGCCGGTGGTCTGCAGCGAGAAGTTGCTGTTCTCCACCCCCTCGGCAATGCCGCGGAGGGCGACCAGCTCGCCGAGCTCGTAATCGGCCAGGAAGGCCTGCAAGGCAGCCTCCGTGACCTCGGTATAGACCGCCATCGGCGCTCCAGTTAGCAGTTGAGCGGGTGATTCACGCCTTTCGACGAATCCGTCTCAGGCGATCACCCGCTAGCGCGCCAGCGCGGCCGGCAGCTTGAAGGTGACGTTTTCCTCCGCCACCACGACTTCCTCAAGGGTCAGATCGTAGATCGCGCGCAGCCGGTCGATCACCTCGTCCACCAGCACCTCCGGCGCGCTGGCCCCGGCGGTGATGCCCAGCACCCGGACGCCCTCGACCAGGGCCATGTCCAGGTCGCGGCCGCGCTGGACCATGATGGCCCGCTCGCAGCCGGCGCGCTCCGCCACTTCCCGCAGCCGGACCGAGTTGGAGGAGTTCGGCGCGCCCACCACCACCACCATCTGGGCGCGGGCCGCGATCGCCTTGACCGCGCCCTGCCGGTTGGTGGTGGCGTAGCAGATGCTCTCCTTCGCCGGGCCGACCAGATGCGGGAAGCGGCGGTTCAGCGTCGCCACGATCTCGGCGGTGTCGTCCAGCGACAGGGTGGTCTGGGTGGTGAAGGCCAGCGGGCCCTCGGGCGGGATGACCGTCTCGGCCTCCGCCAGGTTGTCGACCAGGGTGACGCTGCCGGGCGGCAGCTGGCCCATGGTGCCGATCACCTCCGGATGGCCCTTGTGGCCGATCAGCAGGATATGGCGCCCGGCGGCCGAATGCCGCTCCGCCTCGCGATGCACCTTGCTGACCAGCGGGCAGGTGGCGTCCAGATAGACCATGTTGCGCCGCTGCGCCTCGGCCGGCACCGATTTCGGCACGCCATGGGCGGAGAAGACCACCGGCGCGTCCTGCGGCACCTCGTGCAGCTCCTCGACGAAAATGGCGCCCTGGGCCTCCAGGCTCTGCACGACGAACTTGTTGTGAACGATCTCGTGGCGCACATAAACCGGCGCGCCGAAGCGCTTCAGCGATTCCTCGACGATCTTGATGGCCCGGTCCACCCCGGCGCAAAAGCCGCGCGGACCGGCGAGCAGGACGTGCAGGGCGGGCTTGACGGTCATGGCAGCCTGTTCGATGGGGGCGTGGTGATTCATGGGCTCCGCCCGGCCTGTCCGGGGGTGGGGCTGCGACAGGGGGTGATGGACGGCCATCCGGCCGTGCTATCGAGACCCGGCACTAAGAGGAAGAGTGGCAGCATGGTCAAGGCGCGGAACCTCCGGGTCAGCATGATGGCGGCAATGGGCGCGACGGCGCTGCTCGCCGGCTGCGGCGGCAGCGACCGGGGCAATGCCCTGCTCGACAGCCTGGCCCCCTGCCCCAGGATCTCGATCATTGCCGACGCGGCCGACCTGACACGGTTCCGCAGCGGCGGCGGGCGCGACCTGACGGCGATGGAGCTCAATGCCTCGGTCTCCGGCTTCCAGGCGAAATGCGACTACGGGCGCAATGGCGGCCTGGACGTCGCCATCACCCCCAGCTTCCTGGTCGAACGCGGCCCCGCCTTCCGCGGCAACGCCGCCCAGATCACCTACATGGTGGCCGTCATGCAGGACGACCAGCCGGTGGCGCCGCCCACCACCTACGGCCTGCAGGTGGAATTCGCCTCCAACGTGTCCCGCGCCCAGGGGTCGGACGAAATCAGCATCCGCCTGCCCGGCAACCCCCAGGCCGCCGCCCGCCGGCAGATCTGGCTGGGCTTCGTCCTGTCGCCGGATGAGCTGGCTCTGAACCGGGCGCGTGGGCCGCGGTAGGACGACCCAGGATCGGGCAGGCTGGGGGAATGAATTCCCCCAGACCCCCATCTTTTTTCTGATCCACGGCCGTTAAGCGACCAGCGCCCCGTCGGATGCCGCACCAGGGCATCGCGGCGGGGCGAAGTTTTTGAGTGCAGCGTCCCGCCTGGTCAGGAGGCAGCGGCAGCCTGACAGAAAAAGGGGAATTCATTCCCCTGGCCTACCCTTCACTTGCTTTGCCTTCTCCCCTGGGGCAAGGAGACCCCACCTGCTGATCCCACGCGGGAGAGCATGGCGGCCCGGGTCCGGGACGCTGTCGCCGAAGGCGCAACCGGCCCCCGGAAACGCTCAGGCACAAAGGGCCGCGTGGAGAAGGGGCCTCTGGAAAGCCCGGCACCTGGAATCAGGGGCCGGCACCGACGGAGTAAGGCGCGCAACGCCCGCGCTGAATCTCTCAGGTCATCGGACAGAGGGGGGCCACGAACCCTGACCCGCTGCGCCCCCGGCGCGGCGTTGGAGGCTGCGTGGCCGAATCCGCTGAGATCCTTCTCGAAACGCCCCTGGCATCCCTGCATCGCGAGCTGGGCGGCCGCATGGTGCCCTTCGCCGGCTATTCCATGCCGGTGCAGTACCCGGCCGGCATCATGGCCGAGCACCTGGCCACCCGCGCCGGCGCCGCGCTGTTCGATGTCTCCCACATGGGCCAGGCCGAGCTGGTCGGCGACGGCGCCGCCGCCGCGCTGGAGCAGCTGACGCCTGCCGACATCCAGATCCTGAAGCCGAACCGGCAGAAATACGGCCTGCTGATGACCGCTTCGGGCGGCATCCTGGACGACTTCATGGTCGCCAACCTGGGCGACCGGCTGTTCCTGGTGGTCAATGCCAGCCGCAAGCACCTGGACCTGCCGGCGATCGAGGCGGTGCTGCCGTCCGGCGTCAAGCTGAACCGGCTGGAGGATCGCGCGCTGCTGGCCTTCCAGGGCCCGCAGGCGCTGGCCCTGCTGGCGCCGCTGGCGCCCGCGCTCGCCGCCCTGCCCTTCATGGGCGTGGCGTCGACGACGATCGGCGGCATCCCGGTGCTGGCCAGCCGCAGCGGCTATACCGGCGAGGACGGCGTCGAGATCAGCGTCGCCTCTGGCCAGGCCGAGGCCCTGGCCCGCCTGCTGCTGGCGCTGCCGGGCGTGGTGCCGGCCGGGCTGGGCGCGCGGGATTCGCTGCGGCTCGAGGCCGGGCTGTGCCTCTATGGCAACGACATCGACGAGACGACGAGCCCGGTCGAGGCCGCGCTGACCTGGACCATCGGCAAGCGCCGCCGCGCCGAGTGGAATTTCCTGGGCGCCGAGCGCGTCCGGGCCGAGCTCGATGGCGGGACGAAGCGCCTGCGCGTCGGCATCCTGCCCGAGGGTCGCCAGCCGGCCCGCGGCCATACCGAGATCGCCGTCGGCGGAACGACCATCGGCGAGGTGACCAGCGGCGGCTTCGGCCCCAGCCTGAACGGCCCCTGCGCCATGGGCTATGTGGCGCGCGAGCATGCGACCGACGGCACGAAGCTGGACCTGATGGTGCGCGGCAAGCCCGTGCCCGCCCGGGTCGCCGCCACCCCCTTCATTCCTCACCGCTACGCCCGATAAGGACCTGCCCCATGGCCGAGCTGAAATACACCAAGGATCACGAGTGGGTGCGGCTGGAGGGTGGCGTGGCCACCATCGGCATCACCGACCATGCGCAGACCGCGCTGGGCGATGTCGTCTTCGTCGACCTGCCGGAAGCCGGGCGTGACGTCGCGGCCGGCGAGGCCTGCGCCGTGGTCGAGAGCGTCAAGGCGGCCTCCGATGTCTATGCGCCGATCGCGGGTTCCATCGTCGAGTCCAACCAGGCCCTGGCCGACGACCCGGCGCTGGTGAACAGCGCGCCGACCACCGAGGGCTGGTTCTTCAAGATCAAGCCGGCCGACGAGGCCGAGATCGCCGCGCTGATGACCGAGGCCGAATACCAGGCCTTCGCGGACAGCCAGGCATGAGCAGCGCGCAAGCCACATCCGCGAGCTCTCCGCTCGACCAGCTCGCGGCGCTCGAGGATCACGGCGCCTTCGCGTCCCGGCATATCGGCCCGGGCGAGGCCGAGATCGCCGCCATGCTGAAGGTGGTCGGCGTCGCCAGCCTGGAGGAGCTGTCCGAGAAGACGGTTCCCAAGGCGATCCGCGGCCAGGATTTCTCGACGCTGCCGGCCCCGGTGAACGAGGCGGAAGCGATCGCCGAGCTGCGCGGCCTCGCCGAGCTGAACACCCGCCGGCGCTCGCTGATCGGCCTCGGCTACCACGGCACCCAGGTGCCGCCGGTGATCCTGCGCAACGTGCTGGAGAATCCGGGCTGGTACACGGCCTACACGCCGTACCAAGCCGAGATCGCCCAGGGTCGCCTGGAGGCCCTGGTCAATTTCCAGACCATGGTCACCGACCTGACCGGCCTGCCGATGGCCAATGCCAGCCTGCTGGACGAGGCGACCGCCGCGGCCGAGGCCATGGCGCTCGCCCTCGCCGCCAGCAAGTCGAAGTCGCAGACCCTGCTGGTCGCGGCGGATGTGCATCCGCAGACGCTGGCCGTCATCCAGACCCGCGCCGAGCCGCTGTCTCTCTCCGTTGTCGTCGTGCCTGTCGTGGACATCGCGACCGGCTGCGCGGAGAAGAAGCCTTTCGCGCTGGTGCTGCAGTATCCGGGCTCGACCGGCCAGATCCGGGACCTGACCGCCGAGATCGCGGCGATCCAGGCCGTGGGTGGCCTCGCCATCGTGGCCGCCGACCCGCTGTCGCTGGTGCTGCTGACGCCGCCGGGCGAGATGGGCGCCGATGTCGTCATCGGCTCCTCGCAGCGCTTCGGCGTGCCGATGGGCTATGGCGGCCCGCATGCCGCCTTCATGGCGGTCAAGGACGCCTATAAGCGGCTGATGCCGGGCCGCCTGGTCGGCGTCTCGGTCGATGCCGCCGGCCGTCCGGCCATGCGCCTGGCGCTGCAGACCCGCGAGCAGCATATCCGCCGCGAGAAGGCGACGTCGAACATCTGCACCGCCCAGGTGCTGCTGGCCGTCATGGCCGGCATGTACGCCGTCTGGCACGGCCCCGAGGGCCTGGTCCGCATCGCCCGCCGCGTCGCGCTGCAGGGGCAGCTGCTGGCCGATGCCGCCACCCGCGCCGGCTTCACGCTGCGCCACGACGCCTTCTTCGACACCCTGGCCATCGAGGCCGGCGCAAAGGCCGACGCCCTGATGGCCGAAGCGCTGTCGAGCGGCTTCAACCTGCGCCGGATCGACGCCACCGGCGTCGGCATCGCGCTCGACGAGACCGTCTCCCGCACCGAGCTCGAGACCCTGGTCGCGATCCTGGCCAAGGTCGGGGCCAAGGCCACCACCCTCGCCGAGCTGGCGCCCCAGGGCGGCATCCCGGCGGCGCTGGCGCGCGGCTCGGCCTTCCTGACGGCGGCGGTGTTCAACACCCACCACGCCGAGCACGCCATGCTCCGCTACCTGAAGTCGCTGGAGGACAAGGACGTCGCGCTGAACCGCAGCATGATCCCGCTCGGGTCCTGCACGATGAAGCTGAACGCGACGGCCGAGATGATCCCGGTGACCTTCCCGGGCTTCTCCGACATCCATCCCTTCGCCCCCGTCGACCAGGCCGCCGGCTATATCGCCCTGGTCCGCCGGCTGGAGGGGTGGCTGGCCACCATCACCGGCTTCGCCGCCGTGTCGCTGCAGCCGAATGCCGGCAGCCAGGGCGAATATGCCGGGCTGCTGGCGATCCGCGCCTTCCACAAGGCGCGCGGCCAGGCGCAGCGCGATGTCTGCCTGATCCCCTCCTCGGCGCATGGCACCAACCCGGCCTCGGCCGTGATGGCCGGCATGCGCGTGGTCGTCGTCGGCTGCGACCGCGACGGCAACGTCGACCTCGCCGACCTCGACGCCAAGATCGCGCAGCACGCGGAAAAGCTGTCGGCGCTGATGATCACCTACCCGTCCACGCATGGCGTCTTCGAGGAGGAGATCATCCGCATCTGCGACGCGGTGCATGCGGCCGGCGGCCAGGTCTACATGGACGGCGCCAACATGAACGCGCAGGTGGGCCTGACCGCCCCCGGCCGGATCGGCGCCGATGTCTGCCACCTGAACCTGCACAAGACCTTCTGCATCCCGCATGGCGGCGGCGGCCCGGGCGTCGGCCCGATCGGCGTCGCGGCCCACCTGGCGCCGCACCTGCCGAACCACCCGCTGCTGGCCGAGGCGGGTCCCGCCACCGGCTATGGCCCGGTCTCGGCGGCGCCTTTCGGCAGCGCCTCGATCCTGCCGATCTCCTACGCCTATATCCGGATGATGGGGCCCGAGGCGCTGACGCGCGCCACCCAGGTCGCCATCCTCAACGCCAACTACATCGCGCGCCGCCTCGATGGGCACTTCCCCGTGCTCTACAAGGGCGCCCGCGGCATGGTGGCGCATGAGTGCATCCTGGACTGCCGCGGCTTCCAGCAGGGCGGTGGCGTGCTGGTCGAGGACATCGCCAAGCGCCTGCAGGATTACGGCTTCCACGCGCCGACCATGTCCTGGCCGGTGACCGGCACGCTGATGGTGGAGCCCACCGAAAGCGAGACCCAGGCCGAGCTCGACCGCTTCTGCGACGCCATGATCGCCATCCGCGCCGAGATCCGCGCGGTGGAGCAGGGCCGCAGCGACCGCGCCGACAACCCGCTGAAGAACGCGCCCCACACCGCCGGCGAGATCGCCGCCAGCGACTGGACGCATCCCTACAGCCGGGAAGAAGCCGCCTTCCCGCTGCCCTTCGTGGCGGCGCACAAGTACTGGCCGCCGGTGAAGCGCGTCGACAACGTCTACGGCGACCGGAACCTGATCTGCACCTGCGCGCCGTTGGAAGAGTACGCGCAAGCAGCGGAGTAGTCCCGCCGTGACGCCCTGGCGTGGGTGCCGGTAAGGCGCAGGTCCCGTCACCGCCGGTGAACAGAAAAAAGATGGGGTCCAGGGGAATTCATTCCCCTGGCCTTCCCGTTCTTCTCTGTCCTTCAAATGACTTTATAAAACGCCGCCACAGCCTTCCCCACCTCCGCCAGCGCCGCGTTGCGCGCGGCGAGAGGGGCCGGGGTCCCGGTCAGATAGGCCGAGACCAGCAAAGGCGCCGACCCGTCCGCCGGCCACAGGATCCCGGCATCGTTGGTGCTGCCGCGCGGCCCGGTGCCAGTCTTCTCGCCGGCGCGCCAGCCCTGGGGCAGGTGGGCCTTCAGGCGTTCGTCGCCGGTCTTGTTCTCCACCAGCCAGCGGGTCAGCAGGGCGCGGCTGTCGGGCTTCAGCGCCGTGCCGAGCAGCAGCTTTTCCATCGTCTGGCTCATCGCCAGCGGCGTCGTGGTGTCGCGCGGGTCGCCGGGGGTGCCTTCGTTCAGCGCGGGCTCAATGCGGTCCAGGCGGGTCACGCTGTCGCCCAGGCGGCGCAGCCAGGCGGTCAGGCCGGCGGGGCCGCCCAGGCTTTCCAGCATCAGGTTGGCGGCGGTGTTGTCGCTCAGCGTGACGGCCACCTCGCAGAGGTGGCGCATCGGCAGGCCGGGGCCGCCGGCGCCGGCCTCGGTGCCGGGGGAATAGGCCACCAGCTGGTCGCGGGTGAAGCGGATCGGACGGTCCAGCTGCTCCTGCCCGGCATCGACGCGGGCCAGCACGGCGGCGGCGGCCAGCAGCTTGAAGGTGCTGCACAGCGGAAAAGGCTCGTCCAGACGATGGCCGGCCTGGCGGCTGCTGCCGCCGACCTTGATGGCGACGCCCAGGCGGCCGCCGGAGCGCGCCTCGATCTCGGCCAGGCGCTTTTCCAGCGGCGTGGCGGCGAAGGCGGGGGCGGCGGCGAAGGCCAGGCCCGCGGCGAGCAGGCTGCGGCGGTGGATGGTCATGCAGGTTCCTCCGGTTCGGGTGGCGGCAACCTGGCCGGCGCGCAGCCCCTCGACAAACGGGGAGATCTCGGGCGAAACATCAGAAAAATTTGGGTCTGGAGCCATGCGCACCCATCTGCCCCTGAACGCGCTCAGGGCTTTCGAGGCGGCCTCCCGCCATCTGAGCTTCACCAAGGCCGGGCTGGAGCTGCATGTCACCCAGGCCGCCATTAGCCACCAGGTGAAGAGCCTTGAGGAAAATTTGGGGGTGGCGCTGTTCCGCCGCCTGCCGCGCGGCCTGGCCCTGACCGATGAGGGCGCCGCCCTGCTGCCCGAGATCGCCGAGGCCTTCCGCCGCATCGCCAGCACGCTGGACCGCTTCGAGGGCGGGCAGCTGCAGGAGGTGCTGACCTTGGGCGTGGTCAGCAGCTTCGCGGTCGGCTGGCTGCTGCCGCGGCTGGAGCGCTTTCGGGCGGCGCATCCCTTCATCGACCTGCGGCTGCAGACCAACAACAACCGGGTGGACCTGGCGGGCGAAGGGCTGGACGGCGCCATCCGCTTCGGCGACGGCGCCTGGCACGGGACCGAGGCGGTGGAGCTTTTTTCGGCGCCCCTCGCCCCGGCCTGCGCGCCCGCGCTGGCGCCCCGGCTGCGGCAGCCCGAGGATCTTTCCGGCGAGACGCTGCTGCGCTCCTACCGCGCCGATGAATGGGCGCGCTGGTTCGCCGGGCTGGAGCTGCCCTGCCCGCCCCTGCGCGGCTTCCTGTTCGATTCGTCGCTGGCCCTGGCCGAGGCGGCGGCGCAGGGGGCGGGCGTCGCGCTGCTGCCGGCGCGGCTCTTCGCCCGCGACCTGCGCTCGGGGCGGCTGGTGCGGCCCTTCGCGCAGGAGGTGGCGCTGGGCAGCTACTGGCTGACCCGGCTGCGCTCGCGGCCGATGGTGCCGGCGCTGCAGAGCTTCCAGGACTGGCTGCTGGCCGAGGCCGCCACCGGAGATTAGCGGGCCGGCGTCCCAGGCTCGCCCAGGTCCCACCACATCCCGGCGAAGGCCAGCAGGCCCTCGCGCGCCGGGGCCTTCAGCAGGTGCTCGTCGGGCCCGTGCTGCTTGCAGCCATTGTAGCTGTGCGGCACCCAGACCAGCGGCACGCCCAGGTGGTCGACGAAGACATCGCCCGGCAGGCCGCCGCTGCTATTGGGGATGACCTGCACCCGCTGGCCCAGGCTCTTCTGCATGCTGGCCTGGGCCCAGAGCACCCAGGGGTGGTCGGGCGAGGTGCGGCTGGCCGGCATGCGGATGGCGGCCTGCTCGATGGCCACCGCTTCCAGCCCGTGCAGGTCCAGGTGGCGGCGCAGCGCCGCCTCGAAATGCGCCGGGTCGCTGTCGACGGTGTAGCGGATCTGGCAATGGGCGCAGGCATCGGGGGCGACGGCGTTGACCGGGTTCTCCGGCACGCCGCTGGTCATCGCCAGCACGATGAAGCTGTTCCAGCCATAGATCTTCTCGGCCGGGGTCAGGCCGGGCTCGCCCCAGCCTTCGTCGATCGTGGCCGCCCCGTCGCCGCCGCCGACCGGGCAGCCATCGAGCACCGCGCGCACCGCGGCCGGCACGCCGCTGCCCAGCCCGTCGCCGGGCAGCCAGCCGCGCACCAGGATCTTGCCGTTGCGGTCCATGATGGTCGACAGCGCATGCGCCAGCAGGATCGCCGGGTCGGTGGTCAGCCCGCCCCAATGGCCGGAATGCACGCCGCCCTGGCGCAGCCGCACCGCCAGGTCGAAATGCCAGGTGCCGCGGGTGCCGGTGGCGATGGTGGGCAGGCCGGGCTCGACCCGCGGCCCGTCGGAGGCGATCAGCGCATCGGCCGACAGTTCTTCCGCATGGGCCGCGACGAAATCGCGCAGGCCCTTGCTGCCGCGTTCCTCGGCGGTCTCCAGCACCAGCTTGACGTTGGCGCCGAGGCGGCCGCCGCGCTCGTCCAGCACGGCCTGCAGCGCGGCCAGGTCGATGGCGTGCTGGCCCTTGTTGTCGGCGGTGCCGCGGCCGTACCAGCGGTCGCCGCGATCGGTCACCGCCCAGGGGGCGATGCCGTCCGACCATTGCGCCGCCAGGCCCGCGACGGTGTCGCCATGGCCATAGAGCAGCACCGTCGGCAGCGCCGGGTCCTCGATGCGGGTCGCGGTCAGGATCGGGCCGAAGCCGGCTTCGGGATTGTCGTGGACCTGGCTGGCGAAGCCCATCTCGGCCAGCCAGGGGGCGATGCCCTCGGCCAGGTAGCGGGCGAGCGCCGGCGCATGCGCGGCTTCCTGCGAGGTCGAGGGGATCGCGACCAGCGCCGCCAGGCGTTCGGCGAAGCCGCCCTGGTCGAAGAAGCGCGCCGCCCGCGCCAAGGCGCCATCCCGTGTCGCCATCACCCCGAAGTCCCTTTTCCCGGCCCGCGGCGGCAGGCCCCGGGCTCGGGGTGGCCACGGCGTGTTGGCCGCAGCCAATGCGGCGCGGCAGCGCCCCCGTCAACGGCCATGCTCACGCTTGCCTTGGTTTTTCCGGCCAATCCTGTTCCAAAATCTGGAACTCGGAAACGCGGCTCAGCGGCTGGTGCGGGCCGGCGCGCCACCGGAAGCCGCCGTCGCCGCGCCGGAGGACCCGCCCGAGCCGCCCCCGATGGCGCCGGTGCCCAGCAGCGCCGCGGCGGCCAGCGGCAGGCCGATGCCGAGCGGCGCCGCCAGCCCGATGCCCGCGGCGGGTGCCAGGATCAGCGGCGCGGCGGCCTCAGCCACGGCGCCGCCGGCCAGCGCCCCGCCCGCCAGCGCGCCCGGCATGCCGGGAGCCCCGGCCAGCCCGCCGGAGGCGGCGCCGGGCGGGGGCGCGACCAGCCGCGGCCGGTCCTGGCCGCGCGGCGGGATGACGATGCCGGCCCCGGCGGGAACGGCGATGCTGCGCAACGGCAATTGCCCCTGCGCCGCGGCGGGGCCGGCCAGCAGCATGCTCGCCAGAAAGGCGAAGCCCGTGCTGGCCAGCACGCCGGATGGGGCGTACAAGCCCAGGATGCACAACCTCAGGCTGCAGAGCGGGCTGTCAGGCATGCTGCGTCTCCCGCAGGGTGACGTGGAAGGCCGGCAGGGTCAGGCTGGCGGCCTCGGCGGCCAGCAGCCGGGGGAAGACCAGCTCCACCCCGAAACGGCGGGCCAGCTGCAGCTGCGGCACCAGGTGGATATCGGCCATGCCGGGGCGGTCGCCGAAGCAGAAGGGGCCGGCGGCGTCGTCGAGCAGCGCCTCGCCGGCTTCCAGCCCCTCGGTGATGGCCTGGCGGGCCCAGCCCTGGGCCTGGCCCTCGGAAGCGCCGGTGGCGCGCAGCCGCGCCAGCACGCGGGGGTTGTGCAGCATCTGCACCTCGCCCGCGACCGTCTGGGAAAAGGCGCGGATGCGGGCGCGCATCGCCGGGTCGGGCGGCAGCAGCGCCGGCGAGGGCCAGATTTCCTCGAGCCATTCCAGGATGGCGGTGGCATTGTGCAGAAGCTGGCCGTCGGGCAGCTTCAGGATCGGGCTGGGGCCGCGCGGCACGCCGGCGGCGATGCCGGCCGGCAGGGCGGTGCGGCCAGCGTCCTCGGGGGGGTCGCGCAACAGCAGCTCCGCCTCGACCCCTTTCAGGGCAAGGGCGATCTGGACCCGCCAGGTGGCGACACAGCGGCGATATCCATGCAGGTGCATTGCTGCCCCCTCTCCTCCCGATGCTGTGAGCAAAAGACCCGCGCTGTCAACGTTGCGCTGGCGACTGCGGCCAGCGGTTGTGACTTCTACCCGTCCAATGCCTCTTGCAGCCTGAACGTGGCAGAAATGAGCGCCCTTCCCGGGCAGCGCCGCCGCATTCTGCCGCATGGATTGAAAAGCCACCGGAAGCCACAGCGCGGTCGCCGCGCTGGCATGGCCCGGAACGCCTGAAGCGAAAGCCCGTCATGGACCAGACCGACCACCGCATCCTCCGCGCGCTCGCCCGCAATGCGCGGCTGACCAATGCCGAGCTCGCCGCCGAGGTCGGGCTGTCGCCCTCGCCCTGCTGGACGCGGGTGCGGCGGCTGGAGCAGTCCGGCGTGATCCAGGGCTATGTGGCGCTGCTGGACCAGGCGCAGCTCGGCCTGCCCGACACCGTCTTCGTCGAGATCATGGTGGAGAAGCATGACGAGGCGGCGCTGGCCCGCTTCGAGCAGGCGGTGCAGGACATGCCGGAGGTGCTGGAATGCCACCTGACCACCGGCGAATACGACTATCTGATCAAGGCGGCGGTGGGCGGCACCGCCGGCTATGAGGCGCTGCTGCGGGAGAAGCTGTACCGGCTGCCCGGCGTGCGCCACACCCGCACCGCCTTCGCGCTGCGCAGCCTGAAGCGGTCGATCTCGCCGCTGCCCTGAGGCGTCAGGCGACCAGGCCGGCCAGCGCCCGGCGCACCGCCTCGACCGGCAGGTCGGCCATCGGCATGGCGCGGGCGACGGCCACCGCCGGACCACGGGGGGCGCAAAGCGCCGGGTCGCTGTCCGGCCCGAAGAGGGCGAGGGTCGGGCAGCCGGCGGCGGCCACCAGATGGGTCGGGCCGGTGTCGTTGCCCAGCGCGAAACGCGCCACCCGGGCCAGCGCGCCGATCTGGGTCAGGTCGGTGCGGGAGGTCAGGTCGATGGCGGAGGGCGCGGCCGCCACGATGCGCGCCGCCAATTCCTTCTCGGACGGCCCGCCGAGGATGACCGCCGGGATGTCCGAGCTCGTGGCGATCCCGGCGAAATGCTCGACCGGCCATCGCTTGCCGGGGCGGCCGGGCGAGGCGCCGGGGATCATCAGGAAAAACTGTTCCGGCAGCGTGAAAGCCGACAGATCGCCGGCCAGCCAGTCGAGCGCGGGCGGCGGAAAGGCCGAAATCCCGGCGGCCTCGAGCTGCTCGCGCTGGCGCTCGACGGTGTGCAGCGTGTCGCGCAGCGGGTTGGCATGGGGGTGGCTGGCGCCGGCGGCGATGCCCGACCATTCGGCGCGGCGCCCGGTGAACAGGCGATAGCGCGACGACCGGCTGGAGGTCTGCAGGTCATAGACCCGGTCGAACCCGGCCCTGCGCAGGCGCAGCGCCAGCGCGGCCACGGCGCGCAGGTCGCCCCAGGAGGGCCGGCCGTCGGCCCAGACGCGGTCGAACCAGGGGGATCTTTCCGCCAGGCCAGCGAAGGGCTTCGTCGTCAGCAGGGTGATCTCGGCGCCGGGGTGATGCGCGCGGATGGCGGCGAAGGGGCCGAAGGCCTGCACGAAGTCGCCCAGCGCCGCCAGCTTGATGACCAGGATGCGCGTCGTCATGCGCCCAGCAGCTCCCGATAGACGGCGATGGTGGAGGCCTGCATGGCCGCGGTGGTGTAGTCGCGCTGCACCGCCGCCCGCGCCGCCGCGCCGATGGCGGCCCGGTCGTTGTCCGGCATGGCCAGGACAGTGCGGATGGCCTCGGCCAGGGCCGCGGGGTCGCCGGGGGGGACGCGCCAGCCGGTGACGCCCTGCGCCACGGTCTCGCGCGGGGCGCCGAGGTCGGCGGCGATGACCGGGCGGCGCATGGCCTGGGCCTCGACGACCGTACGCCCAAAGGCTTCCGCATCGGTCGAGGCATGCAGCACCAGGTCGGCCAGCAGCAGCGCCGCGGGCATGTCGCCGGTGTGGCCGGGCATGGCGACGTCCTGCGCCAGGCCGAGGCTGGCGATGCGGGCGCGGAGCTCCGCCGCATAGGCGCCTCGGCCATGGTCGCCGAGCAGGATGGCGAAGGGTTTCTTTTCGAGTTTGCTTAAAGCGTCCAGCAGCACTCCCTGGCCTTTCCAGCGGCTGATGCGGGCGGGCAGCAGGATGACCGGGCGGTCGCGCGGGATGTCCCAGGCCTGGCGCAGGGCGTCGATGCGGTCCGGCGTGACGGCCGCCGGGTCGAAAAGGCGCAGGTCGACGCCGCGGGGGATGATGCGGATGCGCGACGGGTCGGTGCCGTGGCGGGACTGGATGAGCTCGGCGATGAAATGGCTGATGGCGATGACGCGGTCGCCGCGGGCCATGACCGAGTTGTAGAGGCGCTTGCCGGGGAAGTTCTCGTTGTAGGCGCCGTGATAGGTGGTGACGAAGGGGATTTTTTCCCGATGCGCCGCGGTCAATCCGGCCCAGGCCGGCGCGCGGGAGCGGGCGTGGACCAGGCGGATGCCGTGCTCCCGGATCAGCCGTCGCAGGGCGCGGGTATTGGCGGCCCAGGCGAGGGGCGACTTGCCGGTGAGCGGCAGGGTGACGTGGGTGGCGCCGAGGGCTTCGAGGGCGGGCACCAGGCGTCCGCCGGCGGAGGCGACGATGGGGTGGTAACCGGCCGCGGCCTGGGCTTCGGCGATTTCCAGGGTGCCGCGTTCGACGCCGCCGCTGTTCAGGGCGGGCAGCAGCTGGAGGATGGCGGGCCTGGAGGACATGGGGTTTGGCATACCGGCAGGTGTCGTGCCTGACCAGTATGTCGTCCCGCCGTGCTGCCCTGACGGAGGTGCAGTCGTGGTGCTGCGCGGGTGACGGCCGTTGATGTGGGGGCCCGGGGGCATTCAATGCCCCCGGACTCTTATCCTCCTTTAACCCCGCCTGCTGTCAGCCCCGCGATGATCTGCTTCTGCGCCGCGAGGGTCAGGAGCAGCACCGGCAGCGTCACCAGCAGGGCCGCGGCGGCGAGGGGTCCCCAGGAGATCTGCTCGAAGGTGAGCATGTTGTTCACCGCCACGGGCAGGGTGCGGGTTTCGCGCCCGGCGAGGACCATGGCGAAGATGAAGTTGTTCCAGGAGAAGATGAAGGACAGGATCGTCGCCACCGTGATCCCGGGCCGGGCGAGCGGGAAGGCGACGTGGCGGAAGGCCTGCCAGATGGTGGCGCCGTCGACCAGGGCGGCTTCTTCCAGCTCGCCGGGCAGGCCTTCGAAGAAGCCGATCATGACCCAGACCACGATGGGCACGGTGATGACCAGGTGGGTGATGATGATGGGCGCCAGGGTGCCGGTCAGGCCGAGCCATTGGAACAGCAGGAAGAGCGGGATCAGGTAGGACAGGCCCGGGGTGATGCGGGCGATCAGGATCAGCATGGCCGCGCGCGTCGCGCGCATCTTGGCGATGCCGTAGCCGGCGGGGACGCCGATCAGCAGGGCCAGGCCGGTGGCGGTGAAGGAGGTGACGACGCTGTTCCAGGTGTAGAGCAGGAAGTCGTTGCGGGCGAAAACCGACAGGAAGTTGTCCCAGACGGGTGGGTCTGGGATGAAGACGGGCGGCCAGGCGGTGTTGTCCAGCTCGGTCTTCAGGGCCAGGGACAGCATCCAGAGGAAGACCATGGCGCCGGGCGAGACCAGGATCAGCACCGCCGCGGCGAAGCCGATCTTTTCCAGGATGCGCATCATGCCGCGTCCTTCACCCGGTTGCGGGTCCAGAGCAGCAGGGCGGCGAGCGACACGATCAGCAGGAAGAAGACCACCACCACGGCGCTGGCATAGCCCATGTTGTAGTAGGCGAAGCCCTGCAGGTAGAGGAAGATATTGATGGTCTCGCTGCTGGTGCCGGGTCCGCCCTGGGTGATGACATAGATGGTGTCGAAGGCCTTCAGCGCGTCGATGGTGCGGATGATCAGCGCCACGACGATGAAGGGCAGCAGCAGCGGCCAGGTGATGTGGCGGAAGGACTGCCAGGGGCTGGCGCCGTCGATCTTGGCCGCCTCGTAGGGGTCGATCGGCAGCGAGGCCAGGCCGCCGAGCACGATCAGCATGACCAGCGGCGTCCAGTGCCAGACCTCGACCATCACCAGCGTCGGGATGACGGTGCGGGCGTCGTAGATCCACATGCTGGGCGGGATGCCGAATTGCGTCAGGAGCCAGTTCAGCACGCCGAGCTGCGGGTGGAACATCATGGTCCAGACGAGGGCCACCGCCACCGGCGTCGCCATCATCGGCAGGATGAAGATGGTGCGTGCCAGGCCGCGCAGCGGGAAGTTGCGCGAGAAGACCATGGCCGCGGCCACGCCGAAGATCATCGGCAGCACCACGGCCAGGGCGGTGAAGTAGAAGGTGCGGGCGACCGACCAGAGGAAGCGCTCGTCGGTGAACAGCTTGCGGTAGTTGTCGAGGCCGACGAAATGGTGGCCGCCGCCGATCTTCCATTCATGGGCCGACATGAACAGGGTGAAGGCCCAGGGGAACAGGATGACGGCCAGCACCACCACGCCGGCGGGGACGATGAACCAGCCATAGCGGCGGGCATAGTTGCGGCGGCGCGGGGCGGCGACGGCGGTGGCCGTGCCCCCCGGCAGGGCGGTGGCGCCATTCGCCATTTAGGTCGCCCGCTCCGACTGTTCCAGCACCGGGCGGAAGGCGTCGGTGGCACGCTTCAGCTCGGTCGCCGGGTCGGCGCCGCCGATGGTGTTGGTGATGGCGGTGCCCAGCGTGTCGCGGAACTCGGTGACCGGCACGATCTCCGGCAGGCCGGGGCGGGCGATGCGGGCGCTTTCGGCCAGCGTGGTGAAGAACTCGCGCGGGAAGCGGCTGGTGCTGATCGCCTCCTCGTTGCTGAAGGGGCTGCTGCGGGCGGGCGCCCCGGCGCCGGAGGTCAGGTAGCGCAGCTGGTTCGCCTTGCCGCTGGCCCATTGCAGGTAGTACCAGGCGGCGCCCCGCCGGCGGCTCTGCTCGCTGATGCCGAAGGCGGTGCCGAACAGGCAGCAATGATGGTTGGCGGGGCCGGCCGGCGACACCGCATAGCCGACCTTGCCGGCGATGCGGGAGCGGGTCTTGTCCTCGAGCGGCGCCGCGAAGCCGACGCCGTCGATCCAGAAGGCGGCGCGGCCCTGCATGAAGGTGGTCTGGCACTCGTTCCAGTTGAAGCCGACGCTGCCGGGCGGCGCGCATTCGCGCATCATCTTCTGGTACATCTGCGTGGCCCAGACGGCATCCGGCGTGTCGGTCAGCAGCTTCATGTCGGCGCTGACGGTGTCGCGCTGCGCGGTGCCGAGCAGGAAGGAGCTCCACAGCACCACGTTGGCGTTGCGCAGCCCGCGGCCGACGAAGCCGTATTGCTGCTTGGCGGGGTCGGTCAGCGCCTTGGCGGCGATGTAGAGCTCGTCGAAGGTCTTCGGCACGGCGATGTTCTTCGCCGCCAGCAGCTCCTTGTTGTAGTACATGATGAAGTAGTCGGTGAATTCCGGCAGGGTATCCATCCGGCCATCGGCCTGGGTGGAATAGGTCACCGACCCCGCGCCGAAATCGCCGAAGTCGAAATCCGGCGCGGTCATGCTCGCATCCTGGATCAGCGGCTTGATGTCGGCGCACCATTTGGCGCGGCCGACCTGGCGCTTGCTGACATGCAGGCTGATGCCGACCACGTCGAAGGACGGCCGGCCGGAGGCGAATTCGATAGCGAATTTCTGCCGGTGCTGCTGCTCGGGGATCTGCTCGGCGCCGACCTTGATGCCGGTCAGCTCCTCGAATTCCCGCTGGTGCTGGATCAGCAGGGAGGAGCGCGGGTTGGAGGTCAGGCTGGCCTCGACCTTCTCGCCCTTGAAGCGCTGCCAGTCGAAGGCCTGCTGCGCCCCCACCTTGGCCACCAGCGGCGGCGCCGCCAAGGCCGGCACGGCCAGAAGGCCGGCCCGAAGCGCCATGCGCCGCGTGAGCTCGGACATCGTTTCACTCCTCCCCGGTCCCGGACTTTGCCGGTTGTGATGTTATGCTTTCATCCCCACGGGGCGGATGGCAAGCGCCATCGGTTAGGATTACGAGAAAGCCGGAAATGGAGGACGTCCCAGAATGACCCAGCCCGACCCCGCCGCGCCGACCGCCCTGCCCGCCGATTGGAGGGACGGCCATTTCGCGCTGCGCGCCGAGGGGCCCGAGGGCCCGCTGGCGCTCGCCCTGTCCGGCGGCCAGGTGATGGACATGACCCCGGCCTATGGCACCGTCAGCGCCTGGCTGAACGGCGCCGACCCGGTCAGCGCCATCGGCGCCGAGGGCGAGCCCCTGGCGCTGGACCTGCCCGCCCTGCTGGCGGGGGAAGGCCCCTACCGCCTGCTGGCCCCCTTCGACCTGCAGGCGCTGAAGGCCTGCGGCGTGACCTATGCGCGCTCGATGCTGGAGCGGGTGATCGAGGAGCGCTGCCGCGGCGATGCCAGCCAGGCCGAGCGCGTCCGCGGCGAGATCCGCGACATCATCGGCGACGACCTGGCGGCGCTCCGCCCCGGCAGCGCCGAAGCGATCGCATTGAAAGAAAACCTGATCGCCCGCGGCTGGTGGAGCCAGTATCTGGAGGTCGGCATCGGCCCGGATGCGGAGGTCTTCACCAAGGGCCAGTCGCTCTCCGCCGTCGGCTCCGGCGCGCTGATCGGCATCCATCCCGGCAGCGACTGGAACAACCCGGAGCCCGAGGTGGTCCTGGCCGTGAACGCGGCCGGCACCATCGTCGGCGCGGCGCTGGGCAATGACGTGAACCTGCGCGACGTCGAGGGGCGCTCCGCCCTGCTGCTCGGCCGCGCCAAGGACAACAACGCCGCCTGCGCCATCGGCCCGGCCATCCGCCTCTTCGCCGACGATTTCGGCATCGAGGATATCCGCGCCGCCGAGATCCGCCTGACCATCACCGGCACCGACGGCTTCACCCTGGACGAGGCTGGCAAGGTCGGCAGCATCAGCCGCGACCCGACCGACCTGGTCGGCCAGATGCTGAACGCCCACCACCAGTATCCGGACGGGGCGGCGCTGTTCCTCGGCACGCCCTTCTCGCCGTCGAAGGACCGCGGCGCGCCGGGGGCCGGCTTCACCCACCGCATGGACGACGTGGTGCGCATCGCCAGCCCGCGGCTGGGCGCGCTGAGCAACACCGTCCGCCGCACCGATGAATGCCCGCCCTGGACCTTCGGCATCGGCGCGCTGATGGCCAACCTCGCCCGCCGCGGCCTGCCGAAGGCATGATCGAGGCCATGGCCGAGACCACGGGGCGCCTCGATCGCGGCGACGGCACCCACCTGGCCTGGGCGCGGCTGGAGGGCGACGGGCCGACCGTCGTCTTCCTCGCCGGCTTCCGCTCCGACATGGAGGGCAGCAAGGCCCTGGCGCTGCGCGACTGGTGCGCGGCCCAGGGCCAGTCCTTCCTGCGCTTCGACTATGCCGGCCACGGCACCAGCGACGATGCCTTCGAGAACGGCTGCATCGGCCGCTGGGCCGAGGACGCGGCCATCGTGCTGGACAAGCTGACTACCGGGCCCCTGGTGCTGGTCGGCTCCTCCATGGGCGGCTGGATCAGCCTGCTCCTGTCCCGCCGCATGCCCGAGCGCATCCAGGCGCTGCTCGGCATCGCCGCGGCGCCGGATTTCACCGAAGACCTGATGTGGCCGCATTTCTCGGCCGAGCAGCAGCAGGCGCTGCTGCGCGACGGCATCATCCACCTCGACAGCCCCTACGGGCCGCCCGTGCCGATCACCCTGCGGCTGATCGAGGACGGCAAGGACCAGCGCGTGCTGAACGCGCCCCTGCCCTTCTCAGGGCCGGTGCGGCTGCTGCAAGGCATGCGCGACGCGGAAGTGCCTTGGCAGACGGCGATCCGCATCGCCGACCATATCGCGTCCAGCGATACGAAAGTCGTCCTGATCAAGGACGGCGACCATCGCCTGTCGCGCGACGAAGACATCGCCACGCTGACCAACACGCTGGAAGAGCTGCTCTAGCCTGGGGGCTCCGCCCCCAGACCCCCGCCGGGGGGATAGTATCCCCACGGAC
>NZ_CACSJM010000055.1 GCF_902706185.1 Roseomonas sp. 18066 | reverse complement strand
CCCCCAGACCCCCGCCGGGGTGATCGTATCACCCCGGACCCCGCCGTCAGTTGGCGCCACGAGGCCACAGGCGGGACGCTGGCCGGGATTACTGGCTCGCCCAAAGGATCCGATGGATCCAGGCGATCTCGATCAGGTCGAAGCTGTAGTTCGGATGCGCCGGGTTCAGGCTGGCCAGCTCGATGCGGCGGGCGGACTGGCGCAGCAGCTCCTTCGCCATCACCTCGCCTTTCACCGTGCGCACCACCACCCGGTCGCCGCGGCGCACCGGGGAATTGGGCGAGACGATGATGACGTCGCCGTCGCGGAACACCGGCTCCATGCTGTCGCCGGAGATTTCCAGGGCATAGGCGTTGGGGTCGGACAGCTCGGGCGTGCTGATCTCGTCCCAGCCGCCGCCGACCGGGTAGCCGCCATCGCCGAAATAGCCATCGCCGCCGGCCTGGGCCAGGCCGATCAGCGGGATGCGCCGGCCCTGCATGGTGCGGCTGCCGCTGTTCAGCGCCGGGGCGCCGGTGACCAGCGAGGCGAAGCTGTCCATGTCGGTGCCGGTGGCGCCGAGGATCTTGGCGATGCTCTCGGTCGAGGGCCAGCGCGCGCGGCCATCGGCGCCGACCCGCTTGGACGGGTTGAAGGCGGTCGCGTCCAGCCCCGCCTTGCGGGCCAGGCCCGAGGGCGACAGGCCGTGCTCGGCCGCCAGGGCATCCACCGCCCGCCAGATATCGTCATGCCGCATGGGTGGATCATCCTAGGTTTTTGCGTCTGCCGCAATAGGAAAATAGTCGCGTTTAGGCCTTGACGCCTATAAACCGGATCGTAATGATTGACCCGGTACTCAACCAGAAGGCGAGGAACACCCCCCGAAATGACCGCCGCCCTTCGCCCGCACAATGCCCCCGTCCTGGCCTCGCTCAGCAAGGCCGAACCCTTCGCCAGCGCCGAGCAGGCCTGGTTCTGGACCATGAACGCCCTCGTCGCCCGGCGCGAGGGCGCCCGCATCGTCGCCGGCGCCGGCACGGTGCCGCGCCCCTGCGAGCCCGACGACGTGGTGAAATGCCTCGACCGGCTGTACCGCCAGCGCCGGATCGACCTGGCGCATGCCCGCATCCTCCGCCTCTGGGGCGAGCGCGGCCAGGCGCCCGACCCCCGGGCGCTGCGCGAGCGCGGCGACAGCCGGCTGTGGCGGGAGGCGCTGTCGCGGCTCGACTGGCCGCTGCGGCAGAAGGGCATCGTCGCCGGCCCGGCGATGGCGCTGCCGCCCGAGGACAGCGCCGCCGTGCTGCCCTGGCCGGGGCCGCGGCCGTGAGCCGGCCCGCGCAATCCCCGCCGATCCAGCCCCTGCGCATCGCGCCGCGCCATGCTTTGGCCGAGGGCGTGCAGCAGGTCTGGATCGGCTTCGGCGGCCGCGCCGACCGCGCCTGGCTGCGGCTGCTGCGCCCCGGCTTCCGCCACTGCTTCGCGGTGGTGGAGGATGCCCGCGGCTGGACGGTGATCGAGCCGCTCTCCGGCCGGCTGCTGGTGGCGCGGCCCGACCTGGTCGCCGGCTTCGACCTGCCGGGCTTCTACCGCCGCGCCGGGCTGACCGTGCTGGGCCCGTTCCAGCCCGGGCCGCCGGCCTGCGGCTGGCTGCCGGAGCTCAGCCCCTATTCTTGCGTCACCGTCTGCCGGGCGCTGCTGGGCGATGGCGCGCCCTTCGCCGTCACCCCGCATGGGTTGTATCGGCGTTTGGAAAAATCTTCCTGCAATAGGAATAAAATCATTGACGCGGCCTCGCTGAGAGCGTAGGACTGCAGTCGCCAAGGGGCGAGTTGCGCCCGGCGGCATCCTCCCCGCGCCCCCCCGACCTCGAGCCCTGCCGGGGGGGGGCTCCGGCAGGGTTTCTTCGTTCGGGCCGGTCGTTGGGTCCCCCCCGCAGCAGAGGAGCCCGCACGCGCATGGGTGGCCTGTTCCGAGCCCCGAAGCCGGTGGTCGTCGTCCCGACCGCCACGGCCGATCCGACCCCTGCCGCCGCGACCAGTCCCGAGGCGGCGGCGCAGACCGCCCGGGCCGACAGCCAGCAGCGCGCCCGCCGCGGCCTGGCCGGCACCATCGCCACCTCCGCCCGCGGGGTGATGGAGGAAGCCCCCGCCGCGCCCGTCCCGGCGCTCGCCCCCGGATTGGCCCCGGGATTGGCCGGCGGGCGCAAGACCCTGCTGGGGGAGTGAGCGCATGACCCTGACCCCCGAGACCCTGCTGCCGCGCCACGCGGCAGCGCTGGCCCGGCGCCGCCCGTGGGAGGGCGTCTGGCAGGAATGCTACGACCATGTCCTGTCCGGCACCCCCGGCGCCGGCGGCGCGCAGCTCTATGACGCGACCGCCCCCGACGCCGCCGAGCAGCTGGCCGCCAGCCTGCTGGCCGAGCTGACGCCGCCCTGGTCGCGCTGGTTCGGCCTGGCCCCGTCGCGGGCCCTGGCGGAAAGCGCCCAGGGCCCCGCCGCGGCGGCGGCGCTGGAGGAGGCGGCGGAGACGCTGCAGGGGCATCTGGACCGCTCCAACTTCGCGGTCGAGATGCACCAGGCCTTCCTCGACCTCGTCGTCGCCGGTAGCGGCGTGCTGCTGGTGGAGGAGGCGCCGCCGGGTGGCCTCTCCGCGCTGCGCTTCACCGCCGTGCCGCTGCGCGAGGCGGTGCTGGAGGAGGGCGAGAGCGGCCGGCTCGACACCGTCTACCGCGCCGCGGCGCTGGACGCCGCGACGCTGCGCCGCCGCTACCCCGACGCCGTCCTGCCACCGGGCATCGAGGGCACCGAGGAAAACCCGGTCCGCCACCGGGTGGTCGAGGCGGTGTGGCCGGAGCGGACCGGCTGCGGCTACCTCGCCGTGCTGGACTGGGAGGGGCGCGCGGTGCCGCTGGCCACCGGGCGGTTCCTGGACAGCCCGTTCCTGGCCTTCCGCTGGATGAAGGCGCCCGGCGAGGTCTATGGGCGCGGGCCGGTGATGAAGGCGCTGCCCGACATCCGCACCGCCAACAAGGTGGTCGAGCTGGTGCTGAAGAACGCCTCGATCGCGGCCACCGGCATCTGGCAGGCCGAGGATGACGGGGTGCTGAACCCGGCCACCGTCCAGCTGGTGCCGGGCGCCATCATCCCGAAGGCGCCGGGGTCGTCGGGGCTGACGCCGCTGGCCGCACCCGGCAACTTCGACATCTCGCAGCTGGTGCTGACCGACCTGCGCACGCGGATCCGCACCGCGCTGCTGGCCGACCGGCTGTCCGCCCCGCGCCAGGCCAGCATGACCGCGACCGAGGTGCTGGAGCGCAGCGCCGAGACCGCGCGCCTGCTGGGCGCCACTTACGGCCGGCTGCAGGCCGAGCTGCTGACGCCGCTGATCGCCCGCTGCCTGTCGATCCTGCGCCGCCGCGGCGAGGTGCCGCCGCTGCTGCTGGACGGGCGGGAGGTGCGGCTGACCTACGACTCGCCGCTGGCGCGCGTCCAGGGCCGCGCCGACGCCTCCAACACGCTGCTGTTCCTGCAGGCGGTGGCGGCGCTGGGGCCGCAGGCGACGGCGCAGCTCGACCTGGTCGCCACCACCCGCCACCTGGCCCGCGCGCTGTCCGCGCCGGCCGGCATCCTGACCCCCGCCGAGGAGTGAGACGCCGCATGGCCGAGAACCTGCTGGACCCCGCGCCCGAGAGCGACGAGGCCCGTCCCGAGGCGATCCCGGAGAAGTTCTGGGACAGCGACAGCAAGTCGCTGCGCATCGAGGCGCTGCTGAAATCCTATCGCGAGCTGGAGAAGCGCCTGTCGCAGCGGCTGGTGCCGCCGGGCGAGGACGCGCCGGAGGAGGAGCGCAACCGTTTTCGGCGCGCGCTCGGCGTCCCCGCCGCGCCGGAGGAATACGAGGTCGAGGAAAAGCACCCGCTCTGCGGGTCGGACCCCGAGATCAACAAGCGGCTGCACGGGGCCGGCTTCACCTGCGCCCAGGTGCAGCTGGTCTATGACCTGGCCGCCGAGCGGCTGCTGCCGCTGATCGCCGAGGCCGCCGCCGATTACGAGGCGCAGAAGCAGCGCGCCAAGCTGGAGCAGGAATTCGGCGGCGCCGAGGGCTTCCAGCGCATCGCCGGCCAGATCGCCAGCTGGGGCAAGGCGAACCTGGCGCCCGGCGTCTTCGAGGCGCTGTCGACCACCGCCGAGGGCGTGCTGGCGCTGCACCGGATGATGCAGAAGGCCGAGCCCAGCCTGGCGCGCGACGGCGCGCCACCGGCGCCGATCGACGAGCAGGCGCTGCGCCGGATGATGCGCGACCCGCGCTACTGGCGCTCGCGCGAGCCGGAATACGTCAAGCGCGTCACCGACGGCTTCAAGAAGCTCTTCGGCCAGGGCTGACGGCGCCCCCACGAATTTCCGCGGCGCAACCCCTTCGTGGGCGCCGCGGCCTGCCTGGCGCTGCGCGGCCGCCTGTCATGGCGGACAACCGCGCGCCCGGGCCGATGACCCCTGAAACCTGATGCTTCGCGAAGGAACACCGCATGTCCGGTTCCATTGACCAGGTCTTCATCAAGCAGTTCGAGTCCGAGGTGCACGAGGCCTATCAGCGGCAGGGCAGCAAGCTGCGCCCGACCGTGCGCAGCAAGACGGGCGTGCGCGGCGCCTCGACCGTCTTCCCGATCGTCGGTCATGGCATCGCCGCCGCCAAGGCGCGCAACGGCGCGGTGCCGGTGATGAACCTGGCGCATTCGACTGTCGAATGCTTCCTGCAGGACTATTATGCCGGCGAGTGGATCGACCGGCTGGACGAGCTGAAGACCAATGTCGACGAGCGCCAGGTGGTCGCCGCCGCCGGCGCCTATGCGCTGGGCCGCAAGACCGACGAGCTGGTGATCGCGGCGCTGGATGCCGGCACCGAGGAGGCGACCGACACCGCCACCGGCACCACCGACACCGACGGGCTGACCAAGGCGAAGGTGCTGCTGGCCTTCGAGATGCTCGGTGCGGCCGATGTCCCCGACGATGGCGGGCGTTTCGCCGTGGTCGGCTGGAAGCAGTGGTCGGAGCTGATGCAGATCGAGGAATTCGCCAACACCCAGTATGTCGGCGAGAGCGAGCTGCCCTGGAAGGGCACGCAGGTGAAGCATTGGCTGGGCGCGACCTGGATGCCGCATTCGGGGCTGACCAAGAGCGGCGACCTGCGCTTCTGCTATTTCTACCACAAGACCGCCATCGGCCATGCCGTGGCGCAGGAGATCACCACCGATCTGACCTGGCACGGCGATCGCGCCGCGTATTTCGTCAACAACATGATGAGCCAGGGCGCCGTGCTGATCGATCCGGCCGGCGTCGTCCGCATGCGCTGCTTCGAGTGACGGAAGGTCCAGGAAACTCAGTTTCCTGGCGGGAGAGCGCGAGAGGGCGGTGCCCTCTCGCTTTTCTTGTTTTTGTAGGAGGTGGCCGATGCCGTTATCCGCTTTGGTCCTGTGCTCGCGGGCGTTGCTGAAGATTGGCGCGCAGCCTGTGGCGTCCTTCGAGGAGGGCAGCGCCGAGGCGGAGGTGGCGGCCAATCTGTATCCGTCGGTGCGCGATGCGATGTTGTCGTCGCATCCCTGGAGTTTCGCGTCGGGGCAGATGGATCTGCCGCGCCTGCTGGCCGTCCCCGTCGCCGACTTCTCTTACGCGTTCCAGCTGCCCGCGGACTTTCTCCGCGTGCTGTCGGCGGGTGGCGAGGGGGCGGGCAGGGGCCTGCTGTACCGGCTGCAGGAGAACCGGCTGCACGCGGATTCGCCGCGCGTCACGCTGACCTATCTGTTCCGCCCCGATGAGAGCGTCTTCCCCGCCTTCTTCGCCAGCGCCCTGGCGACGCGGCTGGCGGCGGAGTTCTGCATTCCGCTGACCGAGAGCAGCGCGCGGACGGAGATGCTGCACCGTCTGGCGGAGGCGGAGTTCCGCCATGCCCGGCTGGTCGACAGCCAGCAGAAGACCACGCGGGCGCTGCAGGATTTCCCGCTGATCACGGCAAGGGGGTGAGCGATGGCCGCCGGCCGCAGCATCAAGACCAGCTTCACCGCAGGCGAGCTCAGCGACCAGCTGCTGGGCCGCGGCGACCTGCGCGCCTTCGAGAACGGGGCGCGGCGGTTGCGCAATGTCTTCATCGAGCCGACCGGCGGCGTGACGCGCCGGCCCGGGCTGCGGCATGTGGCAGTGCTGCCCGGCGCCGCGCGGCTGGTGGCCTTCGAGTTCAACACCGAGCAGACCTATCTGCTGGCGCTGACGCATCAGCGGCTGCAGGTCTTCCTGGGCGATGCCGAGGTGGCGAGCCTCGCCGCGCCCTGGACGGCCGCGATGCTCGACCAGCTGGCCTGGACGCAGAGCGCCGACACGCTGCTGCTGCTGCATCCCGAGATGACGCCGCAGAAGGTGACGCGCACCAGCCACACCAGCTGGAGCATCGGCGGCTGGGACTGGGTTTTCCTGCCGTATTTCCGCTTCCTGCCGCCGGGCATCGCGATGACGCCGAGCGGGACCAGCGGGGCGATCTCGCTGACCTGCACGGGCGACTTCTTCCAGCCCGGCCATGTCGGGTCGTCGCTGCGGCTCCAGGGCAAGCACCTGGTGGTCACCGGCGTCAGCTCGACCACCACGGCGACGGCGACGCTGTCGGAGACGCTGCCCTCGGCGGCGACGACCACGGATTGGGACGAGGCCGCCTTCAGCGGCGCCCGCGGCTGGCCGGTCAGCGCCTGCTTCCACCAGGACCGGCTGGTGCTGGGCGGCGCGCGCGACCTGCCGAACCGGCTGTGGCTGTCGCGCTCCGGCGACCTGTTCAATTTCGACCTGGGCAGCGGCCTCGATGACCAGGCGATCGAGTTCGGCCTGCTGTCGGACCAGGTGAACGCCATCCGCGCCGTCTTCTCGGGGCGGCACCTGCAGGTCTTCACCTCGGGCGCCGAATGGATGGTCACCGGCGACCCGATGACGCCGTCCTCGATCCAGCTGCACCGGCAGACGCGGATCGGCTCGCCGGTCGCGCGCAGCATCGCCCCCGTCGATGTCGATGGCAGCACCATCTTCGTCGCGCGGTCGGGGCAGGCGGTGCATGAATACGCCTATACCGATGTCGCCCAGGCCTATCAGGCGAACGACCTGGCGCTGATCGCGCGGCACCTGGTGCAGGCGCCGGTGGCCATGGCCTATGACCAGACGCGGCGGCTGCTGCATGTGGCCATGGCCGGCGGCTGGCTGGCGACGCTGACCCTCTACCGCGCCGAGCAGGTCACCGCCTGGACGCGGCAGGACACGCCAGGGCGCTTCCTGTCGCTGGCCGAGATCGACGGCACCGTCTGGTGCGCCATCGACCGCGACGGCAGCCCGCGGCTCGAACGTTTCGATCCGGGCCTCGCCGTCGATGCCGGGCTGACCGGCGGCAACACGGTCGCGCAGACCGTCTGGAGCGGGCTCGGCCACCTGGCCGGGCGCGTCGTGCAGGTGGTGGCCGATGGCGCGCCCCGCGGCACGGCGACCGTCGGCGCCGACAGCGTCACCATCGACCCGGAGGCCTTCGCGCTGCAGGCGGGCCTCGGCTTCGCCCATGTGATCGAGCCGCTGCCGCCGCAGCTGGGCGGCGCGGCGGGGGCGCGCAGCGGGCCGCTGCGGCTGGTCTCGGCCGGGTTCCGCCTGCTGGAGACGGCGGCGCTGTCCGTCGATCTGGGCCGCGGGCTGCAGCCGGTGCCGTTCCGCAGGCTGGATACCGCGCTGCTGGATGCGGCGCCGGCGCGCTTCACCGGCGATGTCACGCTGCGCGGCTTCGGCTGGCGGCGCGACACCCTGCTGCCGCTGTGGCGCATCGAGGGCGACACGCCGCTGCCGCTGACGCTGCTTTCCGTCACCACCGAGACGAGGATGACCGACTGATGGCCCAGCTCGCCCCCATCGCCACGCTGATCGGCACCGGCGCCTCGCTCTACGGCACGGTGCGCCAGGGCCAGGCGCAGGCGGCCCAGGCCAAGGCGCAACAGCAGCAGGAGGCGGCGACGCTGGCCGCCCGGCAGCAGCAGCTGGCCGCCCAGCAGGCCACCGACACGCGGGAACGCGAGGCGGCGCTGGAACGCACCATGGCCTCGACCCGCGCCCGGCTGGCGGCGGCCGGCGTCAGCCCCGACCAGGGCTCGGCGGCGGCGATCACCGCCGGGCTGCAGCAGGATGCCGCCGAGGCCGCCGCCGACAGCGACGACCGCTTCGAGGCGCGGATGGCGGCCGGGCGCAGCTCGCTGCTGAACGCCGACGGGTCGCTGACCACCTGGCTGCGCGCCGGCAACAGCTTCGGCGGCGCGCTGCGCTCGCTGCTCGACTAAGCGCCCTCCGGAACTGCGCTGCCCGGCTGACGCCGTCCCCGCCACCCTTCCGCAAGAGAGATCCGCATGGCCGAGCATATCCGCATCGGCGACATCGCGCCGCGTGTCCACTACGCGGCGGATGGCGCGCAGACCGTCTTCGTCTATCCCTTCCCGATCTTCGAGGCGAGCGACCTGGAGCTGCGCATCGACGGCCTGGAGCAGCCGGCCTCGGCCTATTCGGTCAGCGGCGCCGGCAGCTCGAATGGCGGCAGCGTGACGCTGGCCGTGGCGCCGCCGCTTGGCAGCCGGCTGCTGCTGCGCCGCGTGCTGCCGGTGCAGCGCATCACCGACTTCCAGCCGAACGGGCTGCTGCGCGCCGCGACGCTCAACGAGGAGCTGGACCGCCAGGTCGCCTTCACCCAGGAGCTGCGCGAGGAATTCTCCGGCGCGCTGCGGGCGCCGGCGACGGACCTGCCGGCCTCGCTGGTGCTGCCGGACAAGGCGGGGCGCGCCAACCGGGTGCTCGGCTTCGATTCGCTCGGCAATGCGACGGCGCTGCCGCGCGACCCGGTGATGCAGGTGCCCTTTGGCGGCGCCATTCCGCGCAGCATCGCCGACAAGCTGGCCGAGCGGCTGACGGCGCGCGACTTCGGCGCCATGGGCGACGGCGTCACCGATGACGGGCCGGCGCTGCAGGCGGCGATGAATGCCGCGGGCGCCTCCGGCCGGTTCCTGGAGATCGGCGAGGGCATGCACCGGACGACGGTGCCGCTGATCTTCCCGGGCGCCTCGGGCGGGCTGCTGATGCGCGGCGCCATCCTCTATGCCGGGCCGGGTGGCGAGACGGCGCTGACCATCGGCGACGGTGCGGCGGTGCGCAACCAGGCCAAGTACTACCACGGCATCCGCGTGCTGCGCGCCACCATCACCGACTGGCTGGACGAGCGCGACATCGGCGTGCTGCTGCGCAACCTCGACAGCTGCGTCGTCGAGCTGCGCCAGGTCGAGGGCTTCACCATCGGCATCCGCAGCCTGGGCGTCGAGCGCGGCGTCGAGGACAGCAACATCCATCTGGGGCGCATCGTCAACAACGGCATCGGCCTCGACGTGCGCACCCAGACGGCGGGCGCCTGGAACACGTCTGTCCGATACTATGGCGGCCACTTCGCCCATGGGCAGTCGGTTAACGTCGATCGCGACCGCTATGGCGTGCGCTTCTCGGCCGAGCCTGGCGCCTATGTGGCGCATAACCGCCACGTCTTCCACGGCCCCGCCTTCGAGCTGCAGTCGCGCGACAAGCCCTGCACCGGCATCCCCTTCCTGATGCAGGTGAACAGCCGCGCGGTGATGGTCTATGGCATGCGGATGGAGGGCTGCGACCCCTTCGTCGCCCGCCACACCGCCGGCGCCCAGGACCATGTCTACGAGGTCGCCTGGGCCAGCCAGGGCTACAATGTCTCGATCGACTATGCGTCGACCGCCACCCGCGTCGGCTCGGTGGTGCGGGCGCTGCACCAGGCGGTCGGCCATCGCGAGGCGCTGCGCCTGGTCGGCGACGTTTCCAACCTGCGCGCCGCCGCGATCCGCTGGAGCGCGACGGAGACGGGGTTCGAGAAGCTGGCGGCGCTGTCGACCAACGTCTCCGGCAGCCCGACGACGCTGCCGCAATTCACCTTCCGCGCGCTCGACAACTACACCCTGACCGATGCCGGCGTGCTGCTGACCGGCGGCCGCGCCATCGGCTTCGTCGTCGACACCCGGCTCTGCAAGGAATTCGCCCTCGTCGTCGATGCCGACGAGCCGCGGCTGATCGTGCAGTGCTTCGACGCGTCGATGGCGCTGATCTCCGAGCCGGTGCATGGCGCGCAGGTCAAGGCCTCGGGCATGTCGATGACCTGGGCCGAGACGCCGCGCTGGTGGCAGGGCAATGCCGACAATGCGGATGCCACCCTGACCCGGCTGCAGACGCTGCGGGTCGGTGCCGATGTCGCCTATGCCATCATCGGCGTGGCCCGGCTGGGCCGCGACTACGAGGTGCGGTCGATGCGCCTCTATTGCGACCCGGCCTTCGCGCCGCCGCTGCTCTACGGCCAGCCCAACCTGCCGCATGGCAAGCGGGAGCTGGTGGCCGAACTCGCCTGGGACCCGCCCAGCATCCTGGCCGGCGGCTCGGCGCAGATCGGCGTCTCGGTGCCCGGCGTGCACACCGGCGACTTCGTCCAGGCTGCCTTCAGCCGGCCCACCACCGGCATCGTCTTCCACGCCAATGTCGGCGCCGACGGGTTGATCACGGTGACCGCCTGGAACCGCCACACCGACCCCATCGACCTGGCGGCCGGCACCATCCGGGTGCGGGCGGTGAAGGCATGAAGCGTCAGAAAAAGCCGCCAGGGCTGGAAAGCCTGGAGACCGTCGTGCAGCGGGTGGTCGATGACTACGGCGCCTTCATCGCCCGCGGCCCGGCCCCTGGCGCGCATGACGATGCCCGCGCCTTCGCCGCCCACCATGCCGCCGCCAAATCGGCGCTGGCGCATCTGGAGCACCTGCTGAAGCTCGCCGGCCCTGCCGCGGCCGGCGAGGAGGACGGCGTGGCCCGGGCCGAGGCCCTGCTGCGCCAGGCACGCGGCGCGATGGCCGCGCCGCCCGACGACGGCGACGAGGAGGACCAAGGTTCCGATGACGGAGCGTCCGGTTGAGCTCAACGAATTCGTCTGGATCTGGAACAGCGAGGCAGGGCAGGGCACGCCGGCGGTGCATCGGCGGATCCTGCGCTGGCTCGAGGCGCGGCGGGCGGGGGGCGACACCCGGCTGCTGCTGATGGCCTTCCGCGGCTGCGGCAAGTCGACGCTGGTCGGGCTCTACTGCGCCTGGCTGCTGGCGCGCTGGCCGGAGACGCGGATCCTGGTGCTGGCGGCCGACCTGCCGCTGGCGACCAAGATGGTGGCGACGGTCCGCCGCATCGTCGAGCGGCATCCGCTCTGCGCCGGCCTGGTCCCGCCGGCGCCCGAGGCCTGGGCGGTGGACCGTTTCACCGTCGCCCGCCGCGGCGCGCTGCGCGATCCGTCGATGCTGGCAGCGGGGCTTTTTGGCAACATCACCGGCGCCCGGGCCGATGTCATCATCTGCGACGATGTCGAGGTGGCCGGCAATTGCGACACGCCGGGAAAACGGGAAGAACTGCGCGAGCGCCTGGCAGAAACCGAATTTGTCCTGACCCCCGGCGGCACTATTTTGTACGTTGGCACGCCGCATTGCGCCGACAGCCTCTACCGCGCCCCTTCTGCTGATGACGAGAAGAAACCCTTCCTGGCGGGGTATCGGCGGCTGACCGTGCCGCTGCTGAACGCCGCCGGGCGCAGCGCCTGGCCGCAACGCTTTTCCGTCGATGCCGTGGCGCAATTGAGGGAACGCGTCGGCCCCTTGCATTTCGGCCGGCAGATGCTGCTGCGGCCGATGGCCAGCGGCGCCGCGCGGCTCGATCCGGCGCTGCTGGTGCGCTACCGCGAGGAGCTCGACTACCGCGAGGCGCAGGGCCGCCCGGTGCTGCAATTGCTGGGGCGGCGGATGGTCTCGGGTGGCGGCTTCTGGGACCCCGCCTATGGCCGCCCCGGCCGTGGCGACGGCAGCGTGCTGGCCGCCTGCTTCGCCGATGCCGAGGGCCACCACTACCTGCACCGCCTGCTGTACCTGACCCACGACCCCGACGCGGCCGACGACCCCGCCACCCAGCAATGCCGCGCCGTGGCGTCGCTGGCGCGTTCTTTTCTGTTGCCCGTGGTGCGGGTCGAGACCAATGGCATCGGCCGCTTCCTGCCCGCGCTGCTGCGGCGGGAGATGGCCCGCGCCGGCGCCGCCTGCACCGTCGTCGAGCACCACAGCCACCGCCCGAAGCAGGAAAGGATCCTCGCCGGCTTCGACCCGCTGATGGCGGCGCGAAAGCTTTTCGCCCATGCGGCGGTGCTGGACGGCCCCTTCGCCACCGAGCTGGCCGAATGGCGCCCCGATGCCGCTGGCTTGCGCGACGACGCGCTGGATGCCGTCGCCGGCTGCCTGCTGGCCGAGCCCGTCCGCCTGCCCGGCGCGCCGCCGGCGCCGCGCGGCCCGGGATGGCGCGGCGTCTGATTGGGCGAGCCGATTCACCCGATCAGCCGAGGCCTGATCGGGATCGGATCGAGTTCCTATTTTGTTCTTGATCGGCAACGAGCGTCGCGGCAGGATGTCCCCATCAAGGCCCGAGCTGCGCCCGCAGCCCGCCGCGATCCCCCCCCCCGAAATCCCGAGAGACCAACGCCGCCGGCCTGCACGGGCCGGCCGCGCGCGCGTCCCCCTGAAGGAGGTCCGCATGCCGCCTTTCGACCTGGAGCCCCAGAATCTGGCAACCACGCTCGCGGCCGTCGCGCAGACGCCGATGCTGGCCCTGCTGTTCTGGATGATGCACGGGCTGCGCCGCCACCTGCATGACCGCCCCGAGGAGGCCGCGCCGCCGCCCGATGCCGGTGCCCTGTCGCGCACCCGCGACGAGCTGGCCGCCTTCAAGCTGGAGGTCGCCCGCACCTATGTGCCGCTGTCGCTGATCCGCGATGTCGACCAGCGCCTCAGCCGCCAGCTGCTGCGGATCGAGGAGAAGCTCGACGCCGTGGCCCGCGCCGCGACCGCCGCCCAGGCCCTGCAGGCCGCCCAGCCGATGCGCGGCTGGCATTCCGAAGACCGGAGCTGAGAGAACAGAAATGTCCAGCCATGCCATGATCCCGGCCGCCGCCCATGCCCTGCCGCCGCAGGAGGTGCTGGCGCTGACCCTCTGGGCCGAGGCCGGCACCCGCCCGGTCCGCGCCATCGAGGCGCTGGCCGCCACCATCATGAACCGCGTCCGCCTGGCCGAGGCCGGCACCGCGCATTGGGGCCGCGGGCTGTCGGCCATCTGTCGCGCGCCCTTCCAGTTCAGCTGCTGGAACCGCAACCACATCCGCCATGCGGTGATGCTGGCGGTGCCCTCCGGCGATCCGGGCCTGGCGATCTGCCGCCGCATCGCGGCGCGCGCGGCCTCCGGCACGCTGCAGGACCCGACCGGGGGGGCCACCCATGCGCATGGCGCCGACGAGCTGCCGCCCTGGGCCATCGGCCGCCCGCCCCAGGCGGAGATCGGCGCGATGCTGTTCTACCGCGTCGAAGCCGGCTAAGCCTGCGGGCCATGCAGCCCATCATCTACACCATGGTCCGCGACGCCGACTGGCAGGAGGCCCGCGCCAGGGGCCTCTACCTCGGCAGCGCCGAGGATGCCCGCGACGGCTTCCTGCATTTCTCCACGGCGGAGCAGCTGCGCGCCAGCGCCGCCAAGCACCGCGCCGGCCAGCCCGACCTGTGGCTGGTGGCGGCGACGGCGGAAAAGCTCGGCGTGACGCTGCGCTGGGAACCGGCGGCCGGCGGCTCGCGCCCCGGCCTGTTCCCGCATCTCTACGGGCCGCTGCCGCTGGACGCGGTGGCCTGGGCCATGCCGCTGCCGCTGCAGCCGGATGGCGCCCACCATTTCCCGCCGGAAATCCCCTGAGGCCTTATTCGACCCGGAGCGAGGCGCGCAGCTCGGCCGCGCCCGTCGGATCCAGCAGCCCCTGCAGCCGCCCGGCCGACAGCCGGGCATAGCGCAGCAGCAGCGACTTCCGGCGGGCGGCCGTCAGGCGATGCTCGGCGGGGTGGCGCAGGATCGCCGCCTCGCCGTCATCGGCGACGATCAGGCCCACGTCGTCCGGCAGCAGCGATTGCGGGAAATCCAGGTCGACCGCGAAGAACAGCCGGTCGCACCAGTCGCGATACTCGGTCCATTTCGCGTCGGTCTGGAAGTCGCGGGCGCAGCTCTTCACCTCGATGGCGGCGAAATCGCCATCGGGCAGCAGCGCGAGGATGTCGAGGCGGCGGCCGGTCGGCAGCGGCACCTCCAGCACCGGCGCCCAGCCCAGCCGGCCGCAGAGGCGGGCGGCGGCGCGGCAGACCTTCAGGGTGCGCTCAGGGGGGGAGAGATCCAGCATGGCACGGCCATGTTCGCCCTCCGTTCCCATCCGCGTCAAGCGTGGCGGGCTGGCATTCCGCCTCCCATGCGCTTCCGGCATTTCAGTCCGGGCCCGACATCGCCTAGAAACCCGCATGGGCGCTGAATTGCCATTCTGGAAGACCAAGACCCTCCTGACCATGACCCGGTCGGAATGGGAGAGCCTGTGCGACGGCTGCGGCCGCTGCTGCCTGCACAAGCTGCGCGACGAGGAGACCGAGGCGCTGGCCTGGACCGAGGTCGCCTGCCGGCTGCTCGACACCACCAGCTGCCAGTGCCGCGACTATGCCAATCGCCGCGACCACGTGCCCGACTGCGTCAAGCTGACGCCGAAGCGCCTGGCCAAGATCGACTGGCTGCCGCCCTCCTGCGCCTATCGGCTGGTGGCGGAGGGAAAAGACCTGCCGGACTGGCATCCCCTGGTTTCCGGCGACCCCGCGACGGTGCACAGTTCCGGCGCCTCGGTCCGCGGCCGCGCCATTTCCGAGCGCGCGGCGCGCGACCTCGAGGATCACGTGGTCGACTGGCCCGGCGAATGGCCGAAGGGCTGAGGGGAAGTAGAGTCTGATGCAGGATGTTTTCCAGGGCGGCAAGGAAGGTTCCGAGCCGCTGCGCTGCCGCCCGCCCGCGGTCGCCACCACGCAGGTCGACAACGACGCCATGCGCGTCGTCCGCTGGGATTTTCCGCCGGGCGCCGAGACCGGCTGGCACCGCCATGGCTGGGCCTATGTCGTGGTGCCGGTGACCGATGGCGAGATGCTGCTGGAGCTGCCCGGCGGCAAGACCGCCACCGCCAGCATCACCGCCGGCGTCTCCTACGAGCGGCCGCCGGGCGCCGAGCACAATGTGGTCAATTCCGGCACCAAGCCCTTCAGCTTCGTCGAGATCGAGCTGAAGGCTTTTCCCGGCTGATTTTCTTTCGGTCGCCTCGCCCTCGATGGGGCGAGGCAGCGAGCGCCGGCGGGGGGAGGGCGGCGTGACCGATCTGGCCGAGCCGCCGCCGCCCGAGACCGTCCAGCTGCGCGCCCATCCGGGCGCCGTGGCGCTGGCCTGCCCGCTGGTCTGGCGGCGCTCGGCCCGCGCCCGGCTGGTGGCGCTGCGCCTCGATGCCGGCAGCGGCGCCGTGGTCATCACCCTGCCGCCCGAGGGCACCCGCCGCGCCGGCCTGGCGCTGCTGCGCCGCCATGCCGGCTGGGTGGCGGGGCGGCTGGCCGCGCTCGGCCCGGGGCTGCCGCTGGCGGCCGGCGCCGTGCTGCCGGTCGGCGACCTGCCGCATCGCGTGCTGCACGATCCTGGCCAGGACGGCCCGGCGCGGATCGAGGGCGCCCGCATCCTGGTCGGCGGCGCGGCCGATACCGTGGCCCAGCAGCTGCGCGACCTGCTGCTGGACGAGGCCGACCGCCGCATCCGCCCGAAGCTGCGCCAGCATGCCGAGAGCCTGGGCGTCGTGCCCGGCCCGGTGCGGCTGAAGGACACCCGCACCCGCTGGGCCAGCTGCGCCCCCGACGGCACCCTGGCCTTCTCCTGGCGGCTGGTGATGGCGCCGGACTGGGTGCTCGACTACGTCGTCGCGCATGAGGTGGCGCATCTGCGCGAGCTCAACCACTCGGCGCGGTTCTGGGCGGCGCTGCAGCGGCTGTCGCCGCATCACGAGGCGGCGCAGCAATGGCTGCGCGAGCACGGGCCCGGCCTGCTCCGCATCGGCTGAGGCGGCTTCCCGCCTTGGGAAAGCGCTGCCATACCGGGGGAAACCCCCGGCAGGAGAGCCCCCGCCATGCTGATTCTCGTCACCGGCGCCACGGCCGGCTTCGGCGCCGCCATCGCCCGCCGCTTCGCCCAGGACGGCGCCCGCATCATCGCCCTCGGCCGCCGCGCCGAGCGGCTGCAGGCGCTGGCCGCCGAGCTCGGCGAGGACCGGGTGCATACCCTCGCCCTCGACATCCGCGATTCGGCCGCCATCGCCGCGGCCATCGCCGGGCTGCCGGCCGCGTGGTCCGAGATCGACGTGCTGGTCAACAATGCCGGCCTGGCGCTGGGGCTGGAGCCGGCGCAGCGCGCCACGCTCTCCGACTGGGAGACGATGATCGACACCAACACCAAGGGGCTGGTGGCGATGACCCATGCGGTGCTGCCCGGGATGGTGGCGCGCAACCGCGGCCATGTGGTCAATATCGGCTCGACCGCGGGCGAGTTCCCCTATCCCGGCGGCAATGTCTATGGCGCCACCAAGGCCTTCGTCCGCCAGTTCAGCCTGAACCTGCGCGCCGACCTCTTCGGCACCGCGGTGCGGGTCACCGACATCGAGCCCGGCCTGGTCGGCGGCACCGAATTCTCGAACGTCCGCTTCGGCGATGACGCCAAGGCGGCCGCCATCTACCAGGGCGCCGATGCGCTGACGCCCGACGACATCGCCGACGCGGTCCACTGGGTCTCCAGCCGGCCGGCGCGGGTGAACGTCAACACGCTGCAGGTGATGCCGGTCAGCCAGAGCTTCGGGCCGCTGCGCGTCAACCGCGGCCAGTAAGGACCGCGATCGGGGCGGGGGGCCGTTTCAGGCCACCCGTTCCTGTCCCGGCAGCACCAGGGCGGCCAGCGGCGCCGGGCGGCCGAAGAAGAAGCCCTGGGCCTCGGCGCAGCCTTCGTCGCGCAGGCGCTGCAGCTGCTCCTCGGTCTCGACGCCCTCGGCCAGCACCGGCACGCCCAGCCCCTGGCCCATGTCCAGCACGGCGCGCAGGATGGCCAGGGCCTGGGCGCTCTCGCCGATCTCGCGGATGAAGCTGCGGTCCAGCTTGATCTTGTCGAAGGGGAAGGCGCGCAGCGTTCCCAGCGAGGAATAGCCGGTGCCGAAATCATCCATGGCGATGCCGACGCCCAGCGCGGTGATCTGCCGCAGGATGTCCAGCGCGCGGCGGCTGTCGCCCATCAGCGTGCTCTCGGTGATCTCGATCTCCAGCCGGCTGGGCGCCAGGCCGCTTTCCGCCAGGGCGCTGGCGACCATGGCCGGCAGGTCCGGGTGGCGGAACTGGGTGGGGGAGATGTTGACCGCGACCCGCCCCAGCCGCGGCTCGGCCATGGCGGCGCGGCAGGCCTCGCGCAGCGCCCATTCGCCAAGCTGAAGGATCAGCCCGCTTTCCTCGGCCAGCGGGATGAAGCGGTCGGGGGGGACGAAGCCCTGGGCCGGGTGCTGCCAGCGCATCAGCACCTCATGGCCGAAGCAATGGCCGGTGGCGACCATCACCTGTGGCTGGAAGAACAGCATCAGCTCGCCGGCGGCCAGCGCCCCGCGCAGATCCTCGGACAGGCGCCGGCGCTCCCGCACCCGGGCATCCATGCCGGCCTGGTAGAAGCAGGCCGGGCGGCCGGGCAGGATCTTGGCGCGCTGCAGGGCGACATCGGCATTGGCCAGCAGCGCCTCGGCATTGGCGGCATCCGCCGGGTAGAGGGCGACGCCGATCGCCGCGGTGACGCCGATGGTGGCGCCGCCGATCTGTTCCGGCTGCTCCGCCAGGGCTTCCAGCCGGACCAGCAGGGCGGCGACCTCGGCCTCCAGCGTGAAGGGCAGCAGGACGGCGAATTCGTCGCCGCCGAGCCGCGCCGGCACGGCCTCCGGCGGCAGCAGGGCGGCCAGGCGCTGGGCATAGCCGCGCAGCACCGCGTCGCCGGCGGCATGGCCATAGAGGTCGTTGACCGCCTTGAAGTCGTTCAGCCCGATGCGCAGCAGCGCCAGGCCGGGCAGCTTGGCGGCGGCGGTGGCGGCGCGGCGCAGCGCGGCGTCCAACTGCTGGACGAAGCGGGCGCGGTTGGCCAGGCCCGTCAGGCTGTCATGCAGCGCCAGGTGGATGATGCGCTGCTCCTGGGCGCGGCGCTCGCGCAGGTCGCGCAGCACGAAGACCTGCTTGCCCGGCTGGGGCACGTCGTCGCGCACCAGCACCTCGACATCCAGCAGCCGGCCATCCGGGCGGTGCAGCAGCGTCTCCCGCAGCACCGGGCCGGCGGCCTCGCCGCCCTCCTGCCCGTGCGGGCCGAGCTGCGGCAGCAGGGCGCCGGGCAGCGGCAGGCCGATCAGCGATTCGCGCGGCAGGCCGGTCATCGCCTGGAAGCTGGCATTGGCCTCCAGGATGCAGCCGTCGCGCACCACGGCCAGCCCCTCCAGCGCCGAATCGGCCAGGCGGCGCAGGCGCAGCACCCCGTCCTCCTCGGTGCGGCGGTCGATCATATGGGCGGCCGCCGCCGAGGCCGCGACCATCAGCCCGACGGCGCCGATCACCAGCGCCAGGGCGGCGGCGTCCTGGTCGTCGCTCATCAGCGGCACCGGCAGCACCTCGATCGCCGCCATGCCGGTCACGTGCAGGCTGAGGATGCCCAGGCACAGCGCCAGCGACCCGAAGATCCAGGCCGGCCCGGCGCGGCGCGGCCGCAGCCCGCCGGCCATGGCCAGCACCGCCAGGACGATGCTGAGCGCCGCCGAGGCCGCGACATAGGGCCAGGCGAACAGCACCAGCCCGTCCTCGCCGAAGGCGGTCAGGCCCAGGTAATGCATCGCGGCGATGCCGCTGCCGAGCAGGGCGCCGCCCGGCAGCAGCTGCGCGGCCCAGCCTGGACGGATGTCGTCGCCGCGCCGGGTCAATGGCCCGCTGCCCGGCCGGCGCGAGGCCAGCGCGAAGCCGCCGACGCCGCAGGCCACCGCGATCAGCAGCGAGAACAGCGTCGGCAGCGGCCGGAAGCCCAGGCTCTGCCCCGGCACATAGGCCATCATGCCGATGAAATGGGTGCACCAGGCAGCGGCGCCGGCGGCCATGCCGCCCAGCAGCAGCCACCCGTCGCGGCTGCGCGTCGTCGCCTGCAGCGCGCGGCGCAGCAGGCCGATGGCGACGGCCGATCCGGTCAGGCAGACGAGGGCGGCCAGCAGCAGCAGGCTGCTGTCATGTCCCTCGGCCAGACAGTTGTAGATCCTCAGCACCGCGACTGGCTCTCCTGCCCGCCGACCCCGGACGAGAGTCCGGCCGGGGTCGAGGCGGGGCGTTCATGCAGGCAGGCTGGAGAATGCTGCCCCGCACCTTTCTCAAGCCCTAGCATTCATTGCCGCATTGTTTACGCTGCCGCGGTCGCAGGAACGCTGCGGCTTTTATGCCATGCTGGCCGCCGGTCATTCCTCGCCAAGCTCCAGCCTGCCTGCCATGATGATAATTGATGATCCTGCGCGTCGAGAGCCTGGTCAACCGCTGGCGCCGCTTCCTGGGCCTGCGTCCGCTGCGCCCGTCCGAGCCGCGGCCCTGGCGGCTGTTCAGCCTCGCCGCGGTGACGGTGCTGCTGTGCCTGGCCGGGTTCCAGGCGCTGGTGCAGTCCCGCGTCGAGGCCGAGGGCAGCTATCGCGGCACCCGCCTGGCCGAGGGCGTGGTCACCCTGGTCGCCGACCAGCTTTCCCAGCAGCTCGAGCGGATCGACCGCGCGCTTCTCGAAATTGCCCAGGGCCAGGCCGCTGATCCGGCCGAGGCCGCGCGCCAGCTCGCCGCCATCGCCGCCGAGCTGCCGGTGCTGCGCGGCATCCTGCTGACCGACGCCCAGGGCCGCGTCACCCAGGCCAGCCAGGAGGCGATGCTGGAGCACAGCCTGGGCGCGCGCGACTGGTTCCGCCTGCTGCGCATCGGCGGCCAGGCGCTGCGCAGCGGCCCGCCGGAGGTGGGCCGCTTCCTCGGCCCCACCGGCGGCGGCACGCCGGCCACCATCGCCGCCACCGGGCACTGGTCGATCCCGCTGGCGCGGCCGGTGCTGGCCCCCAACGGCGCCTTCCGCGGCGCCGTGGTGGCGCTGCTGGACCCGGGCGTGCTGGGCGGCCAGCTCAGCCGCGCCGCCAGCGCCTTCGCCGTGACGCTGCGGCTGCACAGCTTCAACGGGCTGCTGCTGGCGCGCTCCGACGGGCGGAGCCAGGGCATCGGCGTGCTGAACGCCAGCGCCTGGCCGTTCCGCAACTTCCTGCCCCGCCGCGAGAGCGGGCTGTGGGACGGGCTGGACCAGGACGGCGTCGAGGGCTTCGCCGCCTTTACCCTGGCGCGGCCGGGCCTGTTCGTGGTCGAGGCGATGCGCGACCGCGAGGAGGCGATGTCCTTCGTCCGCAGCATCCGCCCGCTGATCTATGCCGCCATGGCGGCGATGGTCGGCATCATCCTGGGCGGCTTCTGGCTGCTGGCCCGGCAGGCGGCGACGCTGCAGCGCCAGGGCGCCGAGCTGACCGCCAGCGAGGCCGACGCCCGCGCCGGCGGCCGCGCCAAGGAAGAATTCCTGGCCGCCATGAGCCATGAGATCCGCACGCCGATGAACGGGGTGATCGGCATGGCCGGGCTGCTGATCGACACGCCGCTCGACCCGATGCAGCGGCGCTATGCCGAGACCATCCGCGGCAGCGCCGAGCACCTGCTGGTGCTGCTGAACGACATCCTCGACTTCTCCAAGCTGGAGGCGGGGGTGATGGAGCATGAGCGCATCGCCTTCGCCCCCGAGGCGGAGATCGCGACCATCGCCGAGCTCTTCGCGCCGCGCGCCGCCGCCAAGGGGGTGCAGCTGTTCTGCGACCTGGCCCCCGACCTGCCGGCCGAGATGCTGGGCGACCCGGCGCGCTTCCGCCAGATCCTGTTCAACCTGATCGGCAACGCGGTGAAGTTCACCGAGGCCGGCTGGGTCCGGCTGGAGGTGGAGGCGCTGCCGCTGCCCCCCCCCCCGGCCGGCGGGCCGGCGCCCTGGCGGCTGATCTGCACCGTCTCCGACACCGGCATCGGCCTGGACCCGGCGCGCATCCCGCAGCTGTTCGAGCGCTTCACCCAGGCCGACGCCTCGATCAGCCGGCGCTATGGCGGCACCGGGCTGGGGCTGGCCATCTGCCGCCGGCTGACCGGGCAGATGGGCGGCGGCATCAGCGCGGCGCCGCGGCCCGGCGGCGGCAGCCAGTTCCGCTTCCACCTGGAGCTCGGGCTGGTGGCGCCGCCGCTGCCGCCCGACCCGGCGCTGCAGGGCCAACACGTGCTGCTGGCGCTGCCGCATGCGGTGGAGCGCGAGGTGCTGCAGCGGCAGCTGGCCGGCATCGGCGCCCGGGCGCATCCGGCCGAGCCGGTCGCCGCCCTGCCGCTGCTGCAGGCGGGCCTGGCCGAGGGCCGCCCCTTCACCCTGGTGGTGCTGGGCGACGGCGAGACCGGCCGCGAGGGCCTGGCCCTGGCCCGCCGGCTGCGCGCCGAGCTCGGCCCCAACGTGCCGGCGCTGCTGCTCTGCACCGCGCCCACGGCGCAGACCCTGGACGGCGTGGCGCCGGAGACCGGGCCGGTGCAGGCGGTGCTGCTGAAGCCCTGCCTGCCCGGCCGCCTGCGCGAGGCGTTGCGCCAGGCGCTGCTGACGCCCCCGCCCGTCGCCGTGCCCGTCGCCGTGCCCGTCGCGGCGCCGGCCGCCGCCGATGCCGCCGGCCAGGCGGTGCTGCTGGTCGAGGACAATGCGACCAACCAGGCGGTGATGCGCGCGCTGCTGCAGCGCCAGGGCTGCCGGGTGACCATCGCCGAGAACGGCGCCGAGGCCCTGGCCCGCGCCGCCGAGGCCGCCTACGACCTGATCCTGATGGACCTGCAGATGCCGGTGATGGACGGGCTGGAGGCGACGCGGGCGATCCGCGCCCAGCCGGGACCGAACCGCGCCGCCCGCATCATCGGCCTGACCGCCGCGGTCGGCGCCGAATACGAGGCGCAATGCCGCGACGCCGGCATGAACGACTACCTGTCGAAGCCGATCCAGCGCGATGCGCTGCAGCGGCTGTTCGCCTGAGGGCTCAGCCCTGGCGGGCGACCAGCTCGGCCAGCTCGGCCAGGGCGGCGGTGGCGGCCTCGGCCAGCTGCGGCAGCAGGATGGCGGGATCCGGCCCGCCCGCAGGCTTCATCGCCTGCCGCGCCAGGCTTTCCAGCCGGCGGGCGCCGATCGCCCCGGCGGCGCCGGCCAGGCCATGCGCGCCGCGGTGATAGCCCTCGAGGTCGCCGGCCTCGGCCGCGCCGCGCATCTGCGCGGCCAGCCGGGCCAGGTCGGTCTCGAAGGTGCGCAGCACGGTGGCGAAGACCTCGGCGGGGAGGTCCTCGGCCAGCTGCCGGGTGATGTCGGGGTCCAGGGCGGTCACGTCGCGAAGGTTGCAAACCCGCGCCTGCCGGTCAACGCAGCGCGCGAAAAAGCGGGGCGGATTTGCCCGAAAACTTTCGGCTGTCAGGAATGCCTTCAGCCGCGCTGCTGCTGCGCCCGCCCGACCTGGCGCAGCGCGATCTGCGCGCCGATGGCGCAGCCGGCCATGGTGGCGGCGGTCGGCACGCCGCTGCCGGTCTCCAGCGCGCCGGTGACCAGCGTCATCAGCGCGCCGAAGCCCATCTGCAGCGCCCCCACCAGCCCGGAGGCGGTGCCGGCCAGCTGCGGCTTGACGCTGACCGCGGCGGTGACCGCGTTCGGCTGCGACACGCCATTGCCCAGCGCCACCACGGTCATCGGCAGGTAGAAGACCAGCAGCGACAGCGGCAGCAGCGCCTGGCCGGCGACGCCCAGCAGCGCGCCCACGGTGCTGACCACCAGCCCGATCTTCAGCATCCGTGCCAGCCCGAGCCGCGCCGAATACCGCCCGGCCAGGAACGACCCCGCGCCGAAGGCGAAGGAAATCGCCATGAAGGCCAGGGCATAGCTGCGCGGCGTGTGGCCCAGCCCGTCCATCAGCACCTTGGGCGCGCCGGCCATGAAGGCGAAGAAGACGCCGGTGGTGCAGGTGGTGATGGCGGCATAGCAGCGGAAGCTGCGGATCCGCGCCAGCTGCAGATAGGCCTGGGCCATGCCGGTCAGGCCGGGCAGCGGCTGCGGCACCGCCAGCGTCTCCGGCAGGCGCAGCGACAGCACGAACAGCGACAGGCCGAACAGGGTGCAGGCCAGCATGGTCGAGCGCCAGCCGAACAGCGCCGTCAGCTCCGCCCCCAGCAGCGGCGCCAGCATGGGGGCGACCGTCATGCCCATCATGACGAAGCCGATCTTGCTGGCGGCCTGGTCGCGCGGGAACACGTCGCGCACGATGGCGCGCGTCAGCACCATGCCGGCGCAGCCCCCCGCCGCCTGCGCCGCCCGCGCCACCGCCAGCAGCCCGATGCTGGGCGCCAGGAAGGCGGCGATCGACCCCAGCGCATAGACGCCGAGCCCCAGCAGCAGCACCGGCCGCCGCCCGAAGCGGTCCGACAGCGGCCCATAGATCAGCTGCCCCAGCGCGATGCCGACCAGGTAGACGGTCAGCGTCATCTGCGCGCTGGCGTAAGGCACGGTGAAATAGCCGGCCAGCAGCGGCAGCGACGGGATCAGGATCTGCATGCTGAAAGGGCCGAGCCCCATCAGCAGGGTCAGCAGCCAGGTGGCCGGAACACGTCGAGGGACAAGGGGTGGCGCCAGCTCGGGCGGCAGGTCCTGGGCAAGGTCGCGCGGGCTCATGCCGCGGAGCTTATGGGCGGGGGCGCCACAGGCCCAGGGAGGGGGGTGCCGATTGCCATGCGAGAACCGCAAGGCAGGGGTTCGACCGGTCGAGGGTCTTGGAGAAGAGAAGGGCTTCGGAAGGGCAAGTTAGGAGAGGAGTTAAGCTAGGACGGAGCAGACTGGGGGAATGAATTCCCCCAAACCCCCATCTTTTTTCTGATCACCGGCCATTCAATGACCAGCACCTGAACGGCGGCGTCACCAGGGCATGAAGGCGGGACTCTGAATATTCATATGGCGTGTGCGGGTAAAGCAGCGCACCGCCGCAGTGCCGCGTCCCGCTTGGCCGCAAGGCAGCGGCAGCCTGACAGAAAAAAGAAGGGGTCCAGGGGAATTCATTCCCCTGGCCTACCTTTGTCTTCTCTATTCCTGGCTTCTCTTCACCACTTCAGGCTGCGCAGCGCCGCCAAAGGCTTCACGCCCTCACGCTCCGCTTCGGCGGCCAGCGCCTCGGGCGAGGGGTTCGGCCCGAAGTGGTTGCCGGCCAGGCCGGTCAGGGCCCAGACGGCGTCGATGCCGGCATTGGCGGCGCCCAGCAGGTCGGTGTGCGGCGTGTCGCCGATGGCCACGATCTTCGACGCCGGCAGCGCCAGGGTGGACAGCACGGTCTCGTAGACCATGGCGTCGGGCTTGCCGATCTCCAGCACGTCGCCGCCCTGCTCCAGATAGACATCGGCCAGGGCCCCGGCGCAGATCAGGCGCTGGCCGGAGACCATCACCGCGCGGTCCGGGTTGGTGCAGAGCATGGGCAGCTTGGCCGCGGCGCATTGCGCCAGCAGGTCGCGATAGGGCTCGACGCTTTGCGGACCGCGCTCGGGCTCGGGGCCGGTGTTGAGCAGGAAATCGGCCTCGGCGGGGGATTTCGCCAGGGTGATCGGCAGCTCCTCGATCACCGACAGGTCGCGCTCGGGGCCGATGTGGAAGGCGCGGTTGCCCAGGCGCGAGAACCAGGGGTGCTTGCGGTCGCGCAGCAGGGTCCAGGCCACCTCGCCGCTGGTGACGATGCCGTCGTAGAGGCTGGATTCGATGCCCATGGCGGTCAGGCTCTTGGCGACGAACCAGGAGCGACGCGGGGCGTTGGACAGCAGCACGATGCGCTTGCCGCGGGCGCGCAACTCGCGCAGCGCCTCGGGCACGCCGGGATAGGGCGCGGCGCCGTCATGCAGCACGCCCCAGATGTCGAGGACGAAGCCGTCATGGCTGTCGGCGAGCGGGGCCACGCTTTCCAGGATGTTCATCGGGCGTCGGCTCCTACGGCGTCGTGGACATGGGCGAAGCCGTCGCGCTTCAGCAGCGCGGCGAGCTCCTGCTTGATGCGCGGCACCAGGACCGGGCCGGCATAGGCGAAGGCGGCGTAGATCTGCACCAGCGACGCGCCGGCGCGGATCTTGGCATAGGCCTGGGCGCCGTTGCTGATGCCGCCGCAGCCGATCAGCGTCAGCCGGCCGGCCGACAGGCCATAGACCCGCTTCAGCAGCGCGGTCGACGGCGCGAAGAGCGGCTGGCCGGACAGGCCGCCGGTCTCGGCCTTGTGGGTGCTCTTCAGGCTGGCCGGGCGGGCGATGGTGGTGTTGCTGACGATCAGGCCGGCCACGCCATTCTGCACGCAGGTCTCGACCAGCGCGGGCACCGCGTCGTCGGCCAGGTCCGGGGCGATCTTGACCAGCACCGGCGGCTGGCGCGGGGCGGCGCCGCGGGTCACGGCGACGGCGGCCAGGATGGCGGCGAGCTTCGCCTCGCCCTGCAGGTCGCGCAGCCCCGGCGTGTTGGGGGAGGAGACGTTGATCGTCACATAATCGGCGAAGGGGGCCACGGCGGCATAGAGCGCGGGATAGTCGCGCTCCGGCTCGGCGCCTTCCTTGTTGATGCCGATATTGGCGCCCAGCACCGCCGGGAAGGGCCGCTTCAGCGCCGCCAGCCGGCTGGCGAAGGCCTGCACGCCCTCGTTGTTCATGCCCATGCGGTTGATCACCGCCGCGTCCTCGGGCAGGCGGAACAGCCGCGGCTGCGGGTTGCCCGCTTGCGGCCGCGGCGTGCTGGTGCCGGGCTCGACCAGGCCGAAGCCCAGGCGCATCAGCGGGCCCACGGCCACCGCATCCTTGTCGAAGCCGGCAGCCAGCCCGAGCGGATTGCGGAAGTCGAGGCCCAGCGCGCTGGTCGCCAGCACCGGGTCGTCGGTGGAGGAAACGGCGCCGGCCAGGCCGAAGGCCAGCGCCTTCAGCGCCAGGCGATGGGCGCGTTCGGGGTCCATGCCGCGCATCAGCGGCATCAGGGCGGAGGCGAGGGCAGGGGTCATGGCCCGCCGCTTGTGCCCTGGCCCGCCGCGCAAGGAAAGGGTGGGAATTGACGTGGCCGCGCCGCCAGCCGAGAAGCCGGCCGCAAGGGCGGGGGAAATGGCGGTGCGGGGTTCGGTGCTGATGCTGGCGGCGCTGGGCCTTTTCGCCACGCTGGACGCCAACAGCAAGCTGCTGGCGGGCGCCTACACGGTGGCCCAGGTGGTGCTGATCCGCCACCTGGTGATGCTGGCGCTGCTGTTTGCCGGCCGCGCGCTGCGCCCCGGGCTGGGCGGCGAATTGTCCACCCGCCACCCCTGGCTGCACCTGCTGCGGGCGGCGGCGATGCTGGGCTCGGCCATCGGCTTCTTCCAGGCGCTGCGCGAGATCCCGCTGGCCGAGGGCTACCTGGTCTATTTCACCGCGCCCTTCATGACGCTGGGCCTGGCCGCCCTGGTGCTGCGCGAGGCCATGCCGGCCCGCGTCTGGCTGTGGAGCGGCGTCGGCTTCGGCGGCGTGCTGGTGGCCATGGCGCCCGGGCTGCAGGCCGGCGGCAGCTTGCTGGCCTATGCCTACGCCTTGCTGGGCACGGTCAGCTACGCCGTCGGGCTGACCATCAACCGCCGGCTGCGCGACGAGGCCGGGCTGGCCAAGCTGATCCTGTGGTCGGCCCTGCCCGGCGGCCTGGCGCTCGCCCCCTTCGCGGTGACCGGATGGGTGGCGCCGACGGCCCTGGACTGGGTGGCGCTCTCGGCCAACGGCGTCTTCGCCGGGGCGGCGACGATCTGCCTGGCGGTGGCCTTCCGCCGCGCCAGCGTGGCGCAGCTGGCGCCGCTGGAATTCTCGGCGCTCGTCTGGGCGATGCTGGCCGACTTCCTGCTGTGGTCGACATTGCCGGAGGTCACGACGCTGGCCGGCGGGGCGATCGTGGTGGTGGCGTGCCTGATGAGCCAGAGAATTCAGAAAGCAAGCTGAAGGCCAGGGGCAGGCCAGGGGAATGAATTCCCCTGGACCCCATCTTTTTTCTTTCAGACTGCCGTGTCCACGTGGCGACAGGACGTGAAACGGCCCGGCCACAGCGCGACCTGTGACCGTTCACTGAATTTCTAAAAATGGCGTCCCGCCGGGATACACGGGTGTCGCCGGTGGTGAAGCGGCTGGGGCCTCAACGGCCAACAGAACAGAAAGAAGAAGGGGTCCAGGGGAATTCATTCCCCTGGCCTACCCTGGCCTACCCCTGGCCTGTTCTTCAGCGCCTGCGCGGCCCTGCCTCGTTCAACGCCAGGTTCTGCATCGCAAGATCCGCGGCGGCGCTGTCGGGGGCCAGGGCGATGGTGCGTTCCCAATCGTCCTTCGCCCCGCGGGTGTCGCCCTTCAGCTGCCGCAGGATGCCGCGTTCCAGCAGGGCTTCCGGGTGGCGCGGGTCCAGGGTCAGGGCCTGCTGGATGTCGCGCATGGCGTCGTCGGCGCGGTCCAGGTGGCGCAGCGCGGCGGCGCGGAACACCCAGGCCTCGGTGCGGCTGGCATCCGTCGAGATGGCGTGGTCCAGGTCTTGCAGCGCCTCGGCGTAGCGGCCCATGGCCCCGGCCGAGATGGCGCGGTCGACCAGCAGCGCGGTGTCGTCGGGCATCAGGCTCAGCGCCAGGGTGGTGGCGCCATAGGCGCGGGCGGTGTCGCCGGCCATCATCCAGGCCTGGGCGGCCTGGGCATAGATCGCGGCGCGGGCCGGGGCGCCGGTGGCGGAAGTACTGGCCAGCCGCTCCAGCCGGGGCGCGGCGCGCTCGGGCTCGCCCAGCGCCAGCAGGCCGAGCGCCAGGCAATGGCGGGCGGGGTCGCCGCCGCCTTTTTCTTCCCACTCGCTGGCCCGCGCCAGCGCGCCCTCGGGGTCGCCGCGCAGCAGGCCCAGGCAGGCCTCGTATTCCGGGCTGTCGGACAGGCGGGGGGGTTCGGGCGGCAGCGGCAGCGCGGCGTTGCCGGGCGGCTGCGCGCCGCCGGCCGGGCCCGCTTCGGCCGCTTCCGGCATGGCCGGCGAATGCAGCAGGAGGGCGCCGCCGGCAAGCGCGGTCAGCATGGCGGCGGCGAACACGCCCAGCAGCGCGTTGCGGAAGGGGGCTCGCATGCTCGCCACTCTAGCCGGCGGCGCGGTTCAGCGCCACATGGTGTCCATCACAGTCGTGGATGTTGATGCGGATGGCCGATCGCCTGGTAATTCTGGGGCTGGGCTTCGCCGGCCGGGCGGTGGCGCGGGCGGCGGTGGCGGCCGGCTGGACGGTCGCCGGCACGATGCGCGCGCCGGTCGCCGCGGCCGCGATGCCGGGGGTCGAACTGTTGGCCTTCGACGCCGCCGGCCCGGCGATCCGCCAGGCGACCCACCTGCTGGTCACCGCCGGGCCGGAGGCGCTGGGGCACGACCCGGTGCTGGCCGCCCATGCGGCGGCGGTCGCGGCGGCGCCAGCGCTGCGCTGGGTCGGCTATCTCTCGACCACCGGCGTCTATGGCGACCGCGGCGGCGGCTGGGTGGACGAGGCGACGCCGCCCGCCCCGGGGCAGGAGCGCTCGCGCCGGCGGCTGGCGGCCGAGGCGGAATGGCGCGCCCTGGCGGCGCGGCGCGGCCTGGCGCTGGACCTGTTCCGCACGGCGGGCATCTACGGCCCCGGGCGCAGCGCGCTGGACGAGGTGCGGGCCGGGCGGGCGCGGCGGGTGGACAAGCCCGGCCACCACTTCGCCCGCATCCATGTCGAGGACATCGCCGCGGCGGTGCTGGCCGCCGCCGCCCGCCCGGCGGCGGGGGCCCGTGTGCTGCACCTGGCCGACAACGAGCCCGCCGCCAATGCCGCGGTGGTGGCCGAGGCGGCGCGGCTGCTGGGCGCGCCGCTGCCGCCGCTGGTGCCTTTCGAGACCGCGCTGGCGGCCATGTCACCGATGGGCGCCAGCTTCTGGGCGGAAAACCGGCGGGTCGCCAGCCGCGTGACCCAGGCGGCGCTGGGGTTGGCCTGGCGGTATCCGAGCTACCGCGAGGGTCTGGCGGCCATCCTGGCTACCGAGGAGGCCGCCCAAGGCGCCGCAGCGGAAGTTGCAGAAAGATAGCGCACAACTCATCATTCAAGCCGATACCGGAAATCGGAAAATCGCGTTTCCAATCGATCGGTATGAAGGTCATCTTTGGGGCAACCGCAGGCAAGGCCTGCACCACCGCCTTCAAAGGACGACCATCATGACCCGCATCGCCGCCATCCCCGCCTTGATGCTTGCCGCCGGCCTGGCGCTGGCCCCCAGCCTGTCCCAGGCGCGTGACCTGCTGGAGAACACCAACAACGCCTCGGCCACCGGCAGCCCCTTCGCCTATTCCATGCCGGTGACCCGCTCGGCCGAGCAGGGCGCGCCGCTGGTGGTGGGCAATTCCGCCGCGCCGCAGGGCAACCCGCTGACCGCGGCCGTGGCCACCAGCCGCGCCCATGCCGCCGGCCTGCCGCAGGCGGTGGGCAATTCGGCCGGCGCCCCGGGCGGCTTCGGCACGGGCCGGGTGCGCAGCTGAACTTCGGTATGACGATCCTGTGCCCCTGGGCCCGGGGCCCGCGCGGAGCCCCTGACTGACCCCCTCCGCCGGGCTGCCTCCCCCCGCCTGCCGGGCCGGGGATACCGGGATCGAATGCGACAGGGCCGGAGCAGCCACGCTGCTCCGGCCCTGATGCGTTTGGCCGATGGCGGGGCGCTGGACCATCGATCGGCGATCAACACGCGCCAGAGCCTGCTCGACCATTGCGCCGCCCATTCCGGCAGGCGGCGCGCCGAGGGCGGCTACCGCGACCTGGCGCGGCTCGAGAATTTTTCCCCTGGATCTGGCGCCGATCAATGATCCGACGATGTGGCGCGGGGCGGAACGCTTGCGGCTCTGCGCGACGCCGTGCCACGACGAGGCGATGATCGATGTGTTGATGGCGGCGCCGGGCCAGATCTTGCGCGAAGGCGCCACGCCATGACCGGGCGGCCGCGCCCTGGTTGGCGCATGGTTCTTGGGATCGGCTTGGCCGCGACCTTGGGCGCCCCGCCGGTCCTGGCGCAGCCGCAGGGTGTGCCGTCTGCGACACCGATGCCGGGACTGTCGATCATGCGGCCAAGCACGCCGGATTTCGAGGCTCTGGCCGCCCAGCCGGGCACCGAGGTCCGCCGCGAGCAGGTGGATGGCAAGGACAGCGTCGTGCTGCGTCGCGCTGGCGTCGAGCTCCGCTACGGCCGTGCCGGCAGTGTCGGTGTCGACAGCAACGGCCCTGGCATGCTGTGCCTTTGGCGGCATTCGCTGGCCGTGAAGTCGGTGCTGGACTTCTGCGGGGTTCCGGCGGCCGACCCTGCGCAGGCGGCGCTGAGCTGGGCTATCGGCGCCCTGAACGATTTTATCGTCGCAAACAGCCTGGTGGCGACGCTCCTGGCCGAGGTGGAGGCGGCGGCTGCCGGTCTGATGGCCGTGCCGGCCGCAGTGGGCGTCTTGCCGGCAGAGCAGCGTGAGGCACGCTGCAAGGCTATCATGGCCCCGGATCAGATGGCGGGCGGCGTGTTGCGATCGCCGCAGGACTATCGGGCGATGGTGACGCGCCAATTGGCGGTGCCGCGCCCGCCCGTCATGAATCCTTGCCTGTGAAGCGCGATGGCTGGTCAGACGCCTCGGCGTCCCATGACAATTCCACCTGCCCCGGGGAGCGCTGCCGTGGGGCGATGCACCACGCCAAACTGACGGCGGGGTCCGGGGGGATACTATCCCCCCGGCGGGAGAGCTCGAGAGGGCAGCGCCCTCTCGACGGCTTGCCTTCAGGCTCGCCTGAGCCTCAGCCGCCGTACCCTGCCACCCGCGGCAGCCACAGCGCGATGTCCGGAAAGATGATGATCAGCGCGGTGCCGAAGGCCAGCATCAGCATGTAGGGGATGATGGACTGGTTGACCTCGGCCAGCGGCGCGCCGGTGATGGCCTTGATCACCACCAGGTTCATCGCGACCGGCGGCGAGATCAGCGCCATCTCCAGGCTGATGGTCAGCAGGATACCGTACCAGACCTTGTCGATGCCCAGCTGGTCCAGCACCGGCAGGATCGCCGGCATGGTCAGCAGGATGATCGAGAAGCTTTCCAGCACCAGCCCCAGCAGGAACAGCAGCACCATCATGGCGACCAGGAAGCCGGTGCGCGACAGGCCCCAGTCCAGCACCAGCGTCGTCAGCTCCTGCGGCACGCGCAGCTTGGTCAGCATGTAGCCGTAGATGGCGGCCGCCGCGATGATCATCAGCAGCATGGCGCTGGTGCGGGTGGCTTCCTGCACGCCGTCGATCAGGTCGCGCCAGGTCATCGTCTTGTAGATCAGCGCCGCGATCAGCAGGGCGTAGAGCGTGCCGGTGCCGGCCGCCTCGGTCGCGGTGAAGATGCCGAGATAGATGCCGCCGAGCACGAAGATCGGCAGGCTCAGGCTCCAGCCGGCGCGCTTCAGCGAGGTCGTGATGTCGTCCGGCGGCGGGTCGTCGGCCGGCGCCACGGCGCGGCCCTCGGTGATGAAGCAGTAGAGCGCGAAGATCGCCGCCATCATCAGCCCGGGGATCAGGCCTGCCAGGAACAGCGCGCCGACGCTGGTCTCGGTGACATAGGCGTAGAGCACCATCGGCGCCGAGGGCGGGATCAGGATGCCCAGCGTGCCGCCGCCGGCGACGACGCCGAAGGCGCCCTTGCGCGACATGCCGTAGCGCAGCATCTGCGGGATGGCGATCTTGCCCACCGTCAGCGCGGTGGCGACCGAGGAGCCGGAGATGGCGGCGAAGATGGTGCAGGCCGCGACGGTCGCGATGCCCACGCCGCCGCGCACGCCGCGCAGCATCGAGAAGGCGGCGGCATAGAGGTCGTCGACCACCCGGCCGCGCACCATGACATGCGCCATCAGCATGAACAGCGGGATGGCCACCAGCAGGTAGCCGTCGAGCTGGCCGATGACGAGCTCGCCCAGCGCCGGCAGCCCGCCCTCGACATAGAGCAGCACGGCCAGCGGCAGCAGGAACAGCGCCGCGAACATCGGCAGCCCGAGATAGAGCAGCACGAAGAGCGCGACGAGCAGCAGCAGGAAGGTCATGGGGGTCGTGCCGCCTTATTCGCCGCGGGCGAGGGTGTCGCGCGGCAGCTCGTCCGCGCCGTCGGGCATGTAGTCGGGGTCCTGGCCGAGCAGCAGGATGGCCGATTGCGCCAGCGCCACCACCAGCAGCAGCGCCGAGCCCAGCGGCAGCATCGCCTGGATCCACCAGACGGGGACGCCCTCGATCTCGGTCATGATGCCGATCATGCGGCTGAACGCCACCGCCTCCAGCCCCGCCGACAGCAGGATGCCGGCGACGAGCGCCACCGACAGGGTGCCGACCAGCCGCATGACGCGGGCGGCGCGGCCGGTCAGCCGCTCGGTGATGACGTCGACGCCGATATGCTCGAAGCGGCGCTGCGCCTCGGGGGCGGCGAGCAGCACCAGCCCCACCACCAGCCAGCCGGCGGCCTTGTCGATCCAGGGCTGCGGCAGGCCGGCGAGATACCGCGCGCCCACCGAATAGGCGACGAGCACCAGGCAGAGCAGCGTCGCCAGCCCGCCCACCGCCCCGGCCGCCTGGGCGGTGACCGAGGCGACGGCGGAGAGCTGCCGCGCCAGCGGATGCGTCTGCGGGCGCGGGTCGCTCACAGCGCGCGCAGCAGCTCGATGGCGCGGGCGCCGTTGTCGGGGGCCAGGCGCAGGAAGGCGTCGATCACCGGCTTCTGCATGGCGGCGCTCCAGGCGGCTTCTTCCGCGGGCGTCTGCTCATGCACCGTCATGCCGCGGGCGCGGAGCTCGTCCAGGGCGCGGGCGGCGACCTCCTCGGTGACCGGGATCTGGTCGCGCTCGGCCTGGGCCGCCTCGGCCATGATGATGGCGCGATGCGCGTCGGACAGGCGGTCGAACCAGCGCGGGTTCACATAGACATGGGTGAAGACGCAGAACCAGCTGGTCACCGTGCCGAACTTCTGGAACTCGTAGAAGCGGCGGGAGACGGCGGCGGAAATGTCGGTCAGCCCGGCATCCAGCACGCCCGATTGCAGCGCCTGCGGCACTTCCGGCCCGGGCATCGAGGAGGGGGCGGCGCCCACCGCGGTCAGCGCATGGTCGGTCAGCGCGTTGAGGCCGCGGATCTTCAGCCCCTTGAAGTCGTCGGTCGCGATGAGCGGCTTGCGGCCGCTGGTGAAGATGGCGCGGCGGGTGGTGTAGAGCCACATCAGGTTGCGCACCGCGCGCTTCTGCAGCAGCCCTTCCAGGTGCTGCGCCGCCGGCGAGCCGGGGAACTTCTTGATCCGCTCCAGCCCGGTGAAGAGATAGGGCAGGGTCAGGACGTTCATCTCCGGCAGGGTGTTGCCCCACTGGAAGTTCACCGCCGCCGCCGCCTCGAAGGCGCCGCGGGCGACCGCCGGGAAATTCTCGCCGGCGCGGGCCAGCTGCTCGGCCGGGAAGACCTGCACGTCGATGGCGCCCTGGCTCTTCGCCTTCACCCGCTCGGCGAAGGCGGCCAGGATGCCGGCATGCTGGTGGCTGGGCGGATATTGGTGCGACAGCCGCATCGTCACCGTGGCGGCCTGCGCCGAGGCGAGGGCAGGGGCTGCGAGGCCGGCGGCGGTGGCCAGCAGCAGGTGGCGGCGATGCATGGCGTTCCCCTGGGACTTCCTTGGATGGCCGCTGGTGTGCGACCCAATCCGCCAGGGGTCAAGCTGCCGCGGGCTTATCTTCGGCAAGGCTGACCTGCCCATACCGCATGTTTCTTTCGGCGGACCGGTCGCCGGCGCAATCTCCGGGCGCTTCGCGGCTGCCGGGCGGTGCTTGCGGCGCCAGACCGGTCTCGCCGGCGGCCGGACGCGCGAAAGCGCCCGCAAGAACCCTGGGTTCTTCGGACGCAGCATCGGATAAGCCAGGGATCGGGAGGAAATGGTGGGCGCGACAGGGATTGAACCTGTGACCTTCCCCGTGTCAGGGGGACGCTCTCCCGCTGAGCTACGCGCCCTCACCGGTGGGCGGGCTAACTAGCGCGACCGCCGGGGGCAGGCAAGAGCCACCCGCGAAACAATCGCAAATTCTTGCCGCGCGGCCTCCGGCGGCGCGGGCGATCGTGACAGCGGCGTTGCGCTGTGGCTTGATGCCCAGCGATCATGGATCTTCCGTTGGCGCTCCATGCCGGGCAATCGGCGCCCGGCCCCTTCACGCTGTTGCGGCCGTCCCGGCAGCGCGCGCCGCTGGTCTTCGCCTCGCCGCATTCCGGCCGCGACTACCCGGCCGAGTTCCTGGCGGAATCGCGGCTGGACGCGCTCGCGGTGCGCCGCTCGGAGGACAGCTTCGTCGAGGAACTGTTCGCCGCCGCCCCCGAGCTCGGCCTGCCGCTGCTGGCCGCCACCTTCCCGCGGGTCTATTGCGACGCGAATCGGGAACCCTGGGAGCTCGACCCCAATATGTTCGACGGGCCGCTGCCGGCCTGGGTGAACAGCGCCAGCCCGCGGGTCGGCGCCGGGCTGGGCACCATCGCCCGCGTCGTCGCCAGCGGCCAGCCGGTCTATCGCCGCCGCCTGGCCTTCGCCGAGGCCGAGGCCCGGGTGCAGCGCTGCTGGCAGCCCTATCACGCCGCACTCGCCGAGCTGATCGCCGAGACGCGGGCCGCCTTCGGCTGCTGCCTGGTGATCGACTGCCATTCGATGCCCGCCCATCCCGGCCAGCCGGCCAATGCACCGGACATGGTGCTGGGCGACGCGCATGGCACCGCCTGCGCCACGCGCGCGGTGCGGCGGGTGGAGGAGCAGCTCTGGGGCATGGGCTACCGGGTGCGGCGCAACGACCCCTATGCCGGGGGCTATGTCACCCGCCATTACGGCCGCCCGCGCGAGGCGGTGCATGTGCTGCAGATCGAGATGGCGCGCAGCCTCTACATGGACGAGGCGGCGATCGAGCGGCTGCCGGCGATGGCGCGGCTGCAGCAGGACCTGACCAGCATGACCGCGGCCCTGGCCGAGATGGACTGGTCGATCCTGCGCGCCTGAGCCGCGACCCCGGCCCCTGGTCCCTGACCCCTGGCAGCGCCGCGATGTCGAGGCCGGCGCCGGGCGGGATTCGCGCCTGCGCGGCTGCAACCCGCCGGGTCCTGCGCGCTTAACCACCCGAAAAAAAGCGAAAAAAAAGGCGGTGCCGAAGCACCGCCGAGTTTAGGGAGGAAACGTCCAAGAAAGACAACAACACAGCGTACTGTGCTGCTGCGAGTTGGAAGGTACCCAAGCAGTCATTCGTGTGCAAGCGATTTTTCGCGGTGCAGCACAAAAACTGCCTGCAATTGGAGCGTAAGGCCATGCGATGAACGCATGGCAAACGGTCCAGGCCCCGATTTGGATAAAAATGCCCTAAAAAACGGCAAAAGCCGGGCATGGCCCGGCTTCGCTGTGGGGGTGGCGGGAGAAGGAAATTCTTCCGCCTGCCCGAATCGCAACCTGGATTTGGCCAATCAGGCGATCGCGGCCTCGGCCTCGACCACCGCGGCGACGGCATGGACGACGGCGGCGATGCGCACCGCGGCCTGGACCTGCTCGCTGGACAGGCCGCCATGGCGGACCACCTTCTCATGGCTCTCCATGCACATGCCGCAGCCATTGATGGCGGAGACGGCGAGCGACCAGAGCTCGAAATCCACCTTCTCGACGCCCGGCTTGGCCATGACGTTCATCCGCAGCTTGGCGGGCAGGCCCGGATAGTCGCCGCCCACCAGGTGGGTGAAGCGGTAGTAGACATTGTTCATGCCCATGATGGCGGCGGCCGCCTTGGCGGCGACCAGCGCCTCGGCCGACAGCTTCGGGCCGAATTCCTCGACCAGCGCCTTGGTGACCACGGCGTTGCGGCTGGCGATGGCGCTGGCGACGAAGGTGCCGGCCAGCTGCTGGACATTCAGCACGGGCTCGGTGGCCAGGCTGCCCAGGTTGAGCTTCAGGTCGCGGGCATAGTCCGGCAGGCTGGCGCGCAGGGCTTCGAGCGACATGCGAAGATTTCCTTCGGTCTGGCGATAGGCGGAGGCGGGGGAGGGAGCTTGGGG
>NZ_CACSJM010000054.1 GCF_902706185.1 Roseomonas sp. 18066 | reverse complement strand
CCCCGCCCCCTGGGCCGCCGCCATCGGCTTCGAGGGCCAGCAGGGCGCGATCCGCATCGACAGCCCCGACCTGACGCCGGCGACCGTGAAGACGGCCGAGTTCTTCCCCGCCGAATGGGGCGTGCTGGACCATGCGGCGCCGCAGGTTCTGCAGGTGGCCGATGGCGCGCTGCGGCTCGGCCTGCCGCGCGGGGCTGCGCCGATGCCGCCCGGGCCGATGCAGGGCGTGCTGGTGCTGACGGATGCCGGCGGCCAGCGCAGCGCCTTCACCGTCGCGGCGCAGCCCGGCGCGCTGCCGGTGGCCCTCGCCGCCGAGGCCAGCCTGCCGCTGTGGCAGGCGGCGCTCTGGGCCGCGCTGGGCGGGCTCATCCTCAATTTGATGCCCTGCGTCTTCCCGATCCTGGCGATGAAGGCGATCGGCCTGGCGCGGCTGTCCGGGGCGGCGCGCGGCACGGTCCGGGCGCATGCCGCCAGCTACACCGCCGGCGTGGTTCTGTCCTTCCTGGCGTTGGCGGGGCTGATGCTCGGGCTGCGCGCGGCCGGCAGCGTCGCCGGCTGGGGCTTCCAGTTCACGGCGCCTTTGTTCGTCACGGCGATGGGCTGGCTGATGCTGGCGGTCGGGCTGAACCTGTCCGGCGTCTTCGAATTCGGCCGGCCGGTGCGGATGGGCTCGACCGTCGCGGCGCGCGGCGGCCACCTGGGCAGCTTCGCCACCGGCGGGCTGGCGGTGCTGGTCGCCACCCCCTGCACCGCGCCCTTCATGGCCGCCGCCATCGGCGCCGCCATGGCCATGCCGCCCGCCTCCGCCATGGCGGTCTTCGCGGCGATGGGCTTCGGCATGGCGGCGCCCTATGCGCTGCTGGCGCTGGCCCCCGGCCTGGCGGCGCGGCTGCCCAAGCCCGGCGCCTGGATGGCCCGGCTGAAGGAAATCCTGGCCTTCCCGATGTATGCCGCGGCGCTGTGGCTGCTCTGGGTGCTGGCGCAGCAGGTGGGGCCGGAAGGCCTGGCGGCGGCGCTCGCCGGGGGTCTCGCCATCGGCTTCGCCGGCTGGGCGCTGGGCACTGCCCAGGCGGCGCGGCGGCGGGGCGCGCAATGGCTCGGCCGCGGCAGCGCCATCGTCGCGGTCTGCGCCGCGCTGGCCCTGCTGCCGCAGCTGGTCGGCGCGCCGGCCGCCAGCGCCCGCACCGCGGCCGAGGCCGGGTCGGAGCCCTGGTCGGAAGCCCGCCTGGCGCAGCTGCGCGCCGAGGGCCGCCCGGTCTTCGTCAACATGACCGCCGCCTGGTGCATCACCTGCAAGGTCAATGAGCGGGTGGCGCTGCAATCCGACGGCGTCCGCCGCGCCTTCGAGGCCCGCAACATCGCCTATCTGAAGGGCGACTGGACCGATGGCGGCCCGGCGATCGCCGCCGTGCTGCGCGCGCATGGGCGGGAGGGCGTGCCGCTCTACCTGGTCTATCCCGCCGGCGGCGGCGCGCCCGTGCTGCTGCCGCAGATCCTGACCGAGCAGATCGTCCTGCAGGCGCTGCCGGCCGGCTGACTTCCCGCCTCGCCTTCCCCTCAAGACAGGAGTGACCGACATGGCCTTGTTCACCCGCCGCGCCACCCTGGCCGTTCCGCTGGGCGCCATCCTGATGCCGCTGGCGCCGCGCCTGGCGCTGGCCGCCCCCGCCATCGGCGCCGCCGCCCCTGGCTTCAGCGCCCCCGACCAGGACGGGCAGACCCGCAGCCTCGCCGACTATCGCGGCAAGGTCGTCGTGCTGGAATGGACCAACCACGACTGCCCCTTCGTCAAGAAGCACTATGGCAGCAACAACATGCAGGCGCTGCAGCGCGAGGCGGCGGCCAAGGGCATCGTCTGGCTGTCCGTCGCCTCCTCGCCGCAGGGCGAGCAGGGGCATGTGACGCCCGAGCAGGCGAAGGCGCTGACCAGCGAGCGCAGCGCGGCGCCTGCCGCGGTGCTGCTGGACCCGCAGAGCCGCATCGCCCGCGCCTATGGCGCCACCACCACGCCGCATATGTACGTGATCGATGCGGAAGGCGTGCTGCGCTACATGGGCGGCATCGACAGCATCGCCTCCAACCGGGTCGACGACGTGCCGAAGGCCGAGCCGCTGGCCAAGAACGCCATGCTGGCGGTGGCCGAGGGCCGCCAGGTGGCCCAGGCCGTCACCCGCAACTATGGCTGCGCCATCAAATACGCCCCCGCCGCCTGACAGCGGGCGGCGCGCGGGGGGGCCTGGCGGAGGGCATTCCGCCAGGCCCTTTCTCTTCCGGGGCCAATGGGCGCTAGACTGGTTTCCCCCTGCCCTGCCTGCCGGAGGAAACAAGCAAGATGGACGCTGTCGCCGAGACCCCTTTCATCCGCCTGCACGCCGAGGACAGCGTGCTGATCGCCCGCCGCGCCGCCCCCGAGGGCACGCCGGTCGGCCCCAACGTGGTGGCCCGCACCCGCATCCCCCCCGGCCACAAGGTGGCGCTCCGCGCCCATGCCCCCGGCGAGGCGGTGAAGCGCTACGGCCAGATCATCGGCTTCGCCACCCAGCCGATCGCGCCCGGCGACTGGGTGCATGTGCAGAATTGCGGCATGGGCGACTTCGACAAGGACTATGCCTGGGGGGTGGATGCGCGGCCGACCCTCTACGTGCCGGAGCCGGCGACCTTCCAGGGCATCCTGCGCCCCGACGGGCGGGTGGCGACGCGCAACTACATCGGCATCGTCACCAGCGTGAACTGCTCGGCGCATGTCGCCTCGATGATCGCCGACGCCTTCAAGCGGCATCCCTTCCTGCCCAGCGACCCGCTGGCCGAATTCCCCAATGTCGACGGGGTGGTGGCGCTGACCCACAAGACCGGCTGCGGCATGGGCGACAATGACGGGCTGCGCATCCTGCGGCGGACGCTGGCCGGCTATGCCCGCCACGTCAATTTCAGCCATGTCATCGCCATCGGCCTGGGCTGCGAGGTCAACCAGATTTCTGGCCTGCTGACCGAGCAGAACCTGGCGGGCCGGCTGCGCAACATGGACATCCAGGAGATGGGCGGCACCCGCAAGACGGTGGAGGCCGGCATCGCCTTCGTCCGCGAGGTGCTGGCCGAATCCAACCAGGTGCGGCGCCAGCCAATGCCGGCCAGCCACCTGACCATCGCCCTGCAATGCGGCGGCTCGGACGGCTATTCGGGGATCACCGCCAATCCGGCGCTGGGCGCCGCCTCCGACCTGCTGGTCCGCCACGGCGGCACGGTGATCCTGTCGGAGACGCCCGAGACCTACGGCGCCGAGCACCTTCTCACGCGTCGCGCCACCTCCCGCGCGGTGGGGGAAAAACTGGTCGGGCTGATGCGCTGGTGGGAGGAATATGCCGAGCGCGGCCAGGCGGAGCTGAACAGCAACCCCTCCCCCGGCAACAAGGCCGGCGGCCTGACCACCATCCTGGAGAAGTCGCTGGGCGCCATGGCCAAGGCCGGCAATAGCAACCTGACCGCCGTCTACGACTATGCCGAGCCGGTGGCCGAGAAGGGCTTCGTCTTCATGGACACCCCTGGCTACGACCCGGTCGCCGCCACGGGCCAGGTTGCCGGCGGCGCCAACCTGGTCTGCTTCACCACCGGCCGCGGCAGCGTCTTCGGCTGCAAGCCGGCGCCCTCGATCAAGCTGGCCACCAACTCGGCCATGTATGAGCGGATGGAGGAGGATATGGACGTCAATTGCGGCACCATCCTCTCGGGCCGCGAAAGCGTGCAGGAATGCGGCGAGCGTATCTTCCAGCTGATCCTGCGGGTCGCCTCGGGCGAGCGGACCAAGAGCGAAAGCTATGACTTCGGCTCGGCCGAATTCGCGCCCTGGCCGATCGGCGCGACCATGTAAGGCCGCCGGGCCGGGGGGCAGCGCCGCCCCGGCCCATCCGCTGGCAAGCGGCAGCATTGCCGGACCGCAATACTCATCCAGTATTCAAATCAGCAAAGTTAAAGTTGGACGAAAATCGCAATTAATAAACGATTAACAAATTACTTACTTTGTAAAGTTAGATGTAAATATGAGAAAACACAGGCTTGTTACTTCGGTTTACTGCAACCCGCCGTCACCATGGCTTCCAGAGACACTTCGACATTTCGATAAGATATCGGGAAGACACAGGCCATGGCGCGCTACGACGGGACCCTGAAGAACGACAGCTTTCTGTTCTCCAGCCACAGAGAGGCCGACATCATCTATGCCGACGGCCTGGCCTCGCCGCGCGACGGCATCGGCGGCAGCAACACCATCATGGCCGGCACAGGCAGCGACACCCTGTTCGGCGGCTACGGCCGCGACGTCATCTATGGCGGCAATGGCGACGACTATATCACCGGCTATGGCGTGGCCGGGCCGACGCCGAGCGCCGCCAATGTCTTCGCCTCCGAGGACCAGGCCGACCGGCTGTTCGGCGGCCGCGGCCGCGACACCATCCTGGGCGGCGGCGGCGACGACTATATCGACGGCGGCAGCAACCACGACCTGCTCTATGGCGGCAGCGGCAACGACACCATCAAGGGTGGCAGCGGCAACGACGTGATCCACAGCGGCGAGGGCGCCGATCAGCTCTGGGGTGGCTCGGGCGCGGACACCTTCGTCTATGCCTACAACCCGTCGCTGAGCGAGATGGCCTACGACGCCAATGGCGGCTTCGACACCATCCACGACTTCCAGGTGGGCGTCGACAAGATCGACCTGCGGCCGCTCTATATCCGCGCGGCCGACGTCACCCTGGTCGACACCGCCGCGGGCCTGGAGCTGCATTTCTTCGCGGTCTACGAGGATACCGAGATCCACCTGAAGGGCGTCCATGCCCTGCAGGCCGGCGACATCCTCTTCGCCGCCTGAGGGCGCCTCGCCGGCTGCGGCTCAGACCGTCAGCAGCCGGCGCACCGCCTCCTCGTCGAGCGAGCCGGACAGGCCGGCCAGCGCCACCTCGCCGCGCACCATGATGGCCAGCTGGTCGCCGAGCTCGCGGGCGAACTCGTAATACTGCTCGACCAGCACCACGGCCATGTCGCGGCTTTTCGCCAGCAGCGCGATGACCCGGGCGATGTCCTTGATGACGTTCGGCTGGATGCCCTCGGTCGGCTCGTCGAGGATCAGCAGCCGCGGCCGCGCGGTCAGCGCGCGCGCGATCGCCAGCTGCTGCTGCTGCCCGCCCGACAGGTCGCCCCCTCGCCGGCGGAGAAACTGCTGCAGGATCGGGAACAGCTCGAAGACATCGTCCGGCACCTTCGACCCACGCGGGGCCGCAGCCAGCGCCGTCTCCAGGTTTTCGCGCACCGTCAGGAACGGAAAGATCTCGCGCCCCTGGGGGACGTAGCCGATGCCCGCCCGCGCCCGGTCGGCGGCGGAATAGCTGGTGACGTCGCGCCCTTCCCAGACGATGCGGCCGGCCTTCACCCGCTCCAGCCCGACGATCGCCCGCATCAGCGAGGATTTGCCGACGCCATTGCGCCCCAGCACGCAGGTGATGCGCCCTGGATCGGCCTCCAGCGAGACCCCCCGCAGCGCCCGGCTGGCGCCATAAAACAAATCAATGCCTTCGACGCGCAGCATCCCTCAGCGCCCCAGATAGACTTCGATGACCCGCGGGTCGTTCTGGACATGGTCGATGCTGCCTTCCGACAGCACGCTGCCTTCGCAGAGCACGGTGACCTTCTCCCCCAGGGCGCGGACGAATTCCAGGTCGTGCTCCACCACCACGACGCTGCGGCTGCCGGCGATGCGGCGCAGCAGGGCGGCGGTGTGCTCGGTCTCCTGGTCGGTCATGCCGGCGACGGGCTCGTCGACCAGCAGCAGCTTCGGGTCCTGCATCAGCAGCATGCCGATCTCCAGCCATTGCCGCTGGCCATGCGACAGGATGGCGGCGCGGTGGCTGGCGCGCTCGGCCAGGCCGATCTCCTCCAGCACCGCCTCGATGCAGCGGCGGGAGGTGGCCGACAGCGCCCAGCGCAGGCAGGACCAGGGGTCGCGCGGCGCCTTCAGCGCGAGCTCAAGATTCTCGAAGACGGTCAGCGCGTCGAAGACGGTGGGCTTCTGGAATTTCCGGCCGATGCCGAGATTGGCGATGGTCGCCTCGTCCATCTTGGTCAGGTCGCGGCTGCCGAACTGCACGGTGCCGGCGGTGGGCCGGGTCTTGCCGGTGATGATGTCCATCATCGTGGTCTTGCCGGCGCCGTTCGGCCCGATGATGGCGCGCAACTCGCCGGGCTCGACGATCAGGGAAAGATTGTTCAGGGCGCGGAAGCCGTCGAAGACCACCGAGACGCCGTCCAGATAGAGGCGGCCCTCGCGCATGGCGGCGGCGCTCATCGGCCGGGCCCCTTCTGCAGCAGGCCCACGATGCCGCGCGGCAGGAACAGCGTCACCGCCACGAACAGCCCGCCGAGCACGAAGAGCCAGACATCCGGCGCGAAGGAGGTCAGCCAGGTCTTGATCGCATTGACCGAGAAGGCGCCGAGCAGCGCGCCGACCAGCGTCCCCCGCCCGCCGACCGCGACCCAGACCACAGCCTCGATCGAATTGCCCGGGCTGAACTCGCCCGGATTGATGATGCCGATCAGCGGCACGTAGAGCGCGCCTGCCAGCCCCGCCAGCATCGCCGACAGCACGAAGACGGACAACTTCACCGCGGTGGTGTCGTAGCCCAGAAATCGCACGCGGCTTTCGGCGTCGCGCACCGCCACCAGCACCCGGCCCAGCTTGGAGCGGGTGATGTAGCGGCACAGCAGCAGCGACACCCCGAGCGAGACCAGCGCCGCGTAGAACAGCGCCGCCCGGGCGCCCGCGGTGTTCAGCGGCATGCCCAGCAGCTCCTTGAAATCCGTGAAGCCGTTATTGCCGCCGAAGCCCATGTCGTTGCGGAAGAAGGCCAGCATCAGCGCATAGGTCATCGCCTGGGTGATGATGCTGAGATAGACGCCGGTGATGCGGCTGCGGAAGGCGAGCCAGCCCAGGATCCCCGCCAGCACCCCCGGCACGATCAGCGCCATGGCGAAGGCGTAGGGAAAGAACTGGAAGCCCTGCCAGTACCAGGGCAGCTCCGTGTAGCCGAGGAACACCATGAAGTCGGGCAGCACCGGATGGCCATAGACGCCGCGGGGGCCGATCAGCCGCATCAGATGCATGCCGATGGCATAGCCGCCGAGGGCGAAGAAGGCGCCGTGGCCCAGGCTGAGGATGCCGGCATAGCCCCAGGCCAGGTCGATCGCCAGCGCCAGGATGGCGTAGCAGATCCATTTCCCCGAGACCGAGACGACGAAGTCGGAGACATAGAAGGTCGCGTCCACCGGCAGCCGGTTCAGCACCGGCAGCAGGGCCAGCAGCGCCAGGCCCGCCAGCAGCAGCCCGCGCAGGATCATGCCGGGGGCGGGGCGCAGCCGCTCGCCCAGGCTCATGCTGGCGCTCATTGCTCCGCCGCCCTCCCCTTCAGCGCGAACAGGCCCTTCGGCCGGCGCTGGATGAACAGCATGATGCCGACCAGCACAGCGATCTTCGCCAGCACCACGCCCGCCCAGGGCTCCAGCACCTTGTTGACGATGCCGAGCGTGAAGGCGCCGATCATGGTGCCGGCCAGGCTGCCGACGCCGCCGAAGACCACCACCATGAAGCTGTCGATGATGTAGCCGGTGCCGAGGTTCGGCGAGACATTGTCGATCTGGCTGAGCGCGACCCCCGCCATGCCGGCGATGCCCGAGCCGAAGGCGAAGGTCATCGCATCCACCCGCCCGGTGCGGATGCCCATGGTCGCCGCGATCCGCCGGTTCTGCACCACGGCCCGCATCTCCAGCCCGAAGCGGGTGAAGCGGATCGCCGCGATGGTCAAACCGAGCACCATCAAACTGAAAAGAATGATCCACAGCCGGTTCTGCGTGACCTCGATGCCGCCGGGCAACTGCAAGGTGCCCTGCATCCAGGAGGGCGAGACCACCTCGCGGTTCTGCGCGCCGAACAGCAGCCGCACCCCCTGCTGCAGGATCATGCCCACGCCGAAGGTCATCAGCAGCGTCTCCAGCGGACGCCCGTAGAGATGCCGGATCAACCCGCGCTCCAGCGCGACCCCCACCGCCGCGGTGACCAGGAAGGCCGCCGGCACCGACATCGGCAGCGACCAGGGCGCCAGCCAGGGAATGCCGCGGCACAGCTCCTGCACCAGCACGGTCGTATAGGCGCCGAGCATCACCATCTCGCCATGCGCCATGTTGATCACGCCCATCACCCCGAAGGTGACGGCCAGGCCGAGCGCTGCCAGCAGCAGGATCGAGCCCAGCGACAGGCCCTGGAAGGCGGTCTCGGCGGCGCGCTTCAGCTGCAGCCGGTCATCGATGGCGGCGACCGCGGCATCGATCTCGGCGACCAGCGCCGGGTTGGCGGCGCGCGCCTCCAGCAGCAGCCCGCGCGCCTCGGCCGACGAGGTGCCGCCCAGCACCACGATGCCCTGGCGCTTCGCCACATCCTCGGGCGCCGCCAACCGGGAGGCGGCCAGCGCCAGCGTCATCCGCTGGCGGATCGCCGCATCGCTCTCGCGCCCGACGGCATCCTCGAGCAGCGCGATATTCTCGGGAGATCGGGCGCGGAACAGCCCGTCGGCGGCGGCGACGCGCTCCGCCGGGTCGGGCGACAGCAGCTGCAGCCGGCCGAAAGCCCCGCGCAAGGCGCCGCGCACCCGGTTGTTGATGCGCACCACCTCGCCGGCCTCGGCCGCCGCCCCCGTCAGGGCGTCGCGCACCGCGCCGCCCTCGACGATCAGCAAGCCGCCATCGGCCCGCTTCTGCAGCCGCCCATCCGACAAGGCGCGCAGGATCGGCACGGCGCGCGGATCGCCGATCGCGCCCAGGCGCTCCACCGCCTCGGCCTGCTGCGCGAAGCCACCGGCCAGGCCAGGAAGCGCCGTCTCGAAGCCCCCCTGGGCACGGACGGGCAACGCAAACACCAAGAGCAGCAGCATCACGCGCCACATCGGGCCCACCCTCCAAAGCAAAGGAAGGTCGGGGGGAAGTATCCCCCCGAATCCCCTCTCTATTTCTGCAAAATCAGGTCGGCTTGCGGCGGGACGCATTCTCCGGGATGAACGGGGACCAGTTCTCGGCCGGGATCGCGGTCGGCGTCTTCCAGACCACGTTGAACTGGCCAGTCTCCATGATCTCGCCAATCATCACCGGCTTCGACAGGTGATGATTCTCGAACATCTGCTCCTCATAGCCCGACGGCGCCGCGACCTTCTGGCCATACATCGCCGTCCGCACGGCATCGACGCCCGTCGAGCCCGCCTTCGCCACCGCCTGGCTCCACATCTTGAAGCCCGTATAGGTGGCCTCCATGGGGTCGTTGGTGACGCGCTTCGGGTTCTTGATGTAGGTGGCCCACATCGCCTTGAACTCGGTGTTCACCGGGCTGTCGACGCTCATGAAATAGTTCCAGGCGGCGAGGTGGCCGACCAGCGGCTTGGCGTCGATGCCCGCCAGCTCCTCCTCGCCGACCGAGAAGGCGACCGAGGGGATATCCTCCGCCTTGATGCCCTGGTTGCCCAGCTCGCGGTAGAAGGGGACATTGGCGTCGCCATTGATGGTCGAGACGATGGCGGTCTTCTTGCCCTCGCCGGCGAAGCGCTTCACCCGGCTGACGATGCCCTGCCAGTCCGAATGCCCGAAGGGGGTGTATTCCTCCATGATGTCAGCGTCGGAAATGCCCTTGCTGTTCAGGAAGGCGCGCAGGATGCGGTTGGTCGTGCGCGGATAGACATAGTCGGTGCCGAGCAGCGCGATGCGCTTGGCCCCGCCGCCATCGGCCGACATCAGGTATTCCACCGCCGGGATCGCCTGCTGGTTCGGCGCGGCGCCGGTGTAGAAGACGTTCTTCGACTGCTCCTCGCCCTCATACTGGACGGGGTAGAACAGCAGGCCGTTCAGCTCCTCGAAGACCGGCAGCACCGACTTGCGGGACACCGAGGTCCAGCAGCCGAAGGTCACGTCGACCTTGTGGACCTGCAGCAGCTCGCGCGCCTTCTCGGCGAAGAGCGGCCAGTTGGAGGCCGGGTCGACCACCACCGCCTCGACCTTGCGGCCCAGGATGCCGCCCTTCTTGTTGGCGTCCTCCACCATCATCAGCACGGTGTCGCGCAGCGCGGTCTCGCTGATCGCCATGGTGCCGGACAGCGAATGCAGCACGCCGACCTTGATCGGCGCGGCCTGGGCCCAGGCGGGCTTCAGCGCCGGAATCGCCAGGGGACCAAGCGTTGCGCCGGCGCTTGCCGCCAGCAGGGCGCGGCGGGAGAAGGGGGTCCTGATCGTCATGGGGATCGTTCTCCGGGTCGCGGCCCGCGGCCGCCGTTTTTCACGATGCGGCGCAGCATCGCGGGGGCCGTTGCAGAAGCGTATACGTCAAATGACGTAGGCGGCCGGGCGCCGGCGTGCTTGACGCCCTGTCGAGCGGCGCCCCACTCTCGCCCCCCGCTGCCCGCCTCCGAGGACCCCGCCCAGCATGGCGACACGCCAGCGCATCATGCGCATCCGGCGCGACTACAACCGCTGGGTCGCCGACGAGACCATGGAAGACTATGCGCTGCGCTTCACCGCCGAGAGCGCGCGCAAATGGTCCGCCTTCCGCGTCGCCAGCACCGCGCTGGGCTCCATCTCCTTCCTGGCGCTGGAGGCGATCGGCGGCGCGCTGACCGTGGCGCATGGCTTCACCAACAGCGTCGCCGCCATCCTGTTCGTCTCGGTGCTGATCTTCGCCGCCTCGCTGCCGATCTGCCTCGGCGCCGCGCGGGCCGGGGTGGATGTCGACCTGCTGACCCGCGGCGCCGGCTTCGGCTATATCGGCTCCACCATCACCTCGCTGATCTATGCCAGCTTCACCTTCATTTTCTTCGGCATCGAGGCGGTGATCCTGGCGGCGATGCTGGACAGCTTCTTCGGTGTTCCGCTCTGGCTGGGATACATTCTCTGCGCCGTGGTGGTGGTGCCGCTGGTGACGCATGGCATCACCTTCATCAGCCGCGTGCAGACCTGGACCCAGCCGGTCTGGCTGGTGCTCAACATCCTGCCGCTGGTCGGGCTGCTCATCGCCCATCCCGACTGGATCGCCGGCTGGACGGCGTATGAGGGCGAGCGCGGCACCGGCGGCTTCGACCTGCTGGCCTTCGGCGCCGCCGCCTCGGTGCTCTTCGCGCTGATCACCCAGACCGGGGAGCAGGTCGACTATATCCGCTTCCTGCCCGCCCAGGACCGGCAGAAGAAATGGATCTGGTGGGCGGCGCTGCTGGCGGGCGGGCCGGGCTGGATCGTCTTCGACGTGCTGAAGCTGCTGGCCGGCTCCTTCCTGGCCTATGCCGCGCTGCAGGCCGGGCTCAGCCTGGCCCAGGCGGTGCAGCCGGCCGAGATGTACCGCCTGGCCTTCGGCACGCTGATCGCCTCGCCGACGCTCGTGCTGGTGGTGACCGCCATCTTCGTCGCGCTGTCGCAGATCAAGATCAACGTCACCAACGCCTATGCCGGCTCGCTCGCCTGGTCCAACTTCTTCTCCCGCCTGACCCACAGCCATCCCGGGCGCGTGGTCTGGCTGGTCTTCAACATCGCGGTCGCGCTGCTGCTGATGGAGCTCGGCGTCTACAACACCATCGAGCAGGTGCTGTTCGTCTATTCCAACGTCGCCGCCGCCTGGATGGGGGCGCTGGTGGCGGATCTGGCGGTGAACAAGCCGCTCGGCCTCAGCCCCAAGGGCATCGAGTTCAAGCGGGCGCATCTCTACGACATCAATCCGGTCGGCGTCGGCGCCATGTTTCTGTCTGTCATCGCCTCCTTCGTCGCCTATTACGGGTTCCTCGGCGCCCTGGCCCAGGCCATGTCGACCTTCATCGCCTTCGGCGTCGCCTTCGCCGCGGCGCCGGCCATCGCCTGGGGCACGCGCGGCCGCTATTACCTGGCCCGCCGCCCCCGCGCCGCCTGGGCGCAGAAGCCCGCTTTGCAATGCGTCATCTGCGAGCACAGCTTCGAGCCGCGCGACATGGCCTATTGCCCGGTCTACACCGGCGCGATCTGCTCGCTCTGCTGCACGCTCGACGCCCGCTGCGGCGATGGCTGCAAGCCGCATGCCCGCCTCTCCAGCCAGATCGTGACCCCTTTGCGCGCCGTGCTGCCGGCTACAGTGATGCGGGCGCTGGGCACGCCGGTCGGCTCCTTCCTGGTGGTCTTCCTGCTGTTCGTCGCCACCATCAGCATCGTCTTCCTCGGCATCCGGGCGCAGACCCCGGCCGCCCCGGGGCTGGACGCCGCCTTCTGGAAGGCCTTCTTCGTGCTGATGGTGATCGGCGGCATCACCGCCTGGACCCTGGTGCTGGCCCGCCAGTCCCGCCTGGTCGCGCAGGAAGAGACCCGCCGCCAGACCAGCCTGCTGATGAGCGAGATCCGCGCCCACCAGCGCACCGACGCCGCGCTGCAGAAGGCCAAGGAGACCGCCGAGGCCGCCAACATGGCGAAGAGCCGCTATGTCATCGGCATCAGCCATGAGCTGCGCTCGCCGCTGAACGCCATCCTCGGCTATGCGCAATTGCTGGAGCGCGACCCCGCCATCCCCGAGCGCCGCCGCGACGGGCTGCGCACCATCCGCCGCAGCGGCGAGCACCTGGCGGCGCTGATCGAGGGGCTGCTCGACATCTCCAAGATCGAGGCCGGGCGGATCGAGCTCTATCGCGACGAGGTGCGGCTGCCCGACTTCCTCGAGCAGATCGTGCAGATGCTGCGCCTCCAGGCCGAGGCCAAGTCGATCGGCTTCGCCTTCGACCCGCCCGAGCGCCTGCCCGAGCTGGTCCATACCGATGAGCGCCGGCTGCGGCAGATCCTGATCAACCTGCTGTCCAACGCCATCAAGTTCACCCGGCAGGGCCAGGTGACCTTCCGCCTGCGCTTCCGCTCCGAGGTCGCCGAGTTCGAGATCATCGACACCGGCATCGGCATCGCCGAGGACGACCTGCCGCGCATCTTCGAGCCCTTCCAGCGCGGCGGCAATTCCCACGCCCCCTCCACCCCCGGCGTCGGCCTGGGGCTCACCATCACCAAGACCCTGACCGAGGTGATGGGCGGCGAGATTTCCGTCCACAGCCGGCTCGGCGAGGGCAGCCGCTTCAAGGTGCGCCTGCTGCTCTCGGGCAAGGTGGCCAAGGCGCTGGAGGTCGAGCGCCGCATCACCGGCCACAAGCCGCGCGGCCGGGCGCCCTCGGTGCTGGTGGCCGATGACGACGCGACGCATCGCGCCCTGGTCGCCGACCTGCTGCAGCCGCTGGGCTTCTCGGTGCGCCTGGCCGCCGATGGCGCCGGGGCGCTCGCCCTGGCCGGCGAGGAAGCCCCCGACATCTTCCTGCTGGATATCGCCATGCCCGGCATGACCGGCTGGGACCTGGCGCGCCGGCTGCGCCTGGCCGGGCAGGTGGCGCCGATCATCATGGTCTCGGCCAATGCGCTGGAGCTCGGCGCGCCCTCCGAAGGCCAGCACCATGACGACGTGCTGCCCAAGCCGCTGGTGCTGTCCGCCCTGCTCGACAAGATCGGCCAGCTGCTGGGCCTCGCCTGGACCTTCGCCGACCCCGCCCCAGCCCCGCCTGGCGACGCGGCGCGGCTGACCCCGGCCCAGGCCGCCAATCTTCGCCAGCTGGCCGCCATCGGCTATGTCGGCGGCATCCGCGAGCGGCTGGACGCGCTGGAGGCCGAGGCGCCCGAGGCCGCCCCCGCCATCGCCCTGCTGCGCGGCTATATCTCGGAATACCGGCTGGACGCCTTCACGGCCGCCCTGCCGGAGGAGGAAGGCTGATGGAACGCCGCGACATCGTGCTGGTGGTCGATGACGCGCCGGGCACGCTCGGCCTGCTGAACGACACGCTGGAGGGCGCCGGCTACATGGTGCTGGTGGCGCAATCGGCCGCCGCCGCCATGACGGTGATCGAGCGCATCATCCCCGACATCGTGCTGATGGACGCGGTGATGCCCGGCATGGACGGCTTCGAGGCCTGCCGCCGGATGAAGCGCAACGCCCGGCTGATCTCCGTCCCCATCATCTTCATGACCGGCCTGACCGAGAGCGAGGACGTGGTGCGCGGCTTCGATGCCGGCGGCGTCGACTATGTGGTCAAGCCCGTGGTGCCAGACGAGGTGGTGGCCCGCATCGCAGCCCATCTGACCAATGCGCGGCTGACCCGCAGCGCGCATGCCGCGCTCGACGTCGCCGGGCGTTTTCTGCTGGCGGTGGACCGCGACGGCGCCGTGCTCTGGGCCACGCCCCAGGCGGCGACCCTGCTGCGCGACGCCTCCACACCTGCTGGCGACGGCCCGGCTGGCGACGGCCCGGCCGGGCTGGCCCTGCCCGGCTGGATCGCCCTGGCCGAGGCCGAGCATCCCCGCCTGCCGCCGGTCCCGCTGGCCGATGGCCGCCGCGTCGAATTCCACCATGTCGGCCAGATCGCCCCGGACGAGCTGCTGCTGCGCGTCACCGCCTTCGACCCCGGCCGCGAGGAAGGCATGCTGCGCGAGCGCCTCGGCCTGACGGCGCGGGAGGCGGAGGTGCTGCTCTGGCTCGGCCGCGGCAAGTCGAACCGCGACATCGCCGATATCCTGGTGCTGAGCCCGCGCACGGTGAACAAGCACCTGGAGGGCATCTTCGCCAAGCTCGGCGTCGAGAACCGGGCTTCGGCCACGGCGCTGGCGGTGCGCGTCCTGGGCGGCTAGGCACGGCACTTGCTGGGAAACCCGCCGATGCCTCTCGACACCCCCCGCCACCAGCGCGCCCATGGCCGCGCCGAGCTCGGCTTCCGCCACGGCCCGCGCGGCACCACGCTCGGCCATCTCTACCACGCCGCGCCCTATCGCATCCTGTTCCCGGTGCCGGAGCCGGACGACCTGCCCTCGGCGGCGCTGGTCAATGTCGGCGGCGGGCTGGCGGGCGGCGACTCCCTGTCCCTCGAGGTCACGCTGGAGGCAGGTGCCACCGCCCAGGTCACCACCCCGGCCGCCGAAAAAATCTATCGCAGCCTGGGCGACGCCACGCGCATCGACAGCCAGCTGTCGCTGGCCCCCGGCGCCACGCTGGAATGGCTGCCGCAGGAAACCATCCTGTTCGATGGCGCCCGGCTGGAACGGCGGATGCGCGTCGCGATGGCGCCCGATTCCCGGCTGCTGGCCACCGAGATGCTGGTCTTCGGCCGCGCCGCCCGAGGCGAGCTTTTCGCCACCGGCGCCCTGTTCGATTCCTGGCGGCTGCATCGCGGCGGCCGCCTCGACTGGGCGGATGCGCTGGACCTGTCGGGCGCGGTGCCCGCGCGCCTCGCCGCCCGCTTCGGCTTCGGCGCCGCCAATGCCATGGCGCTGCTGCTCTTCGCCGCGCCCGCCCCGGAGGCGCTCGCAGCCCGTGACCTGCTGCGGGAGGCCGGGCTGGACGCGACCCTGGCCCGCCCCGGCCTGCTGCTGGCGCGCTGGCTGGGCGAAGCCTCTGCCCTGCGCCAGTCACTCGCCGAAGCCCTGCCGAAAATCCGGGCATCGGCGCTGGGCCTGCCGCCGCGCCTGCCCCGCCTGTGGACGAGCTGAGCAAAGCCGCGCCACAATGCCCGCCACCGTTGCCACCAGGATGAGCCGATGCACCTGACCCCCCGTGAAAAGGACAAGCTGCTGATCGCCCTGGCGGCCGAGGTCGCCCGCAAGCGCCTGGCGCGCGGCGTGAAGCTGAACCACCCCGAGGCCATCGCGCTGATCACCGATTTCGTCGTCGAAGGCGCCCGCGACGGCCGTAGCGTCGCCGAGCTGATGCGCGACGGCGCCACCGTGCTGACCCGGGCGCAGGTGATGGAGGGCATCCCCGAGATGATCCACGACATCCAGGTCGAGGCCACCTTCCCCGACGGCACCAAGCTGGTCACCGTCCACCACCCGATCCGCTGAGGAGCGCGCCCATGATTCCCGGAGAGATCATCGCCGCCCCCGGCGAGATCGCGCTCAACGTCGGGCGCGAGGCGATCGAGCTGGAGGTCGCCAATACCGGCGACCGCCCGGTTCAGGTCGGCAGCCACTACCATTTCTTCGAGACCAACGAAGGGCTTTCCTTCGACCGCGCCGCCGCGCGCGGCAAGCGGCTGGACATCGCCGCCGGCACCGCGGTGCGCTTCGAGCCCGGGCAGAGCCGCCGCATCCGGCTGATCGACATCGGCGGCGACCGCGTGGCGCATGGCTTCCGCGGCCTGGTCGAAGGGAAGCTCTGAGCCATGGCCACCCGCATCTCCCGCGCCGCCTATGCCGGCATGTATGGCCCCACCGTCGGCGACCGCATCCGGCTCGCCGATACCGAGCTCTTCGCCGAGGTCGAGCGCGACCACACCATCTACGGCGAGGAGGTGAAGTTCGGCGGCGGCAAGGTGATCCGCGACGGCATGGGCCAGTCCCAGGTCAGCCGCGCCGGTGGCGCCATGGACACAGTGATCACCAATGCCGTGGTGATCGACCATGGCGGGATCATCAAGGCCGATATCGGGCTGAAGGACGGCCGGATCGCTGCCATCGGCAAGGCCGGCAACCCGGACACCCAGCCGGGGGTGACCATCATCATCGGCCCGGGCACCGAGATCATCGCCGCTGAAGGAAAAATCCTGACGGCCGGCGGCATCGACCCGCATATCCATTTCATCTGCCCGCAGCAGATCGAGGAGGCGCTGGCCTCCGGCGTCACCACCATGTTCGGCGGCGGCACCGGCCCGGCGCATGGAACCCTCGCCACCACCGCGACGCCCGGGCCCTGGCACATGGCGCGGATGCTGCAGGCGGCCGAGAGCTTTCCGATGAACCTCGGCTTCCTCGGCAAGGGCAATGCTGCCCTGCCCGAGGGGCTGGAAGAACAGATCCGCGCCGGCGCCTGCGGGCTGAAGCTGCATGAGGATTGGGGGACGACGCCCAAGGCGATCGACACCTGCCTGACGGTGGCGGACAAGTTCGATATCCAGATCGCCATCCACACCGACACGCTGAACGAAAGCGGCTTCGTCGAGGAGACCATCCGCGCCATCGGCGGCCGCGCCATCCAGGCCTTCCACACCGAGGGCGCCGGCGGCGGCCATGCGCCCGACATCCTCCGCGTCATCGGCGAGCCCAACTTCCTGCCGAGCTCGACCAACCCGACCATGCCCTACACGGTGAACACCGTGGACGAGCATCTCGACATGCTGATGGTCTGCCACCACCTGGACCCGCGCATCGCCGAGGACGTGGCCTTCGCCGAATCCCGCATCCGCCGCGAGACCATCGCCGCCGAGGACATCCTGCACGATCTCGGCGCCATCTCGATGATGTCGTCGGACAGCCAGGCCATGGGCCGGGTCGGCGAGGTGATCATCCGCACCTGGCAGACCGCCCACAAGATGAAGGTGCAGCGCGGCCGCCTGTCGGGCGAGCAGGGCGACAACGACAACCTGCGCATCCGCCGCTTCATCGCCAAGTACACGATCAACCCGGCGATCGCCCAGGGGATCAGCGCCCATGTCGGCAGCGTCGAGGTCGGCAAGCTGGCCGACCTGGTGCTGTGGTCGCCGGCCTTCTTCGGCGTGAAGCCGGACATGGTGCTGAAATGCGGCAGCATCGCCATGGCGCCGATGGGCGACCCCAATGCCTCGATCCCGACGCCGCAGCCGGTGCATTACCGGCCGATGTTCGCGGGATATGGCCGGGCGATGCAGGCGAGCTCCGTGACGTTTGTCTCGGCGGCCTCGCTGGAGAACGACCTGGCGGGGCAGCTCGGGCTCAATCGCAGGCTGCTGCCGGTGTCCAACACGCGCAGCATCGGCAAGCGGGACATGGTGCTGAACGACACCCTGCCGAAGATCGAGATCGACCCGGAGACCTACGAGGTCCGCGCCGATGGCGAGCTGCTGATCTGCGAGCCGGCCACGGTGCTGCCGATGGCGCAGCGCTACTTCCTGTTCTGACCAAGAGCCTTTCGATGACCGAAGACAACCTCCCCCGCGCCACCCAGGTGCTGCCGGCCGGCGAATGGCAGGCGGCGACCGCGCGCGACCGCATCACCGTCGACTTCGACGACCGCCACCGGCGCCGCAAGCGCTATACCGGCGAAGGCGGCAAGAGCTTCCTGCTCGACCTGCCCGACGCCACCGTGCTGCGGCATGGCGACGGGCTGCTGCTGGAGGGTGGCGGCGTCATCCTGGTGCAGGCCGCGCCGGAGCCACTCATAGAAATCCGCGCGCGCGACATCCACCATCTGCTGCGCCTGGCCTGGCACCTGGGCAACCGCCACCTGCCGGCCGAGATCGATGCCGAGCGCATCCTGATCCGCGCCGACCATGTGATCGAGAAGATGCTGGTCGGGCTCGGCGCGACGCTCGCCAAGGTCGACGCCCCCTTCAACCCGGAAGGCGGCGCCTATGGCGAGCACAACCGCCATGCCGGCCACCATCACGGCGACCACGACCATGACCACGGGCATGATCATGGGCATGGCCACCACCACCACTGAAGGCGACCTGCAGCGCCTGCTGACCTGGCTGTCGCCGGCCTATCCGGTCGGCGCCTATACCTATAGCCACGGGCTGGAGATGGCGGTGGAGGCCGGCGCCGTGCGCAACCGCGCCGACCTGCTGGCCTATATCGAGACCGTGCTGGAGGCCGGCGCCGGCCGTGTCGACGCGGCGCTGCTGGCCGCTGCCTTCCGCGCGGCGGCGGCCGATGACGACGCGACCCTGGACGCGGTGGCGATGCTCGCCGCCGCCTGGCGCGGCACCGCCGAGACCGCGCTGGAAACCATGGCCCAGGGCAGCGCCTTCCTGAAGGTCACCATCGCCGCCTGGCCGGAACCGCGGCTGGCGGCCTTCGCCGCGCGCCATGCGGGGGCCCTGGCGCATCCCGTGGCCTTCGGCGCGGCGGCCGCCTGGCAGGGGCTGCCGCTGCCGATGGCCTTGTTCGGGTTTCTCTCGGCCTTCGCGGCCAACCTGGTCTCGGCCGGGGTGCGGCTGGTGCCACTGGGCCAGACCGACGGGCAGATCGCCACCGCCTCGCTGCTGCCGGCGCTGCAGGCGGCGACCGCCGCGGGCATCGCCGCCGACCTCGACCGCATCGGCACGGCGGCGCCGATGCTCGACCTCTTCTCCCTGCGCCACGAGACGCAATATACGAGGCTCTTCCGATCATGAGCACGCATGATATCGACCGACCGATTCAGACCTCCGCGCCGGAACGGCGCTCCGGTCATCGGACGGATAACGGCCCCTTCCGCGTCGGCATCGGCGGTCCCGTGGGCTCGGGCAAGACCGCGCTGACCGAGCGGCTGTGCAAGCATCTGCGCGACAGCCACAACATCGCGGTCATCACCAACGACATCTACACGCGCGAGGATGCCGAGTTCCTGACCCGCAACGACGCCCTCGCGCCCGAGCGCATCATCGGCGTCGAGACCGGCGGCTGCCCGCATACCGCGATCCGCGAGGACGCCTCGATCAACCTGGCCGCCGTCGCCGAGATGAGCGAGCGCTTCCCCGGCCTCGAGGTGCTGTTCATCGAGAGCGGCGGCGACAACCTGGCCGCGACCTTCAGCCCGGAGCTCGCGGACCTGACCATCTATGTCATCGACGTCTCCGCCGGCGACAAGATCCCGCGCAAGGGCGGGCCGGGCATCACGCGCTCCGACCTGCTGGTGATCAACAAGATCGACCTGGCGCCGCTGGTGGGCGCCGATCTTGGCGTGATGGACCGGGATTCGAAGAAGATGCGCGGGGCACGGCCCTTCATCTTCACCAACCTCAAGGCGCAGCAGGGCGTCGCCGAGATCGCCGATTTCGTGCTGAAGGCCGGCGGCCTCCGCGCGTGATCCTGCCGGGCGACCTGCTGCTGGTGGTCGATGTGCAGCCGGACTTCATGCCCGGCGGCGCGCTGCCGGTCGCCGGGGGCGATGCGGTGCTGCCGGTGATCAACCGGCTGCAGCCCTTGTTCCCGATGGTGGCGGCGACGCAGGACTGGCACCCCGCCGACCATTCTTCCTTCGCGTCACAGCATCCGGGGCGATCGCCCTTCGAGACGGTGACGCTGGGTTATGGCGAGCAGGTGCTGTGGCCGGACCATTGCATCCAGGGCACGCCCGGCGCCGCGCTGCATCCGGCGCTGGAGACGGATCGCATCGAGCTCGTGCTGCGCAAGGGTTTTCGCCGCGCGATCGACAGCTACTCGGCGTTTCGCGAGAATGACCGTCGCACGCCGACCGGGCTGCATGGGTATCTGCAGGAGCGCGGGGTGAAGCGCGTCTTCATCGCCGGGCTGGCGCGCGGCTATTGCACCGACTTCTCCGCCGAGGATGCCGCCGAGCTGGGCTATCAGGTGGTGCTGATCGAGGATGCCTGTCGCGGCATCACGCCCGAGGCGACGGCCGCCGGCACCGCGCGGCTGCGGGCCCACGGCGTGCAGTTCGTGCAGAGCGCCGCTTTCTGACAGAAATAGATGGGGGCCCGGGGGAATACTTTCCCCCGGACTTTCTTTTACCCAGCGATGGTTTTCTGGGTCTGCTCGCCGAGCCCTTCGATGCCCAGGCGGATGTTCTGCCCCGCCTTCAGGAACACCGGCGGCTTCTGTCCGAGGCCCACGCCCGGCGGGGTGCCGGTCGAGATGACGTCGCCCGGGTGCAGGGTGAAGAACTGCGACACGTAGGAGACCAGCTTCTGCACGCCGAAGATCATCGTGCGGGTGGAGCCGTCCTGGTAGCGGTGGCCATCGACCTCGCAGAACATGGCGAGGTTCTGCGGGTCGGCCACCTCGTCCTTGGTGACCAGCCAGGGGCCGAGGGGGCCGAAGGTCTCGTGGCCCTTGCCCTTGTCCCAGGTGCCGCCGCGCTCGGTCTGCCATTCGCGCTCGGAGACGTCGTTGCAGACGGCGTAGCCGGCGACGTAGTTCAGCGAGTCTTCTTCGGACACGTTCTTGGCGCGGGTGCCGATGATGATCGCCAGTTCTACCTCCCAGTCGGTCTTGACGCTGCCGGGGGGGACCTCGACGTCGTCATTCGGGCCGGACAGGGCGCCGAGCGACTTCAGGAAGATGATCGGCTCCTTCGGGATCGGGGCGCCGGTCTCGGCGGCGTGGTCGGCATAGTTCAGGCCGATGCAGACGAAGTTCTTCATCCCCGTCACCGGCGAGCCCAGGCGCGGGTTTCCTTCCACTTTCGGCAGGCTGGCGGCGTCGAGGGCCGCGAGCTTGGCGAGGCCTGCTTCCGACAGCGCCTCGCCGGAGAGGTCGGCGATGACGCCCGACAGGTCGCGGATGGTGCCGTCGGCGGCCAGCAGGCCCGGCTTTTCCTGGCCCGGCGGGCCGTAGCGCAGCAGCTTCATGTTGATGCGTTTCCCTTGGAACTGAAGACTAGTTGGTCCAGCCGCCGTCGATGACGATGGCCTGTGCCGTGACGAAAGCCGATTCCGGCGCCGAGAGATAGAGCACCAGGGCAGCGATCTCCTCGGCCGTGGAGAGGCGCCCCATGGCCTGGCGGGCGACGAAGGCGGCGCGCGCCGCCTCGACGCTGCCGGCGGCCGCCGCATTGGCCTCGATCCGCTCGCCCAGCGAGGGCGTGTCCACCGTGCCCGGGCAGACGCAGTTGCAGCGGATGCCGCGGGCGACGTAGTCGGCGGCGATGCTCTTGGTCATGCCGACCACGGCGGCCTTGGTGGTGCCGTAGACGAAGCGGTTGGCCACCCCCTTCACCGAGCCGGCGGCGGAGGCCATGTTGATGATGGCCCCGCCGCCATTGCCCAGCATGCCGGGCAGCGCTGCCTGGATCACTTTCCATTGCGAGCGGACGTTGAGGGCGAAGGCGAAGTCCCAGTCGTCGTTGGTGCAGTTCTCGGCGGTGTTCTGGTGGACGAAGCCGGCGCAGTTGAACAGCACGTCGAAGGGGCCGTGGCCGGTGACGGCGGCGGCCACGGCGACATCGTCCAGCACGTCCAGCGCCAGGGTGGTGATGCCCTGCGCGGCCAGGCTTTGCAGCTTTCCCGCGTCACGGTCGGTGGCGACGACGGTCGCCCCTTCCGCGGCATAGGCGAGCGCGGTGGCCCGCCCGATCCCCTGCCCCGCCGCGGTGACGAAGCACTTCTTTCCAGCGAGCCGACCGGCCATGCGCGACTTCCTGCCCTGACTTAGTGGTTGTGGCGGCTCTCGCCGCGGGTCTCGAGAATGTTGAGGTAGAGCGTCGCCGGCTCCAGGCAGCCGCCGGTGCCGAGCTGCCCGACCATGGAGCGGTAGATCTCCTCCCAGGGCGTCTTGTTCAGCAGCTTGGGCGGGGTCCAGGCGGCGCGGCGGGCGGCGAGCTCTTCCGCCGGGATCAGCAGGTCGACCTTCCGGGTCTTCAGGTTGATGCGGATCGGGTCGCCGGATTTCAGCAGGGCCAGGCCGCCGCCGACCGCCGCCTCGGGCGAGACGTTGAGGATGGAGGGCGAGGCGGAGGTGCCGCTCTGCCGCCCGTCGCCCATGGTCGGCAGGGCGTCGAGGCCTTCGCGGATCAGCTTGCCGGGGGGCTGCATGTTCACCACCTCGGCGCTGCCGGGGTAGCCGACGGGGCCGCAGTTGCGGATCACCAGCACGCTGCGCTCGTCGACGCCGAGATCGGGGTCCTCGATGCGCTCGTGGTAGTCCTCGGGCCCCTCGAAGACGATGACCTTGCCTTCGAAGATGTCCTCGGGGTTCGACAGGAACCGCTTGCGAAAGGCCTCGTCGATGACGCTCACCTTCATCACCGCGCTGTCGAAGATATTGCCCGACAGGACGACGAAGCCGGCATGGGTCTTCATCGGCGCGGCATAGGCGCGGATCACCTCGCGGTCGGGCTCGGGGGCCAGCGCCAGGTCCTCGGCGAGCGTCTTGCCGGAGGCGGTCTTCACCCCGCCATGCAGCTTGCCGGCGTCGAGCAGCTCCTTCATCACCGCCGGCACGCCGCCGCCGCGGAAGAACATTTCTCCCAGAAAGCGCCCGGCGGGCTGGCAGTCGACGAGGAGCGGAACATCGGCGCCGATGCCCTGCCAGTCCTCGGTCGTGAGCTCGACGCCCATGTGGCGGGCGATGGCCACCAGATGCGGCGGGCAGTTCGAGCTGGCGCCGATGGCGCTGGCCAGCACGATGGTGTTCTCGAAAGCCTCGCGGGTCATGATGTCGGAGGGGCGAAGGTTCTCCTTCACCATCTCGACGATGCGCATGCCGGTCGCATGCGCCATCTGGCCACGCTCGCGATAGGCGGCGGGGATGGCGGCGCAGCCGGGCAGCGACATGCCCAGCGCCTCGGCCAGGGAGTTCATGGAGAGGGCGGTCCCCATGGTGTTGCAATGGCCGATCGAGGTGGCGGAGCTCGCCACCATGTTCATGAAGGCCTCGTAGTCCAGCTCACCGGCGGCGAGCCGCTTGCGCGCCTCCCAGACGATGGTGCCCGACCCGGACAGCTTGCCCTTCCAATGCCCGTCGAGCATCGGCCCGCCGGACAGGACCAGGGCCGGAATATTGACGGTGGCGGCGCCCATCAGGCAGGCGGGCGTGGTCTTGTCGCAGCCGGTGGTCAGCACCACGCCATCCAGCGGATAGCCGTGCAGCACCTCGACCAGCGACAGATAGGCCAGGTTGCGGTCCAGCGCCGCGGTGGGGCGCTTGCCGGTCTCCTGGATCGGGTGGATCGGGAATTCCAGCGGGATGCCGCCGGCATCGCGGATGCCCGCCTTGGTGCGCTCGGCCAGCGCCAGGTGGTGGCGGTTGCAGGGGGCGATGTCGCTGCCGGTCTGGGCGATGCCGATGATCGGCTTGCCCGACTGCAGCTCGCCGCGGGTCATGCCGAAATTCAGGAAGCGCTCGATATAGAGCGCCGTCATGCCCGGATCTTCCGGGTCGTCGAACCAGCGCTGGCTGCGCAGCCGGAATTGCTTTTTCGTCTGGTCCATTGTCCGCATTCTCCCCACGTCCTGGGGGAAGCGTCGGCCGGGCCAGACAGGCTGTCAACGGGCGGAAAACAGCCGCGAAAGGCGCGGCCGGCGGCGGGGCTGATGCCACCGCCGCCGGCGTCGCGACAGGCCGGTTTTGCCGGCGCTACTTCTTCTTGGCGAAGGGGACCTTGACCGCCTTGGCCACCGGGCTGCGCTGCAGCTCGGCGATCACCGGCCGCTGGCGGCCGGAAGCCTTGGCGATCTCGTCGTCCTGCGCCTCGATCAGGGTGCGGGCCGGCTCGTCGCCGTCCAGCCCGCCCAGGATCTCGCTCGGCACCTTGCGGTTGGAGCGGCGCGATCCGTCCTCGTAGAGGACGTCGAACATCGTGAAGACGCCCGTGTTACGCGGAGCCATTGGGTCTCTCCTGCGTCCCGCGCGAAGCGGGGCGCCTGCTCAGCCCTTGTTCCCCGCGGGATCCTCCGCCTCGTCCTCGTCGTCGGGCGGCAGCGTCACCGGCTCGCCCATGTCGGGATCGAGGCCAGCGGCGATGGCGGCCTTGCGGCGGGCGCGTTCTTCCTCGCGCTGCGCCGCCTTCGCATCAGCCTTGGCGGCCTTGGTGCGGGCGCGCTCGGCGCGCTGCTGACCGTAATTGGGTGTGCGTCCCATACGGGTGCGTGCCTCCGAGAAGGGGGGCCGCCGGGGAAAAGCGGCCGATGGTTTCAGAGGGCCTCGGGGAAGCGAGGCCTTCGAGGGGATCACCGGAGACGAGTCGGGCGCGCCGTCGCCGGCGCGCCCGTCTCACGGTTCGGCCGAGGCCGAGGCCAGCCCACCCGTTGCCGGGCGGGCGGCCGATCAGGGTCAGGCCTGCTTCAGGTTCGAGGCGGAGAGCTTGCCCTCACGGCCGCGCTGCAGCTCGTACTCCATCCGCTCGCCTTCCTGCAGACCCTGCAGGCCAGCGCGCTGGACATCGGAAATGTGCACGAAGACGTCCTTCGAGCCATCTTCCGGCTGGATGAAGCCATAGCCCTTGGTTGCGTTAAACCACTTCACGGTACCGATCGGCATCGTGGTGCTCCGTTAAATATGCGTTGCCGTCACGCAACATGCGCGCCGGATCAACCTCGAAAAGGAACGGGCACCAGGCACGCTACGTCCCCGCGCGGGCGCGGGATTTGGCGAGCTGGGACAGCAAGCCGAACCAAAACAGTCGACGTTGCCTATTTAGTCAGCCCCGCGACAATCCACAAGCACGGCCGTCACACGCCGAGGCCCCGCCGGCGCAGGGCTGCCCGGCGCCCGGCCCCGCCTCAGCTGGCGATGGCTTCCTCGAGGAACACCTGGACCGCCTGGAACAGCGCGCCCCGGTTGCGCTCCAGCAGGATGCCATGGGTGCCTTCCGCCAGCAAAACCAACCGCTTGCCCGGGCTGCGGGTGAGCAGCGGGAACAGCGCGGCGGCGAGCGCCGGCGGCGTGTCGCGGTCCCATTCGGCCAGCACCAGCAGGGTCGGCGCGGTGATGGCGGCAGGGTCGTAGAAGGGCTTTCCGGCCTGCCAATAGGCCCGCGAATCGGCCAGCACGCCGTTCGGGGCGCGCAGAGCAGAGGGAACCTGACGCATGCCTTCCGGATCGGTGGCGAAAGTGGCGTCGGCCCAATGCTCGTACCAGCCGGGCGGGAAGAGGCTGCCGCGCCGGGCCTCCGGCACGCCGTTGAACCAGCGGGCGCGGGCATCGGCCCGGGTCACGCTGCGATAGGCGCCAAGCGTCTCGCCCGCCCCGGCCGCCGCCGGGCTGGGCCCGTCCCGCAGCCATTGCGGGGCATAGAGCACCAGCCGCTCGACGAGGGAAGAATTGTCGGCGGCGAAGCGGGCCTGCAGGCTGGTGCCCCAGGACCAGCCGAGATGGACGATCTTGGCCACGCCGCGCTTCTGCCGGATGAAGGCGGCGGCCGCGGCGATGTCCTTCTGGGCGATCTCGCCCGAGGTCAGCGGCGCATTGGCTTCCGGCGGCTGGGCCATGGCGGCCTCGCGGGTCGAGCGGCCGTAGTTGCGCAGGTCCAGGCACCAGACGTCGAAGCCGCGCCCGGCCATGTAGTCCATCCAGGAGACGCCGCCGACCGGCAGGTCGAAGCTGGTGCTGGCCGGGTAGGTGGCGCCGTGCAGGCAGAGCACGACGCGGTCGCCGCGGCCGGCGGGCGTCGATTCGCCGCGCTTGTTGCGCAGGTAGAGCTGGATGCCCGGGTCGCCGCCGGGGACGAGGAATTCCTCGAAGGCGACGCCGGCCGGCTGGGCCTCGGCGGTGGCGGCCAGCAGCGGCGTGGCGAGAAGCGGCGCTGCGAGCATGGTGCGTCGGCGCATGGCGGATCCCCGTGAGAGCTTTGGGGAGACCCTAATGAAAGTGGGGGTCCGGGGGAACTCAGTTCCCCCGGCGCTTGCTTCCTGGGGTCAGGAGTTGCCCGGCGTCACATCCATGGCCCGCGTCCGCTCATCCATGCGCGGGTTGTGGTGGAGCGAGCGCTTGACCGCCCAGGTATTGACCAGCTGGTGCAGCGGGATGATGGCGACGTCGTCCATCGACATCTTCACCGCCTGGCGCAGCAGCTCCTCGCGCTTGGCGTCGTCGAGGGTGGCGGTGGCCTCCGCGGTCAGCGCGTCCAGCGCCGCGCTGGAATAGCGCCCGGCATTGTTGGCGCCGGTGCGCTTGGCGGTGTCATAGGTGCCCAGGATATTGACCAGGGCGTAGGAGGCCTCGCCGGTGGCGCTGCCCCAGCCGACCAGGCGCATGCCGAATTCCTGGCGCGAGGAGCGGACCGAGAAGGCGGACCAGGGCAGCGCCTCGACCTGGGTCTGCACGCCGATGCGGGTGAACATCTGCGCCACCGCCTGGGCGGTGCGGGCGTCGTTCGGGTAGCGGTCGTTCGGCGTGTGCAGGGTCATGCGGAAGCCGTTGGGGAAGCCGGCCTCGGCCAGCAGCTTGCGGGCGGCGTCCAGGTCCTGCTTCGGCGGCGGCACGGCGTCGTTGTAGGAATAGGCGCCCGGCGGCAGCCACTGGCCGGCCGGCTGGGCGGTGCCCAGCATGACGCGCTCGGCCAGGGCGTCGCGCGCGATCGACAGGGTCAGGGCGCGGCGGACGCGCAGGTCGTTGAAGGGGTTGGTCGCCAGCGGCTTGCCGTCATTGTCGGTGACGAAGATCGGGTTGTCGCTGCGCGAGCGGTCGGGCGCCAGGTAGATGACGCGCAGGCCCTGGATGCTGGTCAGCTTCAGGTTGGCCTCGGCACGCAGCCCCTGGATGTCGGAAGAGGGGACGACGTCGATGATGTCGACATCGCCGGCCAGGATCGCCGCGGTGCGGGCGGGCGGCGAGGAGATGACGCGGTAGTCGACCTCGGCCCAGCTCGGCCGGCCGCCCCAGTAGTTCTCGTTGCGCCGCATCACGGTGCGGTTGCCCGGCGCGTAGGAGACGAAGCGATAGGGGCCGGTGCCGATCACCGCGCGGCCGCTGTTGTAGTCCTCGGTCGCCGCCCCCTCGCCGGCATGGCGGGAGATGATGGCCAGCGAGGCGAAGTCGGCCGGCAGCATCGGATAGGGGCCGGGGGTGTGGAAGCGGATGGTCAGCGGGTCGACGATCTCGACCTTCTGCACGGCGCGGACGAAGGCGCCGAAGCCGCCCGGGCTGTTCGGCACGTTGGGCGTGCGCTGGATGGTGAAGGCGACGTCGTCGGCGGTGAAGTCGCGGCCGTCATGCCACTTCACCCCGGCGCGCAGCTTGAACTCCCAGACCGTCTCCGACACGGCGCGCCAGGATTCGGCCAGGCCCGGCACCAGCGCCGCCTTGGCGTCGAACTCGACCAGCTTGTCGAAGAAGTGGGAGGTGACGCTGTTGTTCGGCGAGGCGTTGTAGAAATGCGGGTCCATCGAGGTGACGGAGCCGGCGATGGCGATGGTCAGCTTCTGCGCCGCGGCCTGGCCCGGCAGGGCGGCGGCGAGGCCGAGCAGCGCGGCGGCGCCGAGCATCAGGCGTCGCTTGATCGAGAAGGTCCTGGAAGTCACAGCTTGAAGCCCCCGTTGGCAGATTTTGTTGGGGGTCAGGCAGCAAGAAGCGTGCCTGCCCGGGGGCAAGCCTGACACGAAAGCGCGATGGGCCGCCTGCTTTCCGTTGCATTACCGGGTGGACATTTTCACTGCCCAAAATTTTCGCAGGTCGCCCGCCGCCGTGGCGGACTCAGGCGGCGGGGTGCCGCCGCGCCGGGCGCTCGGTCGCCCAATAGGACAGCGCCAGCACCGGCAGGGCCATGCCGACCAGGCTGGACCAGACCCAGCCGCCGGTGGCGAAGCTCCAGCCGCCCAGCGCCGAGCCCAGCGCGCCGCCCAGGAAGAAGGTCGCCATGTAGAGGCCGTTCAGCCGGCTGCGCATCTCGGCGCCGAGGGTGAAGAGCACCCGCTGCCCCAGCACCACATTCGCCGAGACGCCGAAATCCAGCAGGATGGCGGCGGCGACCAGCAGGCCGAGGGCGAGCGTCGAGCCGGCGGGCGCGATCCAGGTCATCGGGAAGGAGATGGCCACGGCCAGCATCGCCAGGCCGCTGGCCGGCCGCACCCAGCCGCGATCGGCGACGCGGCCGGCGATCGGCGCCGCCACCGCCCCGGCGACGCCGGCCAGGGCGAAGAGCGCGATGCCGGTCTGGGTCAGGTGGAATTCCTGGGCCAGATGCAGCGGCACGGTGGTCCAGAACAGGCTGAAGGCGCCGAACTGGCCGGACTGGTACAGCGCGCGCCGGCGCAGCTGCGGCACCCCCGCCGCCAGCCGCCCCATCGAGCCCAGCAGCTGGCCATAGCGCAGCCCCGGCGGCGGCCGGCGCACCGGCAGCGCGACCCGCAGCACCAGCCCGAGCAGCACCATGGCGGCGGCCGAGATCCAGAAGATGGCGTGCCAGCTGCCGAGCGCCGCGGTCGCGAAGCTGGAGACGGGACGCGCCAGCATGATGCCGAGCATCAGCCCGCTCATGACATTGCCCACCATCCGGCCGCGCATCTTTTCCGGTGCCAGATGGGCGGCGAGCGGCACCAGGATCTGCACGGCGACCGAGCCCAGGCCAATGACCAGCGCGGAGGCCAGGAACAGCGCCGCCCCCTGCGCCAATGCGGCGCCGACCAGCCCGAGCAGCGCGAGCGCCATCACCACCAGCACCAGCCGGCGATTTTCAAAAAGGTCGCCCAAGGGCACGACCAGCAGCAGCCCGGCGCCATAGCCGATCTGCGTCATGGTCACGATCAGCCCCGCCGCCCCGGGCGACAGGCCCAGCGCCGCGCTGATCGGCCCGATCAGCGGCTGGGCGTAATAGATATTGGCGACGATGATGCCGCAGGCGGCGGCCAGCAGCAGGGTCAGCCAGGTCGGGATCGCGGCCTCGACAGGGGTGGCGGTCATCGGCGCGCTCCGCGGCTGGTCGCATCAGGGGAGGCGCATATTGCACCGCCCTCCCCGCCTGTCCCCGGCGGCGGCGCGCATGGCAGCCTCCCGCCCCGCCGCGCCGGCCCCGCCGGATCCCCACGAGCCTTGCGCGCCGTTTCGCGCTACAGGCTGCGGGCCATGTCACAACACGCCGCGGGGACCAACCCCAAGACCGGCTGGGGGAGGGAGCTCGGCGCCATGCTGGCGCTGGCCTGGCCCCTGGCGCTCACCAACCTGTCGCAGATCGCGCTGGTGCTGACCGACACCTTCTTCCTCGGCCAGCTGGGGGAGCTGCCGCTGGCCGCCGCGACGCTCGGCGGCAACCTGTATTTCATCGCCCTCGCCTTGCCGATGGGGCTGGCCTTCTCGGCCGCCGCCATGCTGGCGCAGGAGCGCGGCCGGGTGCGCCACCACATGCGCGAGATGCGCCGCACCTTCCGCCAGGCCGCCTGGCTTATCCTGCCGTTGTTCGCCGTGCTCGGCACGCTGCTGTGGAACACCGGCGCGCTGCTGCGCCTCGCCGGCCAGGACCCGGCGCTGGCCGAGGCGGCGCAGCACTACAACCGCGCGCTGCTCTGGGGCCTGCCCTTCGTCTATGGCTTCCTGCTGCTGCGCGGCTTTCTCTCCGCCCTGCAGCGGCCGGGGCCGGCGCTGTGGGTGGCGCTGGGCGCCATCCTGCTGAACGGGCTGCTGGTCTGGCTGATGGTCGGCGGCGGCTTCGGCCTGCCCTCGCTCGGCGCCTTCGGCGCGGGGCTGTCCAGCGCCATCGCCAACCTGGCGATGTTCCTGTCCCTCGCGCTGTGGATCCGGCTGGACCGGCGGCTGTCGCGGTTCCGCCTGGCGGGGCGCTTCTGGCGCACCGACTGGCGGCGGATGCGGGAGATCGTGCTGATCGGCCTGCCGATCGCCGGCTCGATGCTGCTGGAAATCGGCATCTTCTCGGCCACCGCCCTGGTGATGGGCTGGATCAGCCCGCGCGCCGTCGCCGCCCATGCCGTCGCCCTGCAGATCGCCAGCGCCTGCTTCATGGTGCCGATGGGCATCGGCCAGGCCGCCACCGCCCGCGTGGGCCTGGCCGCCGGCGCCAGCGACGCCCGCGGCGCCTGGCGCGCCGGCTGGACCGCCATCGGCCTGGCCGCGGGCTTCATGGCGGTGACCGCGCTGCTGCTGCTGACGCTGTCCGAGCAGATCGCCGGCCTGTTCCTGGCGCCGGAGCTGGCGGAAACGCGCGCGCTGGCCGCCAGCCTGCTGGTCATCGCCGGCATCTTCCAGCTGGCCGACGGCGTCCAGGCGGTGGCCGCCGGCGCGCTGCGCGGGCTGAAGGACACGCGGCTGCCCCTGCTGTTCGCGGCCCTCGGCTATTGGGGGCTGGCGCTGCCGGTCGGGCTCGGCCTCGGCTTCCCGGCCGGCTACGGGCCGCAGGGCGTCTGGGTCGGGCTGGCCTGCGGCCTGGCGATCGTGGCGGTGATGATGACGCTGCGCTGGCAGAACCTGGCCGCCCGCGGCGGCCTGGCGCCGCGCCGGCTGCGCCCGGCCGGACGCCGCCCCAGCCAGGCCTGACGGCGCCCCAGACTGCTCAGGCCCTCCCCCTCAGGCCGGGCCCTGCAGCACCGCGCCGAACCAGCCCAGGCCGCGATAGGTCTCGTAGCCGGGGGTGCGGTGGAAGGCGACCACCCCGCCGCGCCCGTCGCCATAGGCCCCGGCCTCCCGCCCGCCGGTGGCCAAAGCGACGCTGTCGCGCAGCAGCCCGGCGCCGTCGCTGGCGGCCAGCACGCGGTGGCGCGCATCCAGCAGCAACACCCGGGTGCGGCCGCGCTCCTCGGCGGTCAGCCGCACGCCCTCGACCACCGCCCGCGCCTGCGGCGCCCAGTCGAAATGAATGCCCAGCACGCCGAGCACCCGGCCGCGGCTTGCCGCGCCCTCGCGGATGGCGGCGGCATAGGTCGCGACCGGCGCCTGGCCCAGCGCCGGCTGCGCCGCCACATCGGCCACCGCATAGTCGTCGCCGCTGGCCGATTCGAGGGCGGCGCGGAACCAGCTCTCCTGCGACACGTCGAGGCCGCGCGCCTGCGGGAAGCGCTCAGGCCGGCCGCTCGCCACCACCCGCCCGGCGGCGTCGCAGATCCAGAGGTCGAGATAGACGGTATAGGCCGACAGGATGACGCCGAGCCGCGCCGTCGCCTGCGCCAGCCGCGCTGTTCCCGGCTGCTCCAGCGCGTCGACCATCGCCGAATCGGTCGCCCACCAGCGGACGTCGCAGCTCCGCTCGTAGAGGTTGCGGTCCATGATCTCGATGGCGTTGCGCGCCAGGTCGACCAGCCGCTCGCTGCGCACCTCCTCGGCCATGCGCCGGCCCAGGCCGCGCAGCGCGCCGAAGGCGGCGCTCAGCTCGCCCTCCATCTCGGCCGCCAGCCGCGCCACCTCGGCGGAGACCGCCTTCACCTCGCCTGCCACCACGGCGAAGCCGCGCCCGGCCTCGCCGGCGCGCGCCGCCTCGATGGTGGCGTTCAGCGCCAGGATGCGGGTCTGCGCGGTGATCGCCTGGATCGCCCGCCCCTTGGCGGCGGCGATGCCGGCGGCCTGGTCGACCAGCGCCAGCACGTTCTCCGGCGTCGGCGCGGCCTCCGCCGCCCCGGCCCGCGGCACGGCCAGCCTGCCCGAAGCCCCCGACTGCATGGACCCTGCCCTCCTGCGAAGCCGCCACCCATCCCTGGCGTCAGCGCGTCCATTATCGGCGCGGATGTGACCGCCGTGTGAACCAATCTGGCCCACCTCTGGCCCACCCCCTTGGCCGCGCCGACAACGCCGCCTACAGCTTGCAGGCAGCCTCCGAGGATCCGCCGCATGTCCCAGCCCCCCCTCCCCCGCATCGCCTTCATCGGCACTGGCGGCACCATGGCCTCGCTCGGCCGGCATGCGCTGGACATCCAGGACTATTCGACGCTGGGCAAGGTGATGGACACCGGGACCATCATGGCCCGCGTCCCCGAGCTGGCCATGGTCGCCGAGGTCATCGCCCGCCCCTATGGCGCCCTCATCTCCAGCCGCATCGGCTTCAAGGACTGGCGCGCCCTCGCCGAGGCCTGCCACGCCGCGGTGGAGGAAATCCCCGACCTCGCCGGCATCGTCATCGGCCATGGCACCTCGACCATGGAGGAGACCGCCTTCGCGCTCTCCCTCGGCCTGAAGATCGACGTGCCCGTGGTCATGGTCGGCGCCCAGCGCCCGGCCAGCGGCCTGTCCTCCGACATGCCGATGAACCTGCTGAACGCCGTGCGCGTCGCGGCCAGCCCGGATGCCCGCGGCATGGGCGTGCTGCTGATGCTGAACGACGAGATCCACGCCGCGCGCGAGGTCACCAAGACCGCCACCTGGCGGATGCAAACCTTCCGCACCCCCGATTTCGGCGTGCTCGGCCAGGCCGATGCCGACAAGGTCGCCTTCTACCGCCGCCCGCTGCGCCGGACCGCGCCGGACACCGAATTCGATCTGCGCACCATCGAGGCGCTGCCCCGCGTCGACATCAGCTACGCCCATGCCGATGCCGATGGCACCGCGGTGCGTGCCTTCGTCGCCGCCGGGGCCCTGGGCATCGTCAGCGCCGGCTTCGCCCCCGGCAACCCGACGCCCTGGGAAGCCGACGCCCTGGCCGACGCGGTGGAGCAAGGCGTCACCGTGGTGCAGTCGACCCGCGTCGGCAGCGGCCGCGTGGTGCAAGGCGCCAAGATGAAGGAACAAGGCATCCTGTCGGGCGACAACCTGAACCCGCAAAAAGCCCGCATCCTGCTGGCCTTCGCCCTGACGGTGACCAAAGATCCGGCGGAAATTGCGCGGATCTTCGAGACGTATTGAAGCGCAGACAGGCAAAGGCTGGGGGAATGAATTCCCCCAGACCCCCATCTTTTTTCTGATCACCGGCCGTGGGGTGACCTGCGCCTGGACGGCACCGTCGCCCGGGCATCACGGCGGGACGCCGTTTTCATAAAAAAACAGCGCGACCTCGAAGGTCGCGCTGCCGTTCAGTGCCGTGTCCCGCGTTGCCAAGGCCGCGCGGCAGCACTGACAGAAAAAAGAACGGGCGCGGCGCACTGCGCCGCGGGGGAATTCATTCCCCTGGCCTACCCAGCTCTTCTCTTCAGCACGCCGCCGGCACGGCTTCGAGGCTTTGCATCAGCCCGTCCACCGCGAAGTCGCCGAAGTCCATCTTCATCTCGTCGGCGACGCCGTTGGCGAAGTAGCGCAGGCCCACCTCGTATTCCGGCGCGCTGGCGCCGGCCGCGGCGGCCGATTCCTTGCCGAAGAAGGCGATGCGCATCCGTGCGCTGGCCTGCTCGCCCAGCAGCGGGAAGCGCGGCTGCGCCTGGGGCGGGGTCCAGGGGGACAGCAGCGTGGTGCTGTCCTGGGCGCCGTCTTCGCTGGTGCCGTCGAACAGCGGCGCGTTCAGCATGCGCTGCTGTCCGGCGCGGGCCAGGGCCAGGCTGCGGATGGTGTGCATCATCGGCAGCAGCGTGCCGCGCGGCAGCGCCATCTGCTGGGTCGAGGGCTGCTCGTAGCGGACGGTGCCGCCCTCGGCGCCCGGCTCGGCGCCGGCGAGCTCCGCCTCGCCGCTGATCCGCTGGGTCACCGCGCCCTGCGCCGTCTGGGTCAGCGAGAAGCGCAGCCGGCGGCCGTCCTTGCTCTCCCAGGTGGAATAGTCGGAGCTGGTCTCGACCTGGTCGCCGGAGCGGTTGACCACGGTCAGCTGCAGCCGCTGGCGGGTGGCCCAGCCGTCGCAGGCGTCGAGCACCTCGAACAGCATGGCGCCCCCGGCCTGCACCACGTCGCTGCCCTGGCGCACCCGGTCCAGCCGCAGGCGATAGGCGGCGCGGTGCGGCGCCATGGCCTCGGTGCCGGCGATCGGGGGATGCGTGGGGGCTGCGGCCTGCGGGGCCGCGGGCGCGGCCGGCTGCTGGGCCGAGGCCGGCCCGGCCGCCGCCAGGCCCAGCGCCAGCAGCGCCACGGCGGGAAGGGCGTGGAATCCGGCCAGGGTGTCGCGCAGCCGCATGTCGTACTCCTTCTCGAGCGCCCGGGGGATGGTCGCCCCCCGGGCAGGGGGCCTTCCCTAGTTAGGAAGCCTTGGGCCCGGCCGCACCCTTGGCGGGGGGAAGATCGAGCTTGATGGAGAGTTCTTTAAGCCGGGCATGGTCCACCGCGGCGGGGGCGCCCATCATCAGGTCCTGGCCCTGCTGGTTCAGCGGGAACAGGATGACCTCGCGAATGTTCGGCTCGTCGGCCAGCAGCATGACCATGCGGTCGATGCCCGGGGCCGAGCCGCCATGCGGCGGCGCGCCGTAGCGGAAGGCGGCCAGCATGCCGCCGAAGCGGTCCTCGACCGTCTGCTCGGTGTAGCCGGCGATCTCGAAGGCGCGGATCATGATGTCCGGGCGGTGGTTGCGGATGGCGCCCGAGGACAGCTCGATGCCGTTGCAGACGATGTCGTACTGGAACGCCTTGATGTCCAAGGGGTCCATCGAGTTCAGCGCCTCCAGCCCGCCCTGCGGCATGCTGAAGGGGTTGTGGCTGAAATCGACCTGCTTGGTCTCTTCGTTCAGCTCGTACATCGGGAAGTCGACGATCCAGCAGAAGCGGAATTCGTCCTGCGCGATCAGGCCCAGCTCCTCGCCGAGGCGGGTGCGGGTCTTGCCGGCGAACTTCGGCGCCTCGTCCTTCTTGCCGGCGGCGAAGAAGACGGCGTCGCCCGGGTTCAGCCCGCAGGCGACGCGGATCGCCTCGACGCGCTCGGCCTCCAGGTTCTTGGCGATCGGGCCCTTGGGGCCTTCGGCGGCGAACTGGATGTAGCCCAGGCCACCGGCGCCCTCGGCGCGGGCCCATTCATTGAGCTTGTCGAAGAAGCCGCGCGGCTTGTCGGCGGCGCCCGGCGCCGGGATGGCGCGGACGATGCCGCCGCCGGCGACCACCTTCGAGAACAGGCCGAAGCCCGAGTCCCGGAAGCTCTCGGTGACATCGGTGATCTTCAGCGGGTTGCGCAGGTCCGGCTTGTCGGAGCCGTAATCCAGCATCGCCGTGTCGTAGGGGATGCGCGGGAACGGCGCCGGGGTCACCTTCCTGCCATTGCCGAACTCGACGAAGATGCCCTCCATCACCGGCTCGATGGCGGCGAAGACGTCTTCCTGGGTGACGAAGCTCATCTCGAAGTCGAGCTGGTAGAACTCGCCCGGGGACCGGTCGGCGCGGCTGGCCTCGTCGCGGAAGCAGGGGGCGATCTGGAAGTAGCGGTCGAAGCCCGCCACCATCGCCAGCTGCTTGAACTGCTGCGGCGCCTGCGGCAGGGCGTAGAAGGTGCCCGGGTGGTTGCGCGACGGCACCAGGAAGTCGCGCGCGCCCTCCGGCGAGGACGCCGTCAGGATCGGCGTCTGATACTCGACGAAGTTCTGCTCGATCATGCGGCGGCGGATCGAGGCGATGACGCCGGCGCGCAGCAGCATGTTGCGGTGCTGCTTCTCCCGCCGCAGGTCGAGGAAGCGGTAGCGCAGGCGCAGCTCCTCGGGGAATTCCTGCTCGCCGGCCACCTGGATCGGCAGCACCTCGGCATGGCTCTGCACGGTGAGCTCGGCCACCCGCAGCTCGATGGCGCCGGTCGGCAGGCGGTCGTTCACCGTCCCCCCCTCGCGGGCCACGACCTCGCCGGTCACCGTGATCACGCTCTCGGGGCGGATCGCCTCGGCCTGCGCGAAGACGGCGGAGCCGGCCGGCAGCACGCACTGCGTCAGGCCATAATGGTCGCGCAGGTCGATGAACAGCAGGCCGCCATGGTCGCGCTTGCGGTGCACCCAGCCGGAGAGGCGGGCAGTCTGGCCCGCGTCGCTGGCGCGCAGCGCGCCGCAGGTATGGGTGCGGTAGGCGTGCATCGATCGAAAACCCCGAGGCTCGGACGGAAAGGGGGGCAGAAGGGGCGGCGGGCGGCCCCCTGTCAAGGGATTGCATGCCCGACGGCCTGCCCCGGCGGCAGGAAACCCCCC
>NZ_CACSJM010000053.1 GCF_902706185.1 Roseomonas sp. 18066 | reverse complement strand
GTCTCTCGGGCTGCGGCGGCGCAGTCTGCGGCGGGGCGCGGGGTCGCCTCAAGGGGGCCCCTGCCCTTCCCCTCCACGGTCCCCGCGGACGCCCGGCAAGCCGGCGCAGAAAAATTCACGGCATTGAAAACAGAGGGGTTGCGGCGGGGCGCGCGCCATGACATATCGCCGCCACGCCAGACGGCAGCGTCCGGATGGCGGCCCGATACTAGGAGCGCGGGCGTAGCTCAGGGGTAGAGCACAACCTTGCCAAGGTTGGGGTCGAGGGTTCGAATCCCTTCGCCCGCTCCAATTCGGAATTTCTTGACGATCTGCATAGCGATTTGGTTCTCGGGGATCCCCCGGGAAGCCGGTCGCTTGTCAGGTCGTGCGGTCGGTGGCGGTCCCAAGACGCCACCCGGCCCGGAGCGCGGGCGTAGCTCAGGGGTAGAGCACAACCTTGCCAAGGTTGGGGTCGAGGGTTCGAATCCCTTCGCCCGCTCCAGTCGGTTTCCCAACCTCACATATCTGACGCTGCTACGGCGCCATAAACCGCAGGTTTCCTGGGGTTTTGCCACGCCAGCTTGAGGGTTGGAGAACGCAACAAATCCGGAATTCTCTCTCCGGACGCCCCGAAGTCTCCGAAGCTCGGGGGTGGCCCGATTTAACCATCAACCTTTATCTCGTTGATATAATGAGAATTTTTTTGCGCTGAGCTTGGGGGATTCCACAAGCCGACCGCCCGGACACACGCTACCGGAGAGTGAAAAGCCGGCCCTGACCCCCAACCGATCATCCGCCCGATCCAGGGGACACGACCACTTGCGACAATGGCCTTTCCTGGCCCTTCCCCGCGGGCGACCAGCGCTGTCGCAGTTCCCTCTCGGTCAGTGAAGGGAGTCTTCGGCACCTCTAGCCTCGATCATCGCGGTTTTCTCAAACGAACCCAGGGCGCCGGCCACACCGAGGATCCATCCCTCCACCTGGGCAACCGTCCGATCCGGGGCGTTCAGGCGGGGCTGCAGGAAAGCTGCGAGGCTTCCATCCCTGTCCGCCATCGCCAGCCAGGCGGCGATGCTGAAGGCGTCGTGCTGGTCGCCCGTTCGTCCATCCCGCGCGAAGCCGCGGCTCCAGAGGGCGGGATAAACCTCCGCGATTGCGGAGCGGCCGGCGGGCACCTCCCATCCGTCAAAGGGCCAGAAGTGCACGCGTGAGCCCAGCCGCTGGCGCAGGAAGCGCAGCCAGGGGATGCCGGCATGGGTCGACTTTGCCACCGAGCCCTGCACGTCGAAATGGAACACCGATTTCGCGCTGCCCGCCCGCAACTCGGTCAACCGCCGCCAGCGCGCATTGCCCTGGCGCGCCGCACCGCGACCGACCGAGCCGTCGCGGACGAAATCGACATAGGTATGATCCTCGTCGGTCGGCCAGTGGCGCTGGAAGTCGTCGAGGAAGGTGGGCCAGTCGGGCAGCAGGCCATGCGCCTCGAAATAGCGCAGCGGGAAGGAGAAGCCGTGGTCGATCCCGACCAGCGTCGGCACATCTTCGGCCAGGCGCGCGGCAAGCCATTCCGCAATGCCGTGCCGTGTCCAGTATTTGCGCGGCGACGGCGGTGGTGGAACCTCGCTGGGCATAGCGTCACCCTCGCCCAGATAGACGCGCAGCCCCTTCAGGCTAGCGGTCGGCGTCTCCGCCCCAGAGTAGTCAATGCCGACATACCGTTCGAACGGCATCACGTCACCGCCGGCCAGTCGAGCTCGTCCAGCTCGACCTGCGGGACCTTGCCATGCCGATCGAACGCGGCCTGTAGTCGCTCGCCAAGCCATGCAACTCCTTCGGCTGAGAGCTGCACCGCCGCTTGCTGTTGATATGCTCGGCGCGGATCGGTGTTGCCCTTGCCTCGCGCGGCATTGCTTTGGGTCGGGGCAAACGAGCTCGCGCCAAGGTCGCCCATCAACTCGTTGAGCGAAATACCGTTTGCCATCGTGCCTGCAAGGAATTCGGCATGATGGACACGGACGTAGCGGGACCACGTAGCCTTCCAGTCGCGGCGCGCGATATCTCCGGGCGTAGCGTCGTCGCGCCCCGGCACATGGCGCATGCCGATCGCGCGCCCGAATATGCGAATGTCGTTCGGCTCGCGGGTTAGCCGCGCGATGAAGATCACTGCGCCGTCCTCGACCGCCCTCGGCCGCTTCGTGGCAGGATAGGCTACAGCCCAATGGCAGCCGGCACGCTCGATTTCCTTGAAGGTCGGAAATGATAGTGGAACCCGGTTGCTACCTTCTCCGAGGAATTTCACGAACGCCTGCGGCGCGTCGGCGACAGCGGTCGGCAGGAATAGCGCCAACGAATTCACCACGCCGGCATCGGAGCCGAAATCGCCGAGCCCTACAGGCCGGTTTGGGCGTCCGCCTTCGGCCCAGTGGCGCGTCACGATGCTATCCCACAGATCGAGTTGCGAGGTCGTCAGGTCAGCGCCGCTGCGCCGCCACAAATCTTCGAAGTAGCAACGACATGCTGCGATGATGGCCGGGTCCTCGGAGACAAGGCCGAACTCGTGGTTTCGGTCGAGCCCGGCCTCGGTCAGATTGGCCGAGGTGACGATCACCCGCTTCGATCCGAACAGATATACCTTGGCGTGCAGGTTCTTGACGCCACGCACCGTGGCGCCGTGTTCGAGCAGGCGGCGTAAGGCCCCGATATCGCTGACATTTTCTGCGAAGTCCCCAAGATTGAAGCGCGTGATGGCTGCAACAGACTTGGGTTTGGCTGTCAGCAAGCGAGCAATGGCGCCGGCCTTGATGAACGGGGAGATGATCCGAAGTTCGCTTGAGTCCACTCGAAGGGCTTCCGCGAGTTCCTGTGACCAACCGGCATCGACAAGCCGCGTTGTCATTTCAGCACCTTAAGCCGCGTCATGAGAGCGCCACAGCTAGCCATCGCGCACCCCCAGGAGGTGCAGGGCGTGTGCGATGAAATCCGCTGCGGTGTTGGACTGGTCCGCCCGCCGCTTGATCTTGCGTCCCGCCGGGTCCCACTGGTCTACCTGCGCTTTTTGCTGCCGATATCGATGAAGCCGCTCCCGCATGAAAGCCAGCACCTCCGACCAAAGCAGTTGCGCCACGTCAGGATATTCGGCCGCGAGGCTGTCGCTTCGGTCTCTTCCCTCCGCCACGAGACGGATGCGAAGCCGGGAGTCGCTGCGATGGAAGCCGGTCCGATAAATGTCGGCCGCCGCCTTCTCGATGAGGTCTGGCGGAAGGCATCCGATCGCAGCCAACACGCGATGAACGTTCTGTCGATCCTGCTGCGTCCAGGGCCCGTTCAAGGTGCAAGGCTGATTTGTCTTCACCTTGGCGATGACCATGTCGATCATGTCGGCAGACAGGGCAAGGCGTTGCACGTCGTCCGCCATGACGTCGCGCGGATCGTCGAACAGACGTTCGGCTCGAAAGGGAAACCGAACTGCCAGAAGATCGGCGTCTGTCCGTTGGCCTCCGCGCCTTTCGGGATGAACGACGAAGTTCTCGATCTGGAGAAATCCGTTTAATCGGAAATACCAATAGGCCACCTTCTCCGGATCGAGGCGATCCACCATGGGCCTTGCTGGCGCAGGATTCATTCCGCAGACTCGAGTTCGCGCGCGGCGGCCGGCGCCAGCGCGTCGGCAGCGTAAACGGCGGTCTCGAAGACATTCCAGGCATGGACGCGTGCGGCGGCGGCCTCTGTTCGCAGGCGGGATGCTTCGGCCCGCCCAGCATTGAGTGAGGCGATCAGCGTGCGCTGGTCAGCGATGGGCGGAAGGGGAAAGGTTAGCGAGTTGAGACCCGACTTTGTGATCTTCTGCATCATGGGAGCGGCGCCGGTTCGGCGATCTTCAATCTGTCGCCGCAAATCCGATGTCCGCAGCACCTCCGCAACATAGGCGGGAAGGGCACGCGGTTGATCGCCAAACGCGACCCGGAAAATGAGATCGCAAATCATCAGCTTGGCCGGCGCTGAATCGCCGACCAACGTTGTCGATCCGACGAGACGCGTGACACCGCTGCCACGAGTTATCAGCACGTCGCCGGCCTTCACCTCCAAATCAGGCCGAGGTTTTATTTTTGCGGGCAGAGCCTTGTTCTCTTCGGGCCGAAATCGACCGGAGGTTATTGCGCTCAATTTCAAGACGGCCCATTCACCTGCCTCAGCAGACCTTTCGAGGCATTTGGGGCTCCAACCAACGGCAATGTCGTCCACGACTTCGCCGAGACGAACCACTGGCCACGAACTTGTGCCTGGCGTGCTCCCGCTGATCCTCCGCAGCACGCTTTCATGGCCCCAGCGATCAATGTCCTTAAATGAGGCGATGAAGATCGGCCTGTCGGGCAAGGGCGTCGCCAGCGCGAAGCCGAGCGCGGCCTCGAAATCGCTCATAGCCTTCGCCTCGGCGGCTTCTGCGGCCTGCTCCTTGTCGGCCACCGCTTTCAACGCCACGTCATAGGCCGCGACGATCGCCTGTTGCTCTGCGAGATCAGGAAAGGGAATTCGCAGGTCTAGAAACGCTTCAGGTGAGATGCGCTTGCGCCCACTCGTACCCGTTGCTTTCGACCGAAGGGCTTTCAGAAACCCGCCCGTTCGCAGGATACGATGCACGAAACCGCCATCCAGTTTGGCAGGATCAGCCACAAACACTGGGAACTCCGGCGTAACAACGCCCTTGGGGATCGACGCCGGAAGCATCCCGATCGCGCCGCTGCGTGCGTCGATCTTCGAAAACACGATGTCACCCGGATAGACCGCGAACATGGCTCCCTTGTAGGGAGACGAGCGATCGCGCACTGATATTTCGCCATCGAGATGAACAGTGATCGGCGACCAATCGCCAAACGTACCACTGATGGCGACGGCTTCACGGCGCGGTATCATTACATCACGCAATGCTGTCAAGGCATGGCGAGAATGCCGATGCACGGCATCTTCGGAACTGATCCAGGGCTCGAGAGCCCTCCACTAGCGGATCACGCAGCGGAGGGCAAGGAAAAATCCGGCGCCTCCGTCGGCTTTGCGCCCGCCTCCGCCCACACCTCGAACCGGCGATAGGCTTCCAACAGCGCAGGCAACTCAGTCGGTACATTCCCGCCCGTCTCGCCGGTCGAGGTGATGCCGACGGACTTCGGCGCGGCAACAAAGACGGGATAGTCAAAGGCCTCGCGCACATGCGTCCAAAGCGCCGCGTTGTGGTGCTCGTCCACCCCCTTCAAGGCAACGGCGAGTTCGCGGGTGAGCGCGTCTGCCGCCTTCGTCACATCGTCGGTGAATGCCGCCGCGTAGTCCTTCTTCAGCGTCGTCGCTTTCTTGCGGTCCTTCGCCTGATCGTCCCAGCCCACTTTCCTCAGCTTCGTCGCACCGATGCTCTTCGGATAGGGAGGTGGATTGGCCGAGAACCACGCAGGCGGTACGCGCTTGGCGCCGATTGCCGACAGCGCCTTTAGGATCTTCGCGGCGTCCTTGTCATCGCCACAGACGATGCGCGGGCCGAAATCCGCGCAGAGCTTGTCGCGTTCCGCGTTGTACGCCGCGTCGTGTGTCGCGTGCGCGGCGGTCCATGCCGCGTCCCAGGCTGTCTGATCGGCCTCGGTGAAGCACTTGAGGAAGACGAGCGAGGCTTTCACCGTAGCGTCGGCGGAGCGGAAGGTTTCTTCCGGTAGGCTTACGACTGCGAGGATTTTTGCCTTGCCCTCGCACCAGCGTCGCAGCCATGTCAGCGAAGGATTGTTGAGATTGCCATCTGGCAGGACAATTCCGATCCGCCCACCTGGCTTCAGCAGGTTCAGGCAGCGCTCGACGAAGACGATCTCCGTGGCGCGGTTGGACTTGCCTTTGCCGATCTCGAATAGATCGAGAATTTTGGTCTTCGCCGTCGAAGCGGCGAGCATCCGCTTGTGGCTTTCCTCCCACGGCGCGCCATAGCGGGCGATGCAGCGGTCCTTATAGGCCTGATTGTCATAGACGCGGGTCTCATCGCTGCCACCGACCTTTTGGTCGTCGCCGACATTCGAGCCGAAGGGCGGATTGGTGATGATGATATCGAACCGGCCGGGGAAGATGCCGTTAATATCGATAAGGCCATCATGATAGTGAATGCCGCCATGGCCGTCGCCATGCATGATCATGTTCATCTTGGCGGTTCGCGCGGCGCGCGGTTCGGCGTCGGTGCCAAAGATGCAGTTCCAGGCGAGGCGCCCCACGCGCGTGTCGACCGGCTTGTTCTGGTCGTCCGAGGGCAGAAGCTGCCTGTTTAGAGTGGCGAAGGCTTCATCGATCCGCCGTTCTTCCTCGTCCGCATCGAGGCCGAGCGCTTCGATATCGGCGCGAGCTTTGTCTTTGTCGGCCTGGATCGCCGCGCCGATCTGGCTGCGGACATGCTCGAACGCACGAATGAGGAAGCCGCCCGATCCCGCCGCCGGATCGCAGATCAGTTGGCCTTCCTGTGGATCAAGCATGCTGACCATGAAATCGACTACCGGGCGCGGTGTGAAGAACTGGCCGAGTTCGCCGCGAAAGGTGGTGCCGAGGAAGCGCTCGAAGGCGAGGCCCTTGATGTCGTCACTGGTCTTGGAGAGATCGAAGGTTTGCAGTTCTTTGACGATACGGCGGAACGTATCCTCGGAAATATCGAGGCGGTCGCCGGTGGTGAATAGATCGTCGGCTTTGTAATGCGCCTTGGTTTGGTCGAAGAGTCCGTCGTGGACGGCCGGATCAGCCGTGGGGCTGCGGCCAAGCAGGCGCGCCAGCTGCTGCGCGAACCAGGCGAACAGGTCATGCACGAGAGCAGCGCTCCGGCTGGCGCGCACCGTCAGACGTTCCTTGGCCGGACGGCCGCGGATCTCCGCCTCGATGGCGTAGAGGGCAGCGATGCGTTGCAGAGCTTCGCTGGCGATCGGCGCCGCGCCGCCTTTGGCCAGGTCAAAGAACCCGCGGCGGACATGCGCCCAGCAGAATGCCAGCGTCACATCCCCGCCGGTGGCCAGTGCCTTGTAGGCGGCGTAGCCGTCGCACTGGACAATGCCGCGGTAGTCCGCCAGCAACGCCCTGGCATGCTCCTGCCCGCGGCCGGGCGCGTAGCGGAACACCTCGGCGGGCGGATCCGTGCCGCCCCAGGGCCGGTCGTCGCGCGCCAGCGCCCAGGCATACCCCTTCTTCACCTTGCCGCGTCCGGGGTCGAGCACCGGCAGGTTGTTCGAGGCAGTGCCTCGAACCATCGGCGAACAGCCGGGCCGAGGCGAGCAGGATCTCGCGCAGGCGGCGCACTACCGGCCGGATCTCCTGGGCGGCGGTCCCCAGCCAGTCGGCCAGCACCTCCCGACCCAGCGTCAGCCCCTGCCGTGCCAGCATCTGCGCTTGGCGGTACAGCGGCAGGTGGTCGGCATAGCGGGCCACCAGCACCTGGGCGACGGTGGCCTCGGTCGGCAGCCCGCCGGGTACCAGCCGCTCTGGAGCGGGCGCCTGCAGCACCACGCCGGGACAGGCGCGGCAGGCCAGCTTGGGCCGCCGGGTCACCAGCACCCGGAACCGGGCTGGCAGCACATCAAGCCGTTCGGCGTTGTCTGCGCCGATCTCCACCAGCAGGCCATCGCAGCAGGGACAGGTCTCCCGCTCGGGCAGCAACACCTGCTCGATGCGCGGCAAGTGCGCGGGGAGCTGTCCCCGGTTGCCGCGGCGGCGCTTCGCCTGTTGCTCTTTCAGGCCCTTCGAGCGCTGGCCTGCCTCGGCCTCGCTGGCCGCCAGCGTGGCCTCGATCTCCTCGAACGCGAACAGCAGTTGATCGTCGGGCAGCCGCTCCGATTTCTGCCCGAACTGCCGCCGCTTCAGCTTCAGCAACAGGTGGTGCAACTGCTCGTTCCGGGCTGCCAGCGCGTCGCGCTCGGCCATGGCGGCATCGCGCTGCTCCAGCGCGGCCAACAGCAGGGTTCGCAGCGCGGCGGGATCCTCCGGCAGGCTCGGCATGGTGTCCGCGGCGCCCATCACGCCAGGAAGTCTACGCAGGCACGCTCGGCGTAGGAATCCGTTTCGCGCTCTGCACCCGCGTCCAGTCGATGCCGTCGAACAGTGCGGCGAACTCCACCGGCGTCAGCCGCACCGCGCCGTCAACAACCGGCGGCCAGCGGAATGCCCCACCCTCCAACTGCTTGGCGATCAGGACCAGTCCGCTGCCGTCCCAGAGCACGATCTTGATCCGGTCGGCACGCTTGGCCCGGAACACCAGCACCACTCCCGAGAATGGATCGGCGCTCAGCACCTCCGCTGCCAGGGCCGCCAGGGCATGCGCGCCTTTGCGGAAGTCCACCGGCCGGCTGGCCAGCAGCACCCGCGCCCCAGAGGGGAGCGTGATCACCCTTCCAGCGCCGCAGCCAGCCGGGCCACCGCCACGGCATCCACTGTCCCAAAGACCCGCAGCAAGGGGTGGAACGCCGGCGCGCCTACGGGCGACGCGAACTTCAACCGGCGGCAGACGATCCGCGTGGGCGCGTCCGTGGCCTATGCCCAGGTCGGGGTGATCGGCTTTGACGGGCCGATCAATCTGCAATCGCTGCGGCTCTACGGGCTGCCGGAAGCCGCACCCGCGGTGCTGAACGGCACGCCATTGCTGACGGGGGCGCTGTTCGGCCGGGGCGGCGGGAGTTCGCGGCGGAGGTGTCCTGGGACCTGCCGAGCCTGGCGCCGGGGGCGACGGCGCTGATCGACGTCACGGTGAGCGGGGCGCGGGCCGGGGATCTGGCGTCGGCGTCGCTGGTGTCGTCGACCCGGTTCATCGAGCTCGACGCAGCGGTGTGGTCGAACAACACCGTGCGCGTGATGGCAAGGAACATCTCCGCGGCGACGTTTGACTTGGCAGCGGCGACGCTGTCGGTAGGGGTGGCGAAGCGGAGGGTGCCGTGAGGACAGTAGCGGGAGGACAGGCGAGGATACGCTCTTGCGGGCACAAAGCTCAGTTCTGCTGACTGTAGCTCCAGTCTACCCGCCATTAGAAGGCCGTCAGAAGTCATTTATATCAGAATTTTATAGGCTCATTCGTAACTCAGCCGCTAATCGGCCCTTACGCGCTGACCTAGAGTCTAAGTTATGCTGGACCGAAATCCCCTGTGTCCGGCTCAAGACGGAGGCACGCCCCCATGGCGACGCAGAGGGCCGTCCGGCTCCGGATCAACGGCCGAGACCACGACCTGACCCTAGATTCCCGCGTGACGCTGCTGGACGCCCTGCGCGAGTACGCGGGCCTGCCCGGCAGCAAGAAGGGCTGCGACCAGGGCCAGTGCGGCGCCTGCACCGTGCATGTCGGTGGCCAGCGCGTGCTGGGTTGCCTGACGCTCGCCATGCAGGCCGAGGGACGCGAGATCACCACCATCGAGGGCCTCGCCGCTCCGGACGGTACCCTGCACGCCGTGCAAGCGGCCTTCGTCGAGCACGATGCCTTCCAGTGCGGCTACTGCACGCCGGGCCAGATCATGTCGGCGGTGGCCTGCATCCATGAGGGCCATGCCGGGTCCGACGACGAGATCCGCGAATACATGAGCGGCAATATCTGCCGCTGCGGCGCCTACCCGCATATCGTCGCCGCCGTGCGCGACGCGGCGGCACGCCTCGGGAAGGGGACGTCGCTGTGAGAGCCCTTGAGTATCTCCGCGCCCCCGACACCGCCACGGCGCTGCGCGAGGCGGCTCAGCCGGGAACCCGCTTTCTGGCGGGTGGCACCACCCTGGTCGACCTGATGAAGTGCGGTGTCGAGCGCCCGGCGCGGGTGATCGACATCACGCACCTGCCCGGCTTGGACGAGGTGACCGTCAGCGATACCGCGATCCGCATCGGTGCCCTCGCCAAGATGAGCCAGGTGGCGGCCGATGCCCGCGTCCGGACCGTGGCGCCCGTCATCTCCGAGGCGCTGTGGCGTGCGGCCTCGGCGCAGCTTCGCAACATGGCGAGCATCGGCGGCAACCTCCTACAACGCACGCGCTGCACCTATTTCCGGGACACGGCGGCCTACCCGAACTGCAACAAGCGGAACCCCGGCTCCGGCTGCGCGGCCATGGACGGTCTGAACCGCAACCATGCGGTGCTCGGCGCCAGCGACGCCTGCATCGCCACCTATCCCGGTGACTTGGCCGTGGCGCTGGTCGCCTTCGACGCAACAGTGCGGATCATGGGCCGGTTCGAGCGGGTGGTGCCGGTGGACCAGTTCTTCCGGCTGCCGGGCGACCGGCCGGACCTGGAACACGACTTGGCACCCGGCGAGATGATCCTGGGCATCGAGATCCCCCTCTCCGATGCCCTGCGCCGGTCGCACTACCTGAAGGTGCGTGACCGGGCCTCTTACGAGTTCGCCGCCGCCAGCGCCGCCGTGGGCATCGCCCTGGAGGCGGACGGCCGCACCATCCGCGAGGCGCGGGTGGCGCTGGGCGGCGTCGCCACCAAGCCCTGGCGCGCGCGAGCCGTGGAGCAGGCGCTGGCAGGCAAGCCGCTCAACGAGGCGGTCATCCGCGATGCCGCAGCGCAAGCGATGGCGGGCGCCCAGGCCCGTGAACACAACGCCTACAAGATCGCCCTGGCCCCGAAGGTGGTGGCGCGGGCGCTGATGAGTGCCGGAGGCATCGCATGACCAGCCCCCTCAACCCAGAACTCAAGCGCCGCACCCTGGTGCAGGCGACGATGATGACAGGCGCTGCCCTGACCGCCAGCGGCGCGGCCCAAGCAGCAGCCCCGGCTGAAGCGAATGCCGTGCGGCAGCCCGTCAAGCATGGCGCCGTCGGCAGCAGCCTGTCGCGCGCCGACGGCGCGGTGAAGGTCAAGGGCACGGCCCGCTACGCTATCGAGCAGCCGCTGGCCCGCATGGCCTATGGGGTCCTGGTGCAGTCCACCATCCCGGCTGGCCGGATCAGGGCCATCGACACGGCGGCCACGCGTGCTTCGCCTGGCGTGCTGGCCGTCTACACACATGAGAGCGGCTTCCGCATCAACCGCCCCAAGCGCGACCTCGAGGGCGGCGCGGCGACGGAAGTCTTTGTTCCCCTGCAGGACAATTTGGTGCGCTGGAACGGCCAGCACATCGCCATCGTGGTGGCGGAGAGCTTCGAGCAGGCCACCGAGGCCGCCGCCCTGGTAACGGTGGCCTACGAGGCCTCGGAAGCGCTGCTGCACCCCACCGACAGCCGCGCCCACCCGCAACCGATGGATGCCATCAAGGCCGAGTGGGGCGATGCCGCCGCCGCTTTCGCCTCGGCGCCGGTCAAGGTGGAGGGGGTCTACACCACCCCCCGCGAGTACAACGTGCCCATGGAGCCGCATGCCTGCGTGGCGGCCTGGGAAGGCGACCGCCTGACGGTCTGGGAGCCGAGCCAGTGGGTCGGCGGCGCCCGGCAGGTGATCTCCGAATGGATGGGCCTCGATATCGAGAAGGTCCGGGTCGTCTCGCCTTATGTCGGTGGCGGCTTCGGCTCGAAGATCGCGCCGCACCCGCATGTATCGCTGGCCTGCATCGCCGCCCGCGAGCTCGGCCGTCCAGTGAAGGTCTCGCTGACCAGGCCGCAGACCTTCACCGGCCTGGGTGGCCGTCCCCGCACGCACCAGCGACTGGCGCTCGGCGCCACCCGTGACGGCCAGCTGGTGTCCATTGTCCACGAGGGCTGGAACGAGACGGCGATCGACGACACCCATGTCGAGCCGACGAACAGCGTGACCACGCTGATGTATGCCACGCCGAACCTGTCGTCGCGGCACAGCATCATCCCGGTCAACACGGTGAACCCGAGCTGGCTGCGGGCACCCGGCGAAAATCCCAGCACCTACGCGCTCGAAACCGCCATGGACGAACTGGCCCATACCCTCGGCATGGATCCGGTTGCGCTGCGCCTGAAGAACTGGGCCGACCAGGACCCGAAGGCGAAGATCCCCTGGACCACGCGGCAGCTGCGGGAGGCCTACGCGGCCGGTGCCGAAGCCTTCGGCTGGTCCCGCCGCAACCCGGCGCCACGCTCGATGCGGGAGGGGCGCGAACTAATCGGCTGGGGCATGGCGGCGGGGACGTATCCCGTCTGGCGCCAGCCGGGCGAGGCCAAGATCATCCTGCATGCCGACGGCCGGGTGGAGGTCCATAGCGGCGGTGTCGATATCGGCACCGGCACCTACACCATCCTGGCGCAGGCGGCGGCCGAGGTGCTGGGTGTTCCGGTGGAGCGGGTCTCGGTCTCGCTCGGGGATACCGACTTGCCGCGGGCGCCGGTCGCGGGCGGGTCGCAGCTTGCGAATATCCTGATGGGCGCTGTCCACACGGCGGCGGTCGCCACCCGCACGGAACTGCTGAACCTGGCGGCCAGCGACCCGAAGTCGCCGTTGCGCTCAGCCCGCGTCAATGACCTGGTGCTGGAGAACGGCCAGATCCGTCCGAGCCGCCGCCCCACGGGAGGGGTCGCCATCGCTGACCTGCTCAAGGCGGTGGAGCGCGAACGCCTGGAAGTGCATCGCGACACCTTCCCGACTGGTGCCACGGAAGCGCAGCGTAACGCGGGCAACCGCAGCTTCACGCTGATGCAGCCCGCCACGGCCAGCGGCGGCTCCGCCCATGCCTGGAGCGCGCAGTTCGTCGAGGTGCGCGTGGACGAGGATTTCGGCACGGTGCGCGTCAAGCGCATGGTGGCGGCCTTCGACAGCGGCTTGGTCTTCAACCCGAAGCTGGCCAGAAGCCAGTGGATCGGCGGCATGATTATGGGCATCGGCCAGGCGCTGCTGGAGGAGGGGCTGATCGACCCCCGCGACGGCCGGGTCGTTAACGCCAACCTCGCGGACTACGCGGTCGCCGTGAACGCGGACGTGCCGGAGATCCAGACCATCAGTGTCGGCATCCCCGACCTGCAGGCGACGCCCCGCGGCGGCAAGGCGGTGGGCGAACTCGGCATCGTCGGCGTCGCGGCCGCGATCAGCAACGCCGTGTTCCACGCGACGGGCAAGCGCATCCGCGACCTGCCCATCACCATCGAAAAACTTGTGGGAGCCTGAACCGATGCTCAGCTTTAAGGACACGGTGCGTGAACGCCGGTCCATCCGCGACTTCCTGTCCACCCCGGTCCCGGAGGCTATCATCCGTGACGTGCTGGAGGACGCGCAGCGCTCGCCCTCCAACTGTAACACACAGCCCTGGAACATCCACGTGGTGAGTGGGGCCAAGCGCTTGGCGTTGGCGGAAGCTCTGCACGAGGCGAGCGAGGCGGAGCGTTACACGCCCGACTTCTTCTGGGATGAAGCCGCCTTCCAGGGCCGCTACGGCGAGCGGCGCCGGGAGCATGGCAAGCTCTACTACGAGAGCATGGGCGTTCAGCGGGAGGACAAGGAGGGCCGCCGCAAAGCCTCGGCGCGGAACTTCTTGTTCTTCAACGCCCCGCATGTCGCGCTGCTGTTCATGCCCGTCATCGGCGACAACGTGCGCGTCGCGGGTGACCTCGGCATGTACGGGCAGACCTTCCTGCTCTCGCTCACCGCCCACGGCCTGGGCGGCGTTCCCCAGACCGTGCTCGGGCTGTTCGCGGACACGATCCGCGAGACGCTAGGCATCCCGGATGACCTGAAGCTGCTGTTCGGGATTTCGTTCGGGTTCCCGAGCGGAGCTGCGGTTGAGAGCAGCGCCCGGATGTGGCGGGACGATGTCCTCGGCAGCGTTACCTTCCACGATTGAGCGTGGTTGGCTGAACGGGCGCCGAGGGTCTCACTCCTCGGCGTTCCATTCCATGGCGGTGCCATGAGCATTGATCCAGGCCATAGTCATGCAGGCTTACTATTCGGTCAGTTGTATCTCGATTTTCATTATGGCCGTGCCAGAAATCAGAAGGCTGCGAACAGCCTGCTCCTCGCTGCGAGCGAATGCGCTTTGATCTGCAAACACAAGGGCCAGTTGCGGCTTGCAATGCTGGAGGCGGGTAAGCCGCAACATCGTTCAGCAAACTACATTGATTTTGGCATTTCGATCCCGGCGCGCTTGCAGCGGTCGGCCAGCATCGGCGGGATGGCAGGGTGCAGTTTGACGCCATTGGCAAGTTGGTCGGCCTTGCGCTGCAGGCCGCGCTCGCCCGGGGTGCGGACCGGCGGGCCTCCGGAGATGGGCGGATTGGCGCGGGATTGCGCGACCATCCAGCCAGTCTCCCGGGTGAACGCATCGGTCGAGCCGAAGCGCCCGGGATCGATTACCAGCACCAGCACGGCGGCGCCCCAGCCTTTGGGCTCATCGGCACGAGCATACCCCGACAGGGCGCAGGTCAACGCTTCGATCAGCAGGCCTAATGCGAAGCCCTTATGTCCGGCCCCGGCCGCCCCACCGAGCGGTTGCAGAGTGCCCTCTTCGGCGAAAGCACTGGGATCGCTCGTTGGCGTGCCGTCGCGATCCAGCAGCCAGTTGTGCGGGAAGCTGCCGCCCTCATTGGCCAAACGGTTGGTCATGCCGTTGGTGGTGTAGGACATCGACACATCGATGATCACCGGCCCCGCATCGGTAGGCCATCCTGCCGCCAGCGGATCGGGCGTGTACAGCCGCCGCGTCCCGCCAAACGGGGCCACCGAGGCCGTTGCCGGGTCGGCGCAGGTGACGATCATCATCTGCCCGCGAGCAGTGATACGCTCTGGATAGGCCGCTAGGCACGCGATGTGATGCGCCCGGCGGATCGACACGGCATAGATGCCGGTCTCTTTCGCGCGTTCGCTCGCTAGATCAGCTGCTTTGCGCACCAGCCAGGGACCGGGCAGCTTTCGCCCGTCCCAAGTCTGCCCAGCCGCGACATCAGCCACGATCGTCGGCTCGCCGGTCCCCAGCATGTCGCCCGCGGCCAGCCCATCGAGGTACTGTGGTAGTAGATTTAGGCCATGCGTGTCGTGGCCGAGCAGATCGCCCTCAATCAATGTCTCGGCGAAGACCTGTGCCTTGTCAGCATCCATGCCTCCCTGGCGGAACAGCGCGGTGGTGGTGGCAAGCAGCGCGGCGGCGGGATAACGTGTCATTGGTTCGGGCCTCCAACTTTGATTGGCAGAGCCGGACTAAATTCCGGAAAAATTATATACTTAGAGCCATTCCTTTTGCACTTATGCATTGCGCTATCCATCAAAACGGCGGCGGCACGCTGAGAAATAATTGGAGGCATTCGCCTGCTTCTCCACACCACAGGAGCAGTGTCCGCCTAACAATAAAGACCCCGTCGGCACCATCGCAGGGTTTTCACTGAGGGCGTTACGCCTGACTGCCCTCAAATGACCGTAGCTTGCATCAGTGCGCGGTGAAGCCACCGTCGACTGGCAGGGCGGCGGCAATTACGAAGCTCGCGGCTGGACTGCAGAGCCACAAGACCGCCGCCGCGATCTCCTCCGGACGGCCCAGGCGGGCGATCGGCTGATCCCGGATGACTTCATTGATGGCCTCCGGCGATCGTTCGAGCAGGTCACCCAGCATGGGTGTCTCGACCACCCCGGGGCACACCGCGTTCACGCGAATGCCGCGCGGGGCGTATTCGAGCCCGACACTCTTCGTCAGCCCGATGACGCCGTGCTTCGTTGAGTGGTACGCCGCCCGGCCCGTCTGTCCCACCAGACCTCCGAGCGAGGAGCAGTTGACGATGGCGCCGCTGCCCTGGCTCCCCATCTGGATCAGCTCGGCTTTCATGGAGGTCCAGATGCCGCGCAGGTTCACCGCATGCACTTGGTCGAAGGCGTCCGCGGTCTCATCGGCGAAGGGGCCGGAGGGCCCGGCGATGCCAGCATTGTTGAACGCCATGTCCAATCGGCCGAAGGTCGAGACCGCGCGCCCGACCATGGCGGTCGCCTGCGCCTCGTCCGCCACGTCGCAGGTCACGCCAATGGCCTGGTGCCCGGCTGCGATCAATGCGTCGATAGCTGTAAGCAGCGCCTTCTCGTTGATATCGGCCAGCACAACAGCGGCACCAGCTTCCGCGAATGCCTTGGCGGTCGCGAGCCCGATACCAGCGCTGGCACCAGTAACTAGGGCGACCTGCCCCTTGAAGTCGTAAGAGGGATTCATGGCTTTTCCTTATGACCCGCCAAGCCCGTGAGAGATGAGCCGCTGAGCGGGGGGCAAGGGCGTACAGGCAGTCTTAGGGAAAGGCCGAACTGCGCACCGGGACGCGGGTTTGGATGTGATCATGCCGGAGGCCAACATCGGCATCTGGCATGATCATGCAGGTTCGGACCTCAGGCCGCCGTATCGACTACCCGCATCTGCTCCGGGTTCATGCGCCCGCCATGGACCGTGACCGCAGCGAAGGCCTCGTTCATCTCGTGCAGATCCGTCGCGGACAACTCGACACGTAGCGCCCCGAAATTCTCCTGGAGATGTTGCTGGCTCCGCGTGCCTGGGATCGGCACGATCCAGGGCTTCTGCGCCAGCAGCCATGCCAGCGCGACCTGGCTCGGCGTCGCGTTCTCCCGCTGCGCGAAGCGCGAGACGAGGTCGACGATGGGCTGGTTCGCCGCCATTGCCTCAGGCGAGAAACGGTCGAAGCCGCTGCGGAAGTCGGTCTTGGGGTCCAGCCTCGTCTGCGCGTTCATCGTGCCGGTCAGGAAGCCCATGCCGACCGGGCCCCAGGGCACGAAGCCGATGCCCAGTTCCTCGCAGGCGGCGAGCACGCCGTTGCGCTCAGGATCGCGCTCCATCAAGGAATACTCAGTTTGGACGGCGGCCACCGGCTGCACGGCGTGCGCCCGGCGGATCGTCCGCGCGCTGGCTTCCGACAGGCCGAAATGCAGGACCTTGCCTTCGCGGATCAGGTCCCTGACCGTGCCCGCCACGTCCTCGATCGGCACGTTGGGGTCGACGCGGTGCTGGTACAGCAGGTCGATGTGGTCGGTCCGCAGGCGCTTCAGCGAAGCTTCGACCACCTTGCGGATGCGATCGGGGCGGCTGTTGAGGCCACCGGCCTTGTCCTCCAGTTCGAAGCCGAACTTGGTAGCGATCGCCACCTGGCCACGGATCGGGGCCAAGGCCTCGCCGACCAGCGTCTCGCTGGTATAGGGGCCGTAGACCTCGGCAGTGTCGAAGAAGGTGACGCCGTTCTCATGCGCCATCCGGAGGGTGGCGATGCCCTGTTCGCGGCTGGCGGCGGGGCCGTAGTTGGCGCTGATGCTCATGCACCCGGCGCCGAGTTCGGAAACCACCAGGCTACCGAGTTTGCGGGTCTTCATGCTGGCCTGTCCTGTCATCTTCGGGCTGCTGGCGTTGCCGGACTGTCCCCATGCCGTTGAACCGACGAGCAAGGCCGCGCCAAGCAGGGCGGCGGTAGCCAGGAAATCGCGGCGGCTACGGTGCTGTGGGCGGTTCATCACGTCTGCTTCTCCTGAAGGGGGGCTGTGCCGCCGGGCGCCCCGTTGTCCGGGATGCAGCGGCGGCTGGATTGGCGGGGATCGTCAGGCGGCCTACTTGACCGCGAACCATCCGGGGGTGGCCTCGATCACCGCCCACAGCTTCCGTGGGATGCCGAGCCGCGGGGCGTCGGGTGCGGCGATGGCGGTCTCGATCTCGGCGGACCGTTCGCTCCGCGCCAGTTCGACCCAGTCGGGGTTCATCACGAGGCCCTGCCCGACGGCGACGAGATCCGCGCCGTCGTGAAGCACGGCCTGGGCCTGCCCCGGCATCCTGACTTGCCCAGCGACCACCAGCGGCGCCCGCCCGGCGAGGCGCTCGCTCAGGATCCGCGTGACGGTCGGCCCGTCGTCATGACCGACCGGCCGTGCCTGGGCCGCGTCGGGCAGCGACCCGTGCAGATAGTCGATCCCGGCTTCGACCAGCCGGTCGACGAGCACGAGTGAGTCCGCGATGCGGAGGCCGCCTTCGTTCGATTCCTCCGGCGATATCCGGTAGCCGAGCACGAAGGGCCGGTCGGCATGGGCCGCGATCGCCTGCCGCACCGCCTCGACCACCGCCAGTGGGAAGCGCATGCGGTTCTCGAGTGAGCCACCCCAGGCGTCGTCGCGCCGGTTGAAGTGGGGCGAGAGGAAGTTCTGGATCAGGAAGCCGTGGGCTCCGTGCAGTTCCACGCCGTCAAAGCCAGCCTCGATGGCCCGACGCGTCGTCTCGCCGAAGGCGCGGACGACGTGCAAGATTTCCTCTTCGCTCAGGGCCCTGGGAGTGATGGGAGGACTGAAGGGTCCGGCCGCCGTGGTCACCGTGCTGGCGCTGACGATGTCGCCGCCCGGGACGAGCGAGGGCACGGCCTTGTTTCCGGCATGGAAGATCTGGAGGATGGCAGGCGCCCCGCCGCTCCTGGCTGCGGCCGCCAGCCGCTTCAGGCTGGGCACAAAGCGGTCGTCGTAGGCGGCGAACTCGCCGGTGAAGCCAATGCCGTTCAACGCCACATGCGTGCAGCCCGTGATCACCAGACCGACGCCGTTCACGCGGCGGCGGTAGTAATCCTCCTCCTCGGCAGAGACGGTGCCGTCCTCGTTGCCGGACCAGGTTGTCATCGGCGCCATCACGATGCGGTTGCGCAGCGTCAGGCCCTTGGCGAAGGGCGCGGTGCCGAACAGTGCCGTCTCTGTGGAAGCCATGTGGATGTCCCTTCGCGTTCGGCCTGGGACGGTGCATCAGCCGATGCCTGCCAGGCCACGATGCGAAGGTAGGGCTGGCGCGGCCAACCCATTAGACGGTAAATCCCGAATGAACTGATACTGGATTTTTATGGATGGCGCGCGACGAGATCCAGGACCTGTCGAGTTTCGTGGCGGTGGCCGAGGAACGCAGTTTTACGCGTGCGGCCGCCAAGCTCGGCACCTCGCAGGCGGCGCTCAGCTACACGGTTCGGCGGCTGGAGGAGCGGCTTGGCGTCCGCCTGCTGACCCGAACCACCCGCAGCGTCGCGCTGACCGTGGCGGGCGAGCGGCTGCTCCGCACCGTGGCGCCGCGCTTCGACGAGATCCGGACCGAGATCGCATCCCTCAGTGAGTTGCGGGAGAAGCCAGCTGGCACCATCCGCATCACGACCGTCGAGCATGCGGCCGACACCATCATCTGGCCAGCCGCGGAAAAACTGCTCGCGGCGTATCCGGACATCAAGGTGGAGCTCTCCTACGACTACGGCCTGACGGACATCGTCAGCGAACGGTTCGACGCGGGGGTCCGCCTCGGCGAGCAGGTCGCCAAAGACATGATCGCGGTCCGCATCGGGCCCGAGTTCCGCCAGGCCATTGTTGGTTCGCCCTCCTACTTCGCCAATCGCCCCCGCCCGAAGACACCGCGCGACCTGACCGAGCACGACTGCATCAACCTGCGCTTGCCGACGTCGGGTGGGGTCTATGCCTGGGAGTTCCGCAAGCGGGAACAGGAGGTGCGGAGCCGCGTCGAAGGGCGCGTGGTCCTCAACCGTATCGAGCCGATGCTGAAGGCGGCACTCGCCGGGTTCGGACTGGTGTATCTGCCGGAGGATCAGGTCCAGGAGCACCTGGCCGCCGGGCGCCTGATCCAGGTGCTGACGGATTGGTGCCCGCCGCGGCCGGGCTACCACCTTTATTACCCGAGCCGACGCCAACCAACGCCCGCCTTCACCCTCCTGGTCGAGGCTTTGCGCCACAGAGGGTGACTACACGGCGGGCATCGTGTCGGCGGGTGCAGCGTGGCGTGCCACGCCCCAGAGAAGGTTGGATTCCGGTTCCCACCGCTGCTCCAAATTTACCCCATCCAAATCACCGATCTGCCGCTGAATTCGTGATGTCCTCGTGGTGCGCCGCTTCGGCCACCGCTTGCTCCCCTTCCAGCACCGGCCAGCCTTCGGCAGCTCCCCGGCCTCCTCCACCGTCCCCGCCAGCCTGCGGGACCGCGGCGTGGTCCGGGATCCACAGGCATGGCATAGGGTGGAGCAGAGATGGCGGCTCGTTCCGAGCATCTGTGGAGGACGAAAGCATGTTTTCGGTCGGGCAGAGGGTTTGGCATCGCGATGGCCGGCGCAGCGGCAAGGTGCTCGAATGCGACGGGGACCGGGTTTACATCGAGCAGGACAACGGGGCGGAGCTGGATCTGCGGGCGAGCGACCTGACCGCAACCCCGCCCGCCGACGCGACGCTGCCGGATGCCGGGCCGAAGGGTTCGGGCCCGGCAGCCCGGCCCGGACACCTCGCCCCGCCGGACCGCCGGCTGGTTCCGGCGGAGATCACCCCGGAGCATGCCCGGGTGCTGGGCATCATCCCCCCGCGCACGCTGCAGGCGGTCGCGGCGCTGCACGAGCGCCAGCCGGGCGGCGGCAAGTTCAGCACCCTCGATGTGGCGGACAAGCTCAACCGTGTCGCGGAGATCACCGCGGTGCCCTACCGCACCATGCGGCAGTACAGCGACCGCCCCGGCGAGCTCGGCCTGCTGATGGGCAAGGGCCTGGCCGACAGCCAGAAAGCCGGCCGGTAGGCCGCGGCCCGCCCAGGGCGGCGGGTCAGCGGAAGGCCCAGCGGAGGGTCTGCGCGATGCCCAGCGTCCCGGCCCGCACCAGCGGCCGGCCGAGCAGGGGATTGGGCAGCCCGTGCAGCCGGCGGGACCAGCCTGGCAGCAGGTCGATCGCCGCCTGGTTCGCCAGCGCCTGCAGGCCGGCCGTCACGCGATCGGCGCTGGCCGCCTTCAGCACCAGGCGGCGAACTTCCCGCGTGCGGGCGTCGGCGCGCAGCTGCGGCCGGTAGGACGCGATCAGGCGCTGCGCCTCCGCCAGGCTGCCCGGCACGGGCGCCGCGCCCAGGGCGCGCGCCACCTGCGCCACTTCCACGAAGTAGCGGTCCTGGTCGGCAAGCGACATGCCGGGCTCCGCGTAGCGCCGCCAGGCGCTCAGGAAGCTGGTGGCCTCCGTCACATGAACCCAGGCGAGCAGCGCCGGATCGCCGGCGGCATAGGGCGTGCCGTCGGGCAGGGTGCCGTGGACGCGCTCGTGAATATGGCGGACCCGCGCCATCACCGCCTCCGCCTCCTCGCGCCCGCCATAGGTGGTCAGGGCGATGAAGCGCGCGGTGCGCCGCAGCCGGCCCTGCAGGTCGGCGCGGAAGTTCGAATGGTCCCAGACGCCGGCCAGCACCGCCGGATGCAGCATCTGCAGCAGCAGCGAGGCGATGCCGCCGACCATCATCGAGGTGACGTCGCCATGGACGCGCCAGGCCACCGCCCGTGGGCCGAACAGGCCGTCCATCCGGCGCGCCACCGGCGCCTCGCCCCGCGCGCGGTCGTTGAACAGGGCGACGACACGGGCGGTGATGGCGGTCTTCAGGGCCTGCGCCGGATCTGGCTGCAGGGCGCGGGGCGAAGGGTCAGCCATGACCTTCGATATGGTCGGCTTCCGGCCTTCGGCAAGCCGATCAGGCGTCCCGCCTGAGCGGCCCTGGGGCGTCGCGCGGCTCGGGATCGTCGTGCCGCGCTTCGACCCGTGCGACATTGGCGTCGGCCGCGCCCGCGTCGCGGGCGAGGCCAGCCTTCAGCCATGCTTCCGACGGACGGCGCACTGCCGCCGCCCTGTCCGACAGCGGCCAAGAACCAACCGAGGGAACCCCGAAACGTGACGCCTCTCGACCCTGCCCTGCTGCCCGCCGGCCTCCGCAGCCGCATCCTTGACGGGGTGAACGGCCTCTCCGTGCATCTGCTCGAGGCCGGGCAGGCCGGGCAGCCCGCGGTGCTGCTGCTGCATGGCTTTCCGGAGCTGGCCTTTTCCTGGCGCAAGGTGATGCCCGCCCTGGCCGCGGCCGGCTTCCATGTCATCGCGCCCGACCTCCGCGGCTATGGCCGCACGACGGGATGGAGCGCGGGCTACGACGAACCGCTGGCGCCCTTCCAGATGCTCAACATGGTGCGCGACCAGCTGGCCCTGCTGCAGGCGCTCGGGCTGCAGCAGGTCCATATGGTGGTGGGGCATGACTATGGCTCCTCGGTCGCGGCCTGGTCGGCGCTGATCCGCCCCGACATCTTCCGGCGCCTGGCGATGATGAGCGCGCCCTTCGCCGGCCCGCCGCACTTCGGGGTGGCGCCGGCAGGCAATCCGGATGCCGGCCTGGCCGGGCTGCAGCCGCCCCGCAAGCACTACCAGTGGTACTACGCCGAACGCCGCGCCGCCGCGGAGATGGACCGCCCGCCGCAGGGGCTGCAGGCCTTCCTGCGGGCCTACTACCACCACAAGAGCGCCGACTGGCCGGGCAACCAGCCTTTCCCGCTGGCCGGCTGGACCGCGGAGGAGCTGGCGAAGCTGCCGGACTACTACGTCATGCCGTCGCAGGCGACGATGCCGGAGGCGGTGGCCCCTCACACGCCGGCCGCCGAGGCGCCCTGGCTGACGGATGCGGAACTGGCCGTCTATGCCGCGGAATACGCCCGCACCGGCTTCGCCGGGGGGCTGCAATCCTATCGCTGCAACACCAGCGGGGCGAATGCGGCGGATCTGGTCCTGTTCGGCGGCCGGCGGATCGAGGTGCCGGCGATCTTCATCGCCGGCGCCAGCGACTGGGGCATCCACCAGGCGCCCCTCGCCCTGACCCGGATGCAGGAGGCGGCCTGCGCTGATTTCCGCGGCCTGCACCTGATCCCAGGCGCGGGCCACTGGGTGCAGCAGGAGCAGCCGGAGGCCGTGGCGCAGCGGCTGACCGCCTTGGCCACCGGCGCGTCCGGCCCGTGACGTGATGGTTGGCCGCCCTTCCGCCACAGCCGCCGGTTCGGAGCAAAAGCGGCGGTCGTCCCGGCGGGGCCGAGGGCCTCTGGCCGAAGCGCCCTGGCTGGTCCGGCAGGGCCACAGACAGCAGGGCGGCGGCCCGCCAGATGGGCAGCCTCGATCGAGGCTGCGTGCCAGCGCCGGCGCCGAGGGGCGCTGCCGGACCGCCTGCTGCGTATCGCGGGGCCGCGTGTCCTTCTCCGCGGCGCCGGCACGAAAAAGGGCCCCGGCCATCGGCCGGGACCCTCTCGCAGCGCTGTGCGGGCCTCAGTACCAGAAGGTGCGCCAGGCGGCCTCGTAGATGGCGTCCATGACGGTGCCCTTGCCGCCGCCGCCGGTGGTGCTGGCGCCACGGCCCGGGCCGGCGCCGACGCGGCCGCCGACGATGCCTTCCAGGTCGCCGCCCGACAGGTCGCCCTCGGTGCGGGCGCGGTTCCAGCCGGCCAGCGCCGCCTCGTCGAAGCGGTAGCCCTGCGCATTGGCGAAGGCGACGAAGCCGGCCGGGCCGGAGACGGCGCGCAGCCCGTCCCGCAGAGCGGCGGAGCTGCGGGTGTCGGCGTGGAAGCGGTCGATCTCGGTGTTCATGGTCCTGCATCCTTCCTGGGTCATGCCCGTCGTTTCGGTCCGGATCGCGTCGTCTCGTTCGCCGCGTCCTGCCCTCTTCCTACCGCCCTGCCCCGGCCGCCCCCTGTTCCGCCGGGAACAGGCCGGCACGCCCCGGGACAGCGCGGGTCAGAACTCCAGCCAGCGCCGCAGCGCCGGCAGCACCAGCGCCACCGGCCGCGCCTGGCCGGTGACCACGGTGAAGCCGGCGACCGCGCCGCTCGCCACCGGCATCGCCGCACCCTGCGGCGCGCTCCAGCGATAGCCGCCGTCGCCACCGCGCAGCGGCCGCAGCCGCACCAGATGCACCGGCCCGGCCTTCTGCGCCGCCTCGACCAGCGCCTCGTTCGGCAGGGCGCCGCGCAGCGCCGCGAGGCTCAGCGGGAAATCGGAAACCTCGACCACCTCGGCCAGCATCTCGCCATGCTCCTCGCGCCGGGCGCCGGCGGGCAGCAGCCGCGCGGCCATGCCGGGGCGCAGCTCGCGCGCCAGCCGCGCCGGGATGGTGCCGGCCAGCTCGATGCCGGGCTGCCCGGCCTCGATCAGCGCCAGCACCTCGCCGGCGGCGACGACGCGGCCGGGGCCCGCGCGCAGCTCGACCACCCGCCCGGCCTGCGGCGCGCGCAGCACAGCGCCGGCGCCGCGCTCGGCGGCGGTCTCGGCCAGGCCGCGCTCGGCGGCGCTGACCGCCTCCACAGCGCGCGACAGCCGCTCCTCCTCGCCGCGGGCCTCTTCCGCCAGCCGGGCTTCCAGCTCGGCCAGGGCGGTCAGGGCGCCGGCGACCTCGCCCTCGGCCTGGGCCAGCTCGGCGCGGGCCAGGTTGAGCTGCGGCACGGTGGCATAGCCGCGGTCGCGCAGCGCCTGGGTATTGGCCGATTGCTGGCGCCGCGCCTGCACCTGCGCCTGGCCGGCCGCCAGCCGCGCCTCCAGCGCGCGGCGCTGCTCGCGCTCGGTGGCGTCGCGGCGGGCGGCGACGCGGCCGATGCCCTCGCGCACCCGGGCGAGCTCGGCGCGGCGCTCGGCCAGCAGGGCGGTCGCGCTGGACAGGCGGGAATCGCGGTCGGCGGCGGCCAGGCGCAGCAGCACGGCGCCGGCCTCGACCGCGGCGCCGGGGCGGGCCTCGACCGCCTCGACCACGCCGGCGGCGCCGGCCTGGGCCTCGACCAGCCGGCCGCCCTCGGCGATCAGCAGCCCGCTGCCGCCGGCGCTGCGCGCCACCTGGCCGAACCAGCCCCAGCCCAGCGCCGCCGCCGCCAGCAGCACCAGCATGGCGAGCCCCAGCCAATCGAGCGGCCGCGGCAGCAGCGCCAGGCGGTCGGTCGCCTCCGGCTCGCCCTCATGCGCGAGCGCCGTGGCGCGGAACAGCATGAAGCGCGGCAGGCTCATCGGGCGGCCTCATCGACCAGGGCGCGCAGCAGGGCGAAGCGCTCGCCGGCCCGCGTCAGCCCCTCCAGCACCAGCGGGTCGACCTCCTCCTCCTCGGCGGGCGCGCCGGCCATGGCCTCGCGCAGCCGGGTCGCCAGCAGCACCGCCAGGCCCCGGTGGAAGCGGGCGGAGAAGCCGTCATCGGCGGCCAGCCGCGCCGCCACCACCGCCTGCGGCAGGGCCAGCAGCCGCAGCGGCCCGGCGGCGCGCACCGCGGCGCTGGCCGGCCGCGCCTCGACGAAGGACATCTCGCCCAGCAGGTCGCCTTCGCGGCGCAGGGCGAGCTGCCGGCCGGCGGCGTCGCTGACCGCGGCGCGGCCGTCCAGCAGCAGCAGCAGCTCCTCCGGCCGGGTGCCGGCGGCGATCAGCGGCGCGCCGTCGGGCAGGTCGCGCGGCCGGCCGCGCGCGGCCAGCCAGCGCATGTCCTGGTCGTTCAGGCTGCCGAAGAGCAGCAGGATGGCGCGCATCAGCCGGTCTCCCCTTCCAGGTCTTGCAATTCCCCCTGCTGCCGCCGCGCCAGCCGGGCGAAGGCGCCGCCCGCGGCCAGCAGGGCGGCGGGCGGGCCGCTCTCGACGATGCGGCCGCGCTCCAGCACATGCACCACGTCGGCATCGACCAGCGAGGACAGGCGGTGGGCGACCACCAGCCGCGTCACCGGCAGCTCGGCCAGCAGCCGGCGGACGCCCGCCTGGGTGCGGTTGTCCAGCGCGCTGGTGGCCTCGTCGAAGACCAGCAGCCGCGGCCGCTGCAGCACGGCGCGGGCGATCAGCAGCCGCTGCCGCTGGCCGCCCGACAGGTTCTGCCCGGCCTCGCCGACCAGGGTGTGCATGCCCATCGGCAGGGCGTCGACCTCGTTGGCCAGCCCCGCCAGCCGCGCCGCCTCCCAGGCCGCGTCCAGCGCCGCCTCGCGCCCGTCCAGGATGTTCTCCAGGATCGAGCCGGGAGCCAGGCGCATCTCCTGGCCGACGAAGCCGACCTGGCGGCGGATCGCGGCGGCGTCGAGCAGCGCCAGGTCCAGCCCGTCGACATAGACCGCGCCTTCCTGCGGCCGCTCCAGCCCGAGCAGCAGCCGCAGCAGGGTGGACTTGCCCGAGCCCGAGGCGCCGGCCAGGGCGACATGCGCGCCCTCCGGCACCGCCAGCGTCACCCGGTCCAGCGCCGGCGGGCCGCCGCCGGGATAGCGGAAGCTGACCTGGCTGGCCGCCAGCGCGCCGCGCAGCCGGTGCGGCGTGCCAGCGGGGGCCGTGCCTGCGGGGATCGTCGTGGCATCGCCCTCCGGCGGCAGCAGCCCGGCGGCCTGGTGGCCGGCGGCCGCCATCCCCGGCCAGGCGCCGGCCAGCGCCGCCAGCGACTGCCCGGCCGCGACCCCCTGCCCCAGCGCCGCCTGGAACGCCAGAAAATCGCCCAGCGCCAGGCCGCCCGGCACCGCGGCGCTGCGCGCGCCCAGCAGGAAGACCAAGCCGGTGGCCAGGCCGCCGGCCAGCAGGGCGGCCAGCACCGTCGCCGTCTCCACCGCCTCGGCCCGGCGCAGCGCCGCCAGCCGGCGGGCGCCGATCGAGGCCCAGCGCGCCAGGATGAAGGGCTCGCTGGCGGTGGCCTTGACCTTGACGATGGCCGAGATTGCCTGGGCCATCAGCCCGGCCTGCTCGGCATGGTGCTGCTCGACGGCGCGGCGGGCGGCCAGGCCCAGCCGCGCCAGTAGCAGCCCGGGCAGCACCAGCAGCAGCAGCGCGGCCAGCCCCGCCAGCGCCAGCACCCCGCCATAGAAAGCCATCAGGCCGAGCGCCAGCAGCATGGCCAGCAGGTCGAGCAGCAGCCGCGCCGGCTGGCCGGCCAGCATCACCCGCAGGCGGGCCAGCGCCTCCATCCGCGCGGCGCAGGCGCCGGCGGGCTCGTCTCCCACCGGACCCGCAACTCGGGTCAGCGCCAGCCAGACCGCCGCCTCCAGCCGGTCGAGGCCGAGCGCCAGCAGCCGGTGGTCGCGCAGCTGCCGCGCCGCCTCGAAGCCGGCCGAGCCCAGCGCCGCGGCGGCGAGTGCCAGCATCAGCAGCCCGTGCGAGGCGCGGTCCATCCCCGGCCAGACATGGCCGAACAGCAGGTCGATGGCGACCGGCGGCAGCACGCCCAGCGCCACCCCGGCCAGGCCCCAGCCCAGCGCCGCCCGCGCCTCCGGCCGCGCCGGGCCGGCGCAGAGCCGCGCCAGCAGCCGCCCCGGCCGGGCCAGCGCCGCGGCGAGACCCGGCGCCGCGGGCGGCGTCAGCGCCAGGGCGCGCTCGGCCTCGGGCGCGGCCGGCGGGGCCTGGCGGCGCAGCGCGGTCGCCGCCGGCAGCAGCAGAGTCTCGGCCGATTCGCCAGGCTGCTGCGACAGCGTGACCGGGCGGGCGCCGAGGCCGAGCCGCTCGGCGCGCTGCCGGGCCTCGGCCAGGCGCTCTGCCGGCGGCAGCGCCGCCAGCCCCTGCAGCACCGCCTGCTCCGGCGTGGCGGCGGCGGCCGGGGCGCGGAAGGCGGCCGCGCCGGCCCGGCGCAGCCGGTCGTGGCGGTCGATGGCGGCGCGCCAGCCGGCCTCCCGCGCCGCGCCATTCGCCGCCAGCGCCGCGGCCAGGGCCGCGGTGACCTCGTCCTGCCAGCCGGCCAGCGCCGCGGCCAGCGCGCCCGCCTGCTGCAGCGCCGCGCTGTCGCGCAGCGGCAGGGTGGCGGCCTCGCCCGGCCACAGCCGCGGGGCGCGGTCGGTCAGCGCCTGCCAGCCTTGCGGCGTGCCGAGCCAGAGCAGCCGGCCGCGCGGGGCGGCGATGCGCTCGCCCGGCGCCAGGGTCACCGCCGGGCCGTCGACCGCGCGCGGGGTGTCGCCGGCGGGCGCGGCGGCGGCGGCCGAGAGGGTGGCGACCCAGGCCTCCAGCGCCACCAGCCCGCCCGGCCGGGCCAGGGCTTCCGTCAGGGTCAGCAGGGCAGCCGATCCCGCCGCCACCGGCAGCAGCACCGGGGCCAGCGACGCATCGCCCGGCAGCAGCGCCAGCGGCAGCGACGCCTCCAGCGTGGCGAGGTGCCAGGCCGGGCCGGCGGGCGCGCCCGCCGCGTCGCGCGGCGCCAGCAGCAGCTCCGCCTCGCCGGCCTCGCGCCACAGCAGCAGGCCGGGGGAAAGCTCCGGCGGCGCCGCGCCGGGGGTGAACGGGAAAACGGTCATCGCGCCCCCAGCAGGCCAGCATAGGCGCCGCCGGCGGCCAGCAGCGCGGCATGGCGGCCGCGCTCGACCACCCGGCCCTTCTCCAGCACCAGGATCTCGTCGGCGTCGCGCACGGTGGAGAGCCGATGCGCGATGGCCAGGGTGGCGATGCCGCGGCGGCGCAGGCAGCGCTCGATCCGCGCCTCGGCCGGCGGGTCGAGGGCGGCGGTCGCCTCGTCCAGCACCAGCAGCGCCGGGTCGCCGGCCAGGGCGCGCGCCAGCTCCAGCCGCTGCCGCTGGCCGCCGGAGAAATTGCGGCCGAACTCGGCGACCGGCGCCTCCAGCAGGCCGGGCCGCGCCTCCAGCTCCTCCAGCAGGGCGGCGTCGCGCAGCGCGGCCAGGGCCTCGGCGTCGCCGATGCCCTCCGGGCGGAACATCGCCAGGTTCTCCCGCACCGTGCCGGCGAAGAGCAGCACGCTCTGGTCGACATGCGCCAGCAGCCGGGCGCGGGCGGCGGCCGGCAGGCGGTGCACCGGCACCCCGTCCAGCAGCACCTCGCCCGACCAGGGGGCGTGCAGCCCGGCGGCCAGCCGGCCCAGCGTCGACTTGCCGCTGCCCGAGCCGCCGACCACGGCCAGGCGCTGCCCCGGCTCCAGCACGAAGGAGACGTCGTCCAGGATCGGCGGCTCGACCGGGGAATGGCCGAAGCGGACGGCGCGGAATTCCAGCCGGCCGGCGGCGGGGCCGGGCGGGAGCGGCGGCTCCACGGGGCGTTCCTGGCGGAACACCTCGTCGACGCGGGCGGCATCCGGCAGCAGCGCGGCGAGCGCCCCCGCCGCGCGAAGAATCTCGCCCAGCGGCCGCAGCAGCGTCGCCGCCAGCATCTGCAGCGCCACCACCTGGCCCAAGCTGGCGCGCCCCGCCATCACCTGCCAGCCGCCGATCGCCAGCACCGCGACCAGCAGCAGCCCGCCGGCGGTGGCGGGCGCCAGGTTCCACAGGGCGCGGCCGCGCGCCAGCTTGCCGCGCTCGGTCGCCGCCTGCGCCTGGTGGCCGGACCAGCGGGCGAAGCCGTCGCCGGCCCGCCCCGCGGCGCGCAGCGAATCCGCCAGGAAGAAACCTTCCAGCGTGGCGCCGGCCAGCAGCCCCTCGGCGCGGCGCAGCCGGGTGGCGGGCTCGACCAGCCGGCGCGCGGCGAGCAGCCCGGCGCCCAGCATCAGCAGCGCCAGCAGCGCCATCGCCGCCCCCGCCAGCGGGTCGATCAGCACGGCGAGCGCCAGCAGCATCGGCACCAGCAGCACCGCCGACAGCGCCTCCGCCCCCGGCCCCGCCAGATGGGCGGCCAGCCGCGGGAAGACGCCCAGCCGGTCGGTCAGCTCGCCGGTATGGCGCTGGGCGAAGAAGGCCAGCGGCAGGTCGAGCAGGCGGGCCAGGAAGCGCGCCTCGCCGGCCGAGGCCATCCAGGCCTCGGCGGCGACCAAGGCGCGGCGCTGCAGCAGCGTGGCCAGGGCGCGGAACAGCGTCATGCCGGCCAGCGCCAGCAGCAGCGGCGCCAGCCAGCGCTCCTGGCCGCGCAGCAGCACCTCGTCGATGAAGACCTGGCCCAGCGCCGGGGTCAGCGCCAGCGGCAGGGCGGCGAGCCCGGCCAGCAGCGCCAGCAGCGGCAGCTGCCGGCCGAGCCCGGCGGTGGGCCCGAGCAGCAGCCGCCGCGCCGAGGCGGGCGCGCCGCGGCGGCGGAATTCGGGGCCCGGCGTGAAGCTCAGGCAGATGCCGGTGAAGGCGCGGTCCAGCGCGTCGGCGTCGACCGTGACGCGGCCCTGCGCCGGGTCCAGCAGCCGGGCGCCGCCGCCGGGCAGCAGCGCCTCCAGCACGACGAAATGGTTGAAGTTCCAGAACAGGATGGCGGGCAGCGGCAGGGCGCCGAGCTGCGCCACCTCGCGCTTCAGCCCGCGCCCCTCGAGGCCGAGCGCCGCCGCCGCCGCCAGCAGCGCCGAGGCGCGCGAGCCGTTGCGGGAGACGCCGCAGCGGATGCGCAGCTCGTCCAGCGGCACGAAGCAGCGATGCGCCGCCAGCACCATGGCCAGGCAGGCGGCGCCGCATTCCGCCGCCTCCTGCTGCAGGATCAGGGGGGCGCGCTTCATGCGGCACCCCCGGGGGCCCTTGCCCGATCGCAACGGCCAGCGGCAAGCTGCAGCCATGCCGCATCCTGCCGACGACACGCTCCGGCTGCTCGACCGGGTTTCCTTCCTGGCGCCGCTGCCGGCGGCCTCGCGCCAGGCGCTGGCGGCGCTGGCCCGGCCGCAGCGCCTGGCCGAGGCGCGGCCGCTGTTCCGCCGCGGCGACCCCGGGGAGGGCATGATCCTGGTGCTGGACGGGCTGGTGCGGCTGCACCTGACCAGCGCCGCCGGGCGCGAGCTGACGCTGGGCCTGGCCGGCCAGGGCGAGCCGGTCGGCGAGCTGGCGCTGATCGATGGCGGCCCGCGCAGCGCCGATGCGACGACGCTGACCCCGGTGTCGCTGCTGCTGTTCCGCCATGCCGAGGCGGCGCCGCTGATCGAGCGCGACGGCGCCCTGGCGATGGCGCTGCTGCGCATGGTGGTCGGCCGGCTGCGCCGCACCACCGACCAGGTCGAGGCGGTCGGGCTGCAGCCGCTGCCGCAGCGGCTGGCCGGGGTGCTGCTGCGGCTGGCGGCGGCCGACCCGGCCGGGCTGGTGCGGCTGCCGCAGGGGCAGATCGCGGCGCTGGTGGCGGCGACCCGGCCGAAGGTGAACCTGGCGCTGGCCGAGCTGCGCCGCCAGGGGCTGCTGGTGCCGGCCCGCGCCGGGCTGCGGCTGCAGGATCTGGCCGCGCTGCGCGCGATCGCCGAAGGATGAGGCTGCCGAAGGCGGGACTGCTGGCCGCCGCGCTGCTGGCCGCGGCGGCGCTGCTGGCGCCGGCCACCGCCGGCTGGCTGCGCGACGCCGCGACCGACGCGCTGATGCGGCAATGGCCGCGCCCGGCGCCGGCCGGCAGCCCGGTGCTGGCGGTGGCCATCACCGGCGCCGACCTGGCCGCCGGGGCGCCCTGGCCCTGGCCGCGCGCGACGCTGGCCCGGCTGGTGGACCGGCTGGCCGAGGCCGGCGCCGCGGGCATCGCGCTCGACATCGCGCTCGACGGGCCCGAGGAGGGCGACGTGGCCCTGGCCGCCGCGCTGGCGCGGCTGCCCTCGGTGGTGGCGGTGCTGGGCGGCCCGGCGCCGTCCGAAAGCGGCTTCGGCATGGCGGTGATCGGCGCGCTGCCGCCGCAGGCCCTGCCGGCGCTGCCGGGCAGCGAGCCGCGCGCCCTGCCCGCCATCCCCTCCGCCCTGGCGGTGCTGCCGGGCGAGGTGGTGCGCGGCGTGCCGCTGGCCTGGCGCGTCGGCGACGATCCCGCGCTGCTGGTGCCGGGCCTGCCGCTCGGCCTGCTGGCGCGGGCGCTGGGGGCGCAGACCATCCTGCTGCGGCCGGGGTCGCTGCAGCTGGGCGACCAGGCGCTGCCGCTGCCGCCCGGCGGCCTGCTGCGGCTGGACCCCGCCGCGCGGCCGCCGCCGCTGCTGAGCGCCGGACAGGTCTTGCGGGGAGAAGGGCTGGCGATGGCGCGCGGGCGGCTGGTGCTGCTCGGCGTCACCGCGCCGGAGGTGGCGCCGCTGCGGCCCTCCAGCCTCGGCGCCTTCACCCCCTCGCTGCTGATCCAGGCGGCGGCGGTGGCGCAGCTGGCCGAGGGCTGGCTGCCCTGGCGCCCGGCCATGGCGGCGCCGCTGGAGGCCGCGCTGGTGCTGCTGCTCGGCCTGACGGGGGCGGCGTTGGCGCAGCACTGGACAGGGCGCGGCGTGCTGGGCGGCATTCTGCTGGCGCTGGCCTGGCCAGCGCTGGCGCTGGCAGCGCTGCGGCTGCAGGGGATGCTGCTGGACCCGGCGCTGCCGGCGCTGGCGGCGTTGCTGGGCGCGCTGGCCCAGGCGGCGGCCGAGGCGGCGCGGCTGGCGCGGGAGCGGGCGCGGCTGCTGGCGCGCTTCGCCCAGCGGCTGCCGACCGGGGTCGCGGCGCAGCTGCTGGCGCGGCCCGAGGCCGAGCGGCTGCGCCCGGAGCGCTGCCGCGTCGCCGTGGTGATGACCGACCTGGCCGGCTTCTCGACCATGGTGCAGGCGCAGGACCCGGCGGCCGTGGTCGCCGCGCTGAACGCGTATCTGGCCGGGGTCGAGGCCGCCGTGCTGGCCGAGGGAGGCGTGCTGGAGCGGCTGATCGGCGACAGCGTGCTGGCGGTCTTCGGCGCCCCGGTCGCGGCGGAGGGCGACGACCGCCGCGCCCTGGCCGCCGCCCGCGCCATCGACGCCTTCGCCGAGGCCTTCCGCCAGGCGCCGGAGGCCCGGGCGCTGGGCTGGGGCGAGACGCGGATCGGCATCGCCGCCGGCGCGGTGATGGCGGGCGAGCTCGGCGGGTCGCGCCTGACCTGGTCGGTCTGCGGCGACGCCGCCAATGTGGCGGCGCGGCTGCAGGAGCTGGCCAAGACGCTGGGCTGCCGGGCGCTGGTCACCGGCATCGCCGATCCCAGCCTGCCGCCGCCGCTCGGCCATTTCCTGCTGCGCGGCCGGCCGGGCGAGACGGTGGTGCATCCGCTCGACCCCGGCTGAGGCGCCGCCCGGCCAGGGGTCATTCGACGAGGGCGAGGGCGCGGGCGATGCGCGGCGCGCCCCAGCGCACCACCGGGCCGGGCGGCGCGCCGATGCTCGCCATGTCCACCCCCTCGCCGGCGCCGAGCGCCACGGTGACGCCGGCCGCCTCGACCGCGACCTGGCCGCGCTCGACGAAGACCGCGTGGCGCCCGTCGAGGGGACCCGCGAAGAACCGGGTGCCGCGCACGCCGATCCGCGCCCAGGGCAGCTCCAGCGTGACCGACGCCGGCTGGGCCGGGTCCTTGTCGACCAGCACCGGCCCGCCGAAGACGCGCAAGGCCGCGCCGCGCTGCGGCCCCTGCAGGGTCAGCGCATCGACCCGCAGGCTGGCGCTCTCGCCCAGGCGGATCTCGACGCCGCCCTCCAGCAGCGCCACCAGCCGCGAGGCCGGGCCGGTGCTGACCAGGTCGTCGACCAGGAGCTCCGCCGCAGGCGAGAGGGCGCGCGGCGGGCTGCCGGAGAACAGCGCCGCCGCCTCGCCGCGCAGCGCCGAGATGACGCCGGCGCGGGCCCGTCGGGCCTCGGCCGGCGTGGCCAGGGCCAGGAGGGGGAGCAGCAGGGCACCGCGTCGCAGCATGGGCGAAGGCTCCGTCATGTTGCGACATCGTAAGCTTGACGTGGGGTTTCGCCCAAGGGGGAAGGCGTGCCGCAAGGGCGCAATCCTGCGCCGGCCGTCAGGTCACAGCACCAGGTCGGCCTGGCTGACGAAGCCGAACTGGCTGGCCGTGAAGCTGACCGGCACGCCATTGGCGTGGCTGGCGGTGAAGCCGAAGCCGGTGCTGCCGCCGGCCGCGACCGCGGCGTTGTAGTCGAGTGCGGCGAACAGAAGATCGCCCTCGGCGTCGCGGCTGACGCTGGCGCCCCAGACGCTGGTCGCAGGGGTCCGCGGTCTTGACCATGGCGACATGGTCCAGCGCCAGGCCGGCGCCATCCAGCTTGCCGCCGCTCTGCGTGAAGACCAGCGTGTCGGAAGCATGGCCGGCACCGCCGGTGACGCGGACAGGGCATGATGACGGTGCCGGCGGCGGCCAGCCGGGTGCGCAGCGCCTCGGGCAGCGGCGCCTCGCAGAAGGCGGCGGAAACCTGCTCGAGCCGGCCGAAGCAAGCTTTTCGCTGCCACCATCGCCGCCCACCGCCTCAGGCGCAGCGCACCCGGCCCTAAACCCCGCAGACCAACGGCAAGGCCGAGCGCTTCATCCAGACCAGCATCCGCGAATGAGCCTACGCCTCGCTTTTTCAATCCTCAGCAGATTGCCGCCGCGCCATGCATCCATGGCTGCAGACCTACAACACCCTCAGGCCCGATTCCGCTCTCAAGGGACTGTCGCCCATCAGCCGCATCAGCAGGGACAATGTCCTTGGGAGCGACAGCTAGCCGACGAAGAGGTCGCGCATCGCGGTGTCGCTGTCGGTCATGCTCTGCCGCGCCAGGCCGCCCGAGATCGACCCGGGCCGCGAGATCCAGCGGCGCGGCGGCGTCGGTCATCCGGCCAGCTCCACCCGGCCGCCCAGCAGGCAGCCGGGGCGGTCCGGATCGGGCCTGACATGGATCTCGCTGGGCCGCCCCATGGCCTCGCCCTGGCGGATCCGCAGCCCCGCCGCCGGCGCGCCCAGCCCGTAGAACAGCGCCGCGGCGGCGATGCCGGTCGCCGCATCCTCGGGGTAGCCGGAATTGCGCGGGAACTGCCGGGCATGGACGACGCCTTCCGCGCCGCGGCACCAGAGATAGAGCCCGGTGGAATCGATCGCCTCGCAGGCGGCGCGGACCTGCGCCGGATCGGGCGCCAGGCTTTGCAGCCGGGCGAGGTCGGCCACCGGCACCAGCGTCTTGACCCGGCTGGTCGCGGCATTGGCGACCGCCATGCCCGGCAGCAGGTCCTGGCCGTCCAGGCCCAGCGCCGCCAGCAGCGGCGCCACCGCCGCCACCGGCTCGACACGGCCGGGCGGCTGGGTGATCTCGACGGCGCCATCCGGGCGGAAGCAGGCATGCACCAGCCCGGACAGGGTCTCGATGCGCAGCACCGGCCCGCGCGCCAGGCCGCGCGCCCGCAGCAGCCAGGCCGCGCCCAGGGTGGCGTGGCCGCACATCTCCATCTCGTGCTGCGGCACGAAGAAGCGGAAGCGGAAATCCGCCGTGCCGGCCCCCTCGGGGGGCAGCACGAAGCCGCTTTCATGCCCGTGCAGGGCGGCGACATCCTGCATCTGCCGCGCCGTCATGCCGCGGGCATCGAGCACGACCGGACAGGGGTTGCCGCCACCGGGCGCGGCGGGGAAGACCGAGAGGATCAGGGGCGAGGCATGCAGGGACATGCCGCCATGCTTACCGCATCCGGCAGGGCGCCGCGCGCCTGGCCGGGCCCTGTCACGGCGCCGATCGGGCCTGCGACGGGCAGTGCCCGCGATGCCGGCGGAACAGCCGGGCCAGATGCGACGGCGAGGCCAGCCCGACCCCCTGGGCGGCGGCCAGCACGCTCTGCCCGGCGGCGATGCGGCGCGCCGCCGCCTCGACCCGCAGCGCCGCGAGATGGTCGGCGATGCTGGTGCCCAGATGGCGGCGGAACAGCCGCGTCAGCTGCCGGCGCGACAGGCCGAAGCGGGCGGCCAGCCCGTCCAGCGGATGCGCCTCCTGCGGGTGGGCCGCCAGGTGGCTGGCGACAGCCCGGGCCAGCGCCGCGCCATGCTCCACCGCGGCCGGCTCCGGCCGGGTCTCGACGGCCTCCTCCAGCAGCAGCCGCTCGGTCAGCAGGGCGCGGGCCGTGCCCTCCTGCAGCGCGTCGCGGTAGCGCAGCAGGGTCAGCATGCCGGCCGGCAGCAGCGCCAGGTGCCAGCCATGCCGGGCCGGCAGCCAGTGCCGCAGCCGCGCGGCCGGGGCGTAGAGCACGAGATGCCGGTGCGCCGCTTCCGCCGCGCGGGTGCGGTGGCCGATGCCGGGCGCGACCAGCAGCGCCTCGCCCGGGCGCATCCGCGCGGCGGCGCGCTGGCCCTCCAGCTCGAACAGCATGGCGCCCTGCCGCGGCAGCAGCAGCATGGCGCAGTCATGCACATGCCATCCCGTCACGTAGCCGGGGGTCGCGACCGTCGCCACGGCCCAGCCATCCTGTTGCAGCGAGATGACCATGCCTGTCGATCCATGCCCCCGAGCGGTGCCGGAGCAGAGCCCAGCCGCGGGGCCAAGGCAACCGGGATCAGACGATCCGCCGCAGCCGCAGCAGCGCCAGGGTGCCGCCCATCGAGGCCAGCATCAGCGCCGCCGCCCAGGCGGTGCCGCCGCCATCGCCGGCCCAGGGCAGCCCCTCGGTGTTCATGCCGAAGAAGCCGCTGACCAGGGTCGGCGGCAGCAGCACCGCGGTCAGCACCGACAGCAGGTTCAGGTTGCGGTTGGTCTCGGCCGCCTGGCGCGCCGACAGCTCGTCCTGCAGCGCCCGGCCATGCTCCTGCAGCGCCCGCAGGTCGTCCAGCGCCGCCAGCATCCGCCGCCGCGCCACGGCATGGGTCTCGGCATCGGCCCAGTCGGGCAGGTCGCCGGTCTCCTCGCGGACCAGCCGCATCACCGGCACCGCCAGGCGCTGCAGCCGGGTGGTCTGGCGGCGGATCTCGCCCAGCTTGCGGCCGAGCTCCTGCGGCGTGCGGGCCGGGGTCTCGGCCAGCAGCTCGTCCTCGACGCGGCGCGCCTCGTCGTCCAGCGCATCGGCGCGCTGGCTGATGCCGGCGCCGAGCTGCGCCAGCACCTGGTCGAGCAGCGCCGCCGGCCCGTCCGGCACCTGGCCGCCCTGCACCGCGCGCCAGGCGCGGTACAGCCCCTGCGGCGCGGCGCGGCGGGCGGTGGTGATCTGGGTCGGCGTCATGGCGAAGCGCCAGCTGGCCAGCAGCTGCTCGCCGGGGCCGCTCTGCTGGGCGAAGTCGGGCAGGATGCCGCAGACCACCTCGCCCTCGACCTCAAGGCGCGGGCTTTCATCCTTGTCGTGCATGACGGCCAGCGCCGCCTCGCCCCAGCCTTCGGCGCGGATGGCGGGCAGGCTGCCGGGCTGCACCAGGTCGTAATGCGTCCAGCGCCACCCTCCCGGCAGGTCGAGCTGCCAGACCCGCCCGAGCGGGCCGGGGCCTGGGCCGGGGG
>NZ_CACSJM010000052.1 GCF_902706185.1 Roseomonas sp. 18066 | reverse complement strand
TTCGATGGAACGACGGAGCGTGACCCTCGCTTCTTTACGGGCTCGATCGCCCCAAGGGGTTCCGGGCTACGCTCCGCCACCGCTCCGGACACTCTAGCAACGACCGAGCGCGATGGCGCCAAGTTACAAGGGGTCCAGGGGAATTCATTCCCCTGGCCTGCCGCTGCCTTCTCTTCGAATGATTACTCTGAAGGCACCAGCAACGACGCCGCTGCCTGCGCCGCGATACCTTCGCCCCGCCCGGTGAACCCCAGCTTCTCCGTCGTCGTCGCCTTCACCGAGACCCGCGTCACCGGGATCCCCAGCAGCTCCGCCAGGCGGGCGCGCATGGCCTCCGCGTGCGGGGTGATCTTGGGCTTCTCGCAGATCAGCGTAACGTCGACATGGGTCAGGATGGCGCCGCGGGCGGCCACCCGGCTGGCGGCGTGGCGCAGGAAGCGGGCGCTGTCGGCGTCCTTCCATTCGGCCTCGCTGGGCGGGAAGTGGCGGCCGATATCGCCCTCGGCCAACGCGCCGTAGATGGCGTCGCAGAGCGCGTGCAGCCCGACATCGGCGTCGGAATGGCCGTCCAGGCCCAGCGGGTGCGGGATGGTCACGCCGCAGAGGACGAGGGGGCGGCCTTCCACCAGGCGGTGGACGTCGAAGCCGGTGCCCATGGCGGGCAGATAGCGGGGCAGCAGGGCGGCCTCGGCGCGGGACAGGTCTTCCGGATAGGTCACTTTGAGGTTGGTCTCCGAACCGGGCAGCAGGGCGACGGGCAGGCCGGCCGCTTCCAGCAGGGCGGCGTCGTCGGTGGCCTCTTGCCCGGCGGCGCGGTGCGCGTCCAGCAGGGGGCCGAAGCGGAAGGCCTGGGGCGTCTGGGCGCGGTAGAGGTTTTCGCGCGGCACTGTTTTTTCAATGGCGCCGTCGCGGCCGAGCTTCAGCGTGTCGCTGACCGGCTGGGCGGGGATGGCGCCGGGGTAGGTTTCCAGGGCGGCCAGAAGGGCGGGAATCGTGCCGCGCGGCAGGATCGGGCGGGCGCCGTCATGGACGAGCACCAGGGCAGGGGGCTCGGCCAGGGTGGCGAGCGCCTCGAGGCCGGCGCGGACGCTGGCCTGGCGGGTGGAGCCGCCCTCGACCGCGGGCAGGCAGGGCAGGCCGGCCAGGATCTTTTCCACTGTCTCCGCCTCGCCGGCGGGGACGACAGGGAGAAGAAAATCGACGGCGCCGTCGGCCAGCAGGGCCTCGGCGGCGTGGCGCAGCACGGGGCGGCCGAGCAGCGGCAGATATTGCTTCGGCCGGTCGGCGCCGAAGCGCTGGCCGCGGCCGGCGGCCATCAGAAGGGCGATCACGGGCATGGCGCGGACCCTATCCGGGCCGGGCGCCGCGCGACAGGGGGCAGGGCTCTGCGCCGGGCGCGGGCCGGCCGTGCCGCATGGCTGGGCGGTTGCGCATGGACGCGGCGGGCCGCAGCGACTAGATTGCCCAAATCATGAGCATCGACCCCAGCAATCCCACGGCACTCCCCCCGGCTGCGCCGCCGCGGCTGCGGCCGATCATGGTCGGGCCGATCCGCATCGAGGCGCCGGTGATCCTGGCGCCGATGTCGGGCGTCTCCGACCTGCCCTTCCGCCGGCTGTGCCGCGAATTGCAGGCGCCGATGGTGGTCAGCGAGATGATCGCCAGCCAGGCCATGGTGCGGGAGAACAGGCAGACCCGGAAGATGGCCGAGGTGGACGGCTTCGGCGGCCCGACCAGCGTGCAGCTGGCCGGCTGCGACCCGGCCGTGATGGCCGAGGCGGCGAAGCTGGTGGTGGACCAGGGGGCGGCCATCGTCGACATCAACTTCGGTTGCCCGGTGAAGAAGGTGGCGATCGGCCAGCAGGCCGGCAGCGCGCTGATGCGCGACGAGATCGGCGCCGCCCGCATCCTGGAGGCCGTGGTCAAGGCGGTGTCGGTGCCGGTGACGCTGAAGATGCGCATGGGCTGGGATCACAACAGCCTGAACGCGCCGCGGCTGTCGAAGATCGCCGAGGAATGCGGCATCCAGCTGATCACCGTGCATGGCCGCACCCGGCAGATGCTCTACACCGGCACCGCCGACTGGGCCTTCGTCGCCAAGGTGAAGGCGGCGATCGGCCTGCCGGTCATCGTCAATGGCGACATCCTGACGCCGGAGCACGCCGCCGAGGCGCTGCGCCAGTCGGGCGCCGACGGGGTGATGATCGGCCGCGGCTGCTATGGCCGCCCCTGGGTGCTGGCCCGCACCGCCGCCTATCTGACCACCGGGGAAGACCTGCCGGAGCCGGACCTGGCGACGCAGTACCAGGTGCTGCTGCAGCACTACCATTCCATGCTGGAGCATCACGGGCTGCATCCGGGCGTGCGGCTCGCCCGCAAGCACCTGGCCTGGTATTCCAAGGGCCTGCCCGGCTCGGCCGAGTTCCGCGTGGCGGTCAACCGCGCCGAGACGCCCGAGGCCGCCCTGGCCCTGCTCGCCGAATTCTACCTGCCGCTGATCGAGCAGGGGGTCGAGGCGGTGCGCGACTCCTTCCGCGAGGCCGGCGAGGCCGAGGGAGACCAGCTCGCCGCATGAATACCCCCATCGCCTCGCGCCGGCCGATGCGCGGCCTGGAGGGCAGCCCGGCCCTGCCGGATCAGGTCGCCCTGCTGGCCGCCTTGCCGGTGCCGGTGGTGCTGCTGGATGCCGGCAACCGCTTCCGCTTCGCCAACCCCGCCGCCGAGCAGTTTTTCCAGTTGTCCTCGGCCAATCTGGCGCAGATGGGGCTGGGCGAGCTGATCCCGCCGGACAGCCGGCTGTTCGCCCTGGTCGACCAGGTGCGCTCGCTGGATGCGCCGGTCTCCGACCATGACCTGACGCTGGACAGCCCGCGGCTGCACCGCACCGGCGTCACCGCGCATGGCGCGCCGCTGCCGGAGCTGTCGGGCGCCGTGGTGCTGACGCTGCAGGATGGCAGCAAGGCGCAGAAGCTGGACCGCCAGCTGAACTTCCGCGGCGCCGCGCGCGGCGCCTCGGCGATGGCGGCGATGCTGGCGCATGAGGTGAAGAACCCGCTGTCGGGCATCCGCGGCGCGGCGCAGCTGCTGGAGCAGTCGGCCAGCGAGGATGACCGCGAGCTCTGCACCCTGATCCAGGACGAGGCGGACCGCATCCGCAACCTGGTCGAGCGCTTCGAGATGTTCTCCGAGCGCCCGGTGGAGCGCGCCGCGGTCAATATCCACGAGGTGCTGGACCATGTCCGCCGCATCGCCGCGCGCGGCTTCGCCAGCCACCTGCGCATCGTCGAGGATTACGACCCCTCGCTGCCGCCGGTCTTCGCCAACCGCGACCTGCTGGTGCAGATCCTGCTGAACCTGGTGAAGAACGCCGCCGAGGCGGTCGACCCGCAGGGCGGCGAGATCCACCTGTCGACCGCCTATCACCACGGGGTGCGCATCGCCGTGCCGGGCTCGCGTGAGCGGGTGCACCTGCCGCTGCAGGTCAGCGTGCGCGACAACGGCCCCGGCATCCCCGAGGAGGTCGCCTCCACCCTGTGGGAGCCCTTCGTCACCACCAAGCGCGGCGGCCAGGGCCTGGGCCTGGCGCTGGTGGCCAAGCTGGTGGCCGACCAGGGCAGCCTGATCGAATGCGACACCCGCCCCGGGCGGACCACCTTCCGCCTGTCCCTGCCGATGCCGCCCGCCGACACCCCCGCCCCGCGCAAGACACGAGACGCATGACCGAGACCCGCACCATCCTCGTGGCCGATGACGATCGGGCCATTCGCACCGTGCTGTCCCAGGCGCTGGGGCGCGCCGGCTACACCGTGCGCGCCACCTCCTCCGCCGCCACGCTCTGGCGCTGGGTGGAGGAGGGCATCGGCGACCTGGTGATCACCGACGTGATCATGCCGGACGAGAACGGCCTGGACCTGGTGCCGCGCATCAAGCGGGTGCGGCCGGAGCTGCGCGTCGTGGTGATGTCGGCGCAGTCGACCTTCATGACCGCGGTCAAGGCGGCGCAGCGCGGCGCCTTCGAATACATGCCCAAGCCCTTCGACCTGAAGGAGCTGCTGGCCGTCGTCGCCCGCGCTTTGACCGCGCCGGCCGTCGCCGTCCCGCAGGAGGACGAGGGCGAGACCGAGCGCCTGCCGCTGATCGGCCGCTCGACGGCGATGCAGGAGATCTACCGCACCGTCGCCCGGCTGACGACGACCGACCTGACGGTGATGATCACCGGCGAGAGCGGCACCGGCAAGGAGCTGGTCAGCCGCGCGCTGCACGATTATGGCCGCCGCCGCACCGGGCCGTTTGTGGCCATCAACATGGCCGCCATCCCGCGCGAGCTGATCGAGAGCGAGCTGTTCGGCCATGAGCGCGGCGCCTTCACCGGCGCGCTGTCGCGCGGCGTCGGCCGCTTCGAGCAGGCGGCCGGCGGCACGCTGTTCCTCGACGAGATCGGCGACATGCCGCCCGAGGCGCAGACCCGCCTGCTGCGCGTGCTGCAGGAGGGCGAGTTCACCACGGTCGGCGGCCGCAACCCGATCAAGGCGAATGTCCGCATCGTCGCAGCCACCCATCGCGACCTGCGCCAGGCGATCCGCCAGGGCATGTTCCGCGAGGACCTTTTTTACCGATTGAACGTGGTGCCGATCCGGCTGCCGCCCTTGCGCGAGCGGGCGGAAGACATTCCGCTGCTGGCGCGGCACTTCCTGGATCGCGCCAAGGCCGCCGGCCTGCCGGGCAAGCAGCTGGACCAGGGCGCCGTCGACCGGCTGCGCCAGCATTCCTGGCCCGGCAATGCGCGCGAGCTGGAGAACCTGATGCGGCGGCTGGCCGCGCTCTACCCGCAGGAGGTGATCGGCGGCGACGCGGTCGGCGCCGAGCTGGCCGAGGCCGAGCCGGTGGCCGAGATGGAGGCCCGCGCCTCGGAGACGCTGGAGCAGGCGGTGGAACGCCACCTGTCCAGCTTCGTCGCCGCCCAGAAGGACGGGCTGCCGGTGCGCGACCTGTATGAACGGGTGCTGGCCGAGGTCGAGCGGCCGCTGCTGCGCCTGGCGCTGGCCGCGACCCGCGGCAACCAGATCAAGGCCGCCGCCATGCTCGGGCTGAACCGCAACACGCTGCGCAAGAAGATCCGGGAGCTGGATCTGCCGGTGGTGCGCGGCCTGTCGTGAAACGCCCGGCCGCCGCCCGCGGCGAGGGCCGCGCCGATCTGGACGCGCCGGGCACGGAGAGGCCCTCGCTCGCCCGGCGGGTGCTGGACGCGCTGCTCGGCCGCGCCATGACCCTGGCGCTGGCGGTCGGCGCCCTGCTGCTGGGCATCGGCACCTTCACCCTGCTGTCCGGCGGCAGCCCCTTCGGGCCGACCAAGCCGGGGCAGGTGGTGGCCATGGTGCTGGTCAACGCCGCCTTCCTGCTGCTGCTGCTGGTCTCGCTGACGGCGCGGCTGGTGCGCGTCTGGGCCGAGCGACGGCGTGGCTCGGCGGGCTCGCGGCTGCATGTGCGGCTGGTCATGCTGTTCAGCGTGGTGGCCGTGGTGCCGGCGCTGCTGGTCGCCATCTTCGCCGCCATCTTCTTCAACCTCGGCATCCAGGCCTGGTTCAGCGACCGCGTGCGCGACACGCTGGAGGCCAGCCTCGTCGCCTCCCGCGCCTATCTGGACGAGCACCGCAACACCATCCGCGCCGATGCGCTGGCCATGGCCGCCGACCTCAACCGGGCGGGGCGGCTGCTGGATGAGAACCAATATGCGTTCGCCCAGATCCTGGCGACGCACACGGCGCTGCGCGGGCTGACGGATTCGGTGGTCTTCGAGCCGGTGCTGAACCGCGTCATCAGCCATGCCGGCCTGACCACGACCACCGTGCTGGACCCGCTGCCGGCCTGGTCGATGGAGCTGGCCCGCAATGGCGAGGTCGCCGTGCTGCCCGGCGAGTCGGAGGAGGGCCGGGTGCGCGCCCTCGTCGAGCTCGATATCGGCCAGGGCCTGTTCCTGCTGATCGGCCGCCCGGTCGATCCCGGCGTCATCGAGCACATGCGCCGCACCGAGCTCGCCTTCCAGCAATATGACGAGCTGGACCGCAACCGCGGCGGGCTGCAGGTCACCTTCGCCATGATCTTCGCGATCGCGGCGCTGCTGGTGCTGATGGCCGCCGTGCTGATCGGCCTGGTCATCGCCAACCAGATCGCGCGGCCCCTGTCGCGGCTGATCGTCGCCGCCGAGCGGGTGCGCAGCGGCGACCTGTCCGTCCGGGTCGCCGAGGGCGGCGCCGAGGATGAGGTCGGCACCCTGTCCCGCGCCTTCAACCGCATGACCAACCAGCTGGCCGCCCAGCGCAGCGAGCTGATGGAGGCCTATCGCCAGATCGACGAGCGCCGCCGCTTCACCGAGACGGTGCTGTCCGGCGTCTCCGCCGGCGTCATCGGACTGGACGCCGAGGCGCGCATCAACCTGCCCAACCGCTCCGCCAGCGAGCTGCTGGGCCTTGAGCTCGAGGCAGGCCTCGGCCAGCCGCTGGCCGAGGTCGCGCCCGAGTTCGCTGCCCTGCTGGAGCAGGCGCTGGCGCAGCCGGAGCGCACCCGCACGGCGGAAATCCGCATAGGCCCGGCCAGCGAGCGCCGCACCCTGCTGGCGCAGATCGGCGCCGAGCTGCAGCGCGGCCAGGTGGTCGGCTTTGTCATCACCTTCGACGACATCACCGAGCTGCTCTCCGCCCAGCGTAAGGCGGCCTGGGCCGATGTGGCGCGGCGCATCGCGCATGAGATCAAGAACCCGCTGACGCCGATCCAGCTCTCCGCCGAGCGGCTGAAGCGGCGCTATCTGAAGCAGATCACCAACGACCCCGAGACCTTCGTCGCCTGCACCGACACCATCGTCCGCCAGGTCGGCGATATCGGCCGCATGGTCGACGAGTTCAGCGCCTTCGCCCGCATGCCGCAGCCGGTGATCCGCCCCGAGCCGATCGACCAGATTGCGCGCGAGGCGCTGATCCTGCAGCAGAACGCGCATCCCGATATCGGCTTCTCCACCCGCATCCCCGAGGCCGCGCCGCGCATCCCCTGCGACCGCCGGCTGATCGGCCAGGCGCTGACCAACCTGCTGGCCAATGCCGCCGACGCGGTGGTCATGCGGCTGCAGGCCGAGGCGGGCGAGGGGCCCGATGGCACCCCCGATGGCACCCCCGATGGCGCCCCGGGCCAGCCGCCGGAGAACCAGGAGCCGGGCCGTATCACGCTGTCCGTCGAGGAGGCCGGGGACTGGGTGACGCTGGCCGTCGAGGACAATGGAATAGGCCTGCCGCAGGGCGAGGAGCGCGAGCGCCTCACAGAACCGTATGTGACGCACAAGCCGAAAGGGACCGGCCTTGGTCTTGCCATCGTGAAGAAGATCATGGAGGACCACGGGGGCAGGCTGTTGCTGACCGAGCGGGAAGCGGCCGATGGTCATCCCGGCCGCGGCACCCGGGCAGCCCTGGTCCTGCCGCGACGCAGCGCGGCAACGGCCAACAACACGGGCCCGCATGCGGGAACCGACGTGACTGGTAGAACGGAGATGCAGCGGCATGGCGCATGATATCCTGATCGTCGACGACGAACCGGACATCCGCGCGCTGATCGAGGGCATCCTGTCGGATGAAGGCTACGACACGCGGGTCGCGCAGAATTCCGATGTGGCGCTGACCGCCTTCCGCGCGCGGCGGCCGAACCTCGTCATCCTCGACATCTGGCTGCAGAATTCCCGCCTCGACGGGCTCGGCATCCTCGAGGCGATGCAGCGCGACGACCCTTCCGTGCCGGTGGTGATGATCTCCGGCCACGGCACCATCGAGACGGCGGTGCAGGCGATCCAGCAGGGCGCCTACGACTTCATCGAGAAGCCGTTCAAGTCCGACCGCCTGCTGCTGATCGCCGAGCGCGCCCTCGAAGCCGCCCGCCTGAAGCGGGAGGTCAGCGAGCTCAAGCTGCGCGCTGGCGCCGAGACCGAGCTGCTCGGCGCCTCGCCGCAAATCGCCCAGCTGCGCGGCGCCATCGAGCGGGTGGCGCCGACCGGGTCCCGCGTGCTGATCGCCGGCCCCGCCGGCGCCGGCAAGGAGGTCGCGGCCCGCATGATCCATGCGAAGTCGCGCCGCGCCGCCGAGCCCTTCGTCGCGCTGAACTGCGCCACGCTGAACCCGGCCCGCTTCGAGGAGGAGCTGTTCGGCGTCGAGGCCGGCGCCGACCCGCAGGCCGCGCCACGCCGCGCCGGCGTGCTGGAACGCGCCCATGGCGGCACCCTGCTGCTCGACGAAGTGGCCGACATGCCCCTGGAAACCCAGGGAAAGATCGTCCGCGCCCTGCAGGAGCAGGGCTTCGAGCGCGTCGGCGGCGCGACCCGCGTCAAGGTCGATGTCCGCGTCATCGCCACCACCAACCGCGACCTGGCCGCCGAGATCGCCGGCGGCCGCTTCCGCGAGGATCTTTTCTACCGCCTGGCCGTGGTGCCGCTGCGCGTGCCCGCGCTGCGCGAGCGGCGCGAGGACGTCCCCGTCCTGGCGCGGCACTTCATGGCCCGCTCGGCCGAGACCTCCGGCGTGCCGGCCCGCGAGCTGTCGGAAGACGTCCTCGCCGCCATGCAGGCCTATGACTGGCCCGGTAACGTCCGCCAGCTGCGCAACCTGGTCGACTGGCTGCTGATCATGGCCCCCGGCGGCGCCGGCGAGCCGATCCGCCCCGAGATGCTGCCGCCGGAAGTGGGCTCCGCCGCGCCCGCCGCGCTGAAGCTCGACCGGTCGAGCGAAATCATGACCCTGCCGCTGCGCGAAGCCCGCGAGCTGTTCGAGCGGCAATACCTCGAGGCCCAGCTGCTGCGCTTCGGCGGCAATATCAGCCGCACCGCCAACTTCGTCGGCATGGAACGCTCGGCGCTCCATCGCAAGCTGAAGTTCCTGGGCGTGCAGGCCGAGGACAAGGCGACCCCGGCATAAAGACAAGGAAGGTCGGGGGGAGGTATCCCCCCGAGCACCCTTCTATTTTTGTCCACGGGGCCATTGCCGCGGCAGCGCTTCGGGGCGAACCTGCCGGCCACTCACCACCAGCACGAGAGACCAGGGCATGTCCCGCATCGCCTATGTGAACGGCCGCTACGTCCCGCAACGCGACGCCAGCGTGAATGTCGAAGACCGCGGCTACCAGTTCGGCGATGGCATCTACGAGGTTGTCCACCTCTACAACGGCCGCTTCATCGACGAGGACCGCCACCTCGACCGCCTCGAGCGCTCGCTGCGCGAAATCCGCCTGCCCATGCCGCTGACCCGCGCGGCGCTGTCCACCGTGCTGCTGGAAGTCGCCCGCCGCAACCGCGTCACCGAAGGCCTGCTCTACATGCAGGTGACCCGCGGCGTCGCCCGCCGCGACCACCCGTTCCCCGCCAAGCCCGTGCCGCCGGCGCTGGTCATCACCGTCAAGCGCATCAACCCCTATCCGGCCAGCATCGAGAACTGGGGCGGCGCCGCCATCACGCTGCCCGACCTGCGCTGGGCCCGCCGCGACATCAAGAGCGTCAACCTGCTGCCCAACGTGCTCGCCCGCCAGGCCGCGCGCGAGCAGGGCGCCATCGAGGCCATCCTCTACGAGGAAGCCACCGGCACCATCACCGAGGGTGCGGCCACCAGCTTCTGGATCGTCGACGCCGCGGGCGCCATCCGCACCCGCGCCCTGTCGCACGCCATCCTGCCCGGCTGCACCCGCGGCGCGCTGATGGCCGAGCTCAGGCAGGCCGGCATCGCCTGGGACGAGCGCGACTACACGCTCGAGGACCTGAAGCAGGCGCGCGAGGCCTTCATCACCTCGGCCACCTCCTTCGTGAAGCCGATCCTGAAGATCGACGGCGCGCCCGTGGGCGACGGCAGGCCCGGCCCGATCACCCGCCAGCTCTTCGAGATCTTCGCCCGCCACGTGAAGGGCCCGGCCCGGAACGCGGCGTGAGCCTGCCCCTGCTGCCGCGCCCGACCGCCATCCTCTGGGACTGGGACAACACCCTGGTCGATGCCTGGGCCGGCGTGCAGGCGGGGATGAACGCGGCGCTGCGCGGCTTCGGCCTGCCGGAATGGACCATCGAGGAGGTGAGGGCGCGCGCCCGCCTGTCGCTGAAGGACGCCTTCCCGGCGATCTTCGGCGAGGATTGGGAACGCGCCCGCACCCTGTTCTACGCCGAGGTCCGCGCCCGCCACCTCGACGTGCTGACGCTGATGCCCGGCACGCTCGAGGCGCTGGACGCGGCGCGCGCCTTCCCGCTCGCCGTCGTCTCCAACAAGCAGGGCGCGATCCTGCGCGCGGAGGCCGCGCATCTCGGCTGGACGGAGCGCTTCGGCGCGCTGGTGGGGGCAGGGGATGCCGCCGCCGACAAGCCCGCCGCCGATCCGGTGCTGATGGCGCTGCGGCAGCTCGGCGTCGAACCGGGCCCCGATGTCTGGTTCGTCGGCGACACCGGCGTCGACATGCAGGCCGCCCGCGCCGCCGGCTGCAGCGCTGTGCTGCTTGGTGATGCATCCCATGACGGCGGGGCGGCCTCAGTGGCCAAGGATGCGGCATTCGCGGACGGCCATGCGCTGGCAGCCTGCCTGCACGGCCTTGCCAAGACCCCCCCGCCTGCGTGATCTTGCGGGCGAACCGGCGGGCAGCCCCGCACGCCGGGGCGAAGCCCTGCCCGCTGCCCGGACCCTGAAGCCGGTCGGCACAAAAACGCTGGCTCGCCAAGAAAAAGAAGGACCGAGCCTCATGGCCGCCGAGAAGTCCCAGAACGTGCAGGACGTGTTCCTGAATCATGTTCGCAAAAGCAAAACTCCCGTGACCATCTTTTTGGTCAATGGCGTCAAGCTGCAGGGTATCATTACCTGGTTTGACAATTTCTCCGTCCTGCTTCGCCGGGACGGGCACACCCAGCTGGTCTACAAGCACGCCATCAGCACCGTCATGCCGGGCGCGCCGATCATGCTGTTCGATGCCGCCGCGGCTGGCGCCGGCGCCGCCCCTGCCCAGGGAACTGGCGCGGGTGCCGGCACCGTCTCCGTGACGCGCGAAGGCACCATGACACTGCAACGCGAGGTCAACCCTGTCGGCTCCTCCGACTGACAACGGCACGGGCCGCGGCAAGCCGACGCTTGCCGCGGTGCTTCTGCCGCATGATCGCCCCCAGCGCCCTGCCGGCGCCGAGGGGGTGCTGGCCTTCCCCGAATCCCGCGCCGCCAACCGGGCGGCCGAGGCGCGGCTGGCCGAGGCCGTGGGCCTCGCCGCCTCGATCGGGCTGACCATCGTCCACAGCGCCGCCTTCCCGCTGCGCGCCCGGCGTCCCGCGACCCTCATCGGCGAAGGCCAGGTGGAGCTCGCCCATGCCGCGATCGAGGAGAACCAGGTCGGCGTCGTCGTCGTCGATGCGGCGCTCACCCCGGTGCAGCAGCGCAACCTGGAACGCGCCTGGGGCTGCAAGGTCATCGACCGCACCGGGCTGATCCTGGAGATCTTCGGCGAGCGCGCGCGCACCCGCGAAGGCTCGCTGCAGGTCGAGCTGGCGCATCTGGAATACCAGCGCACCCGGCTGGTCCGCAGCTGGACCCACCTGGAGCGCCAGCGCGGCGGCTTCGGCTTCCTCGGCGGCCCGGGTGAATCGCAGATCGAGATCGACCGCCGGCTGATCGGCGAGCGCATCGTCAAGCTGAAGCGCGAGCTGGAGCAGGTGCGCCGCACCCGCGGCCTGCACCGCGCCGCCCGCACCCGCGTGCCGTTCCCGGTGGTCGCCCTGGTCGGCTACACCAATGCCGGCAAGTCGACGCTGTTCAACGCGCTGACCGGCGCCGGCGTCTATGCCCAGGACCAGCTCTTCGCCACGCTCGACCCGACCATGCGGGCGATCAAGCTGCCCAGCGGCCGCACCGTCATCCTGTCCGACACCGTGGGCTTCATCAGCGACCTGCCGACCCAGCTGATCGAAGCCTTCCGCGCCACGCTGGAGGAGGTCGCCGCCGCCGACATCATCCTGCATGTCCGCGACGTCGCCCATCCCGACACCACCAGCCAGCGCAACGACGTCATCGGCGTGCTGGCCGAGATGGCGGAGGGGCCCGACCCGGCGCTCGACGAGAACTGGCAGGCCCGCACCATCGAGGTGCTGAACAAGGCCGACCTGCTCGGCGGCGTGGCCGGCGTGCCGGGTGGCGACGATGCCGCCTCGGTCGCCGTCTCGGCGCTGACCGGCGAGGGGCTGGACCCGCTGCGCGCCGCCCTCGACGCCCGGCTGGCGGCGGGAATGGAGACGGCCGAATACGCGCTGCCGCCCAGCGACGGCGCCCGCATCGCCTGGCTCTACCAGCATGGCGAGGTCCTCATCCGCGAGGATGGCGACGAGACGATCCACCTGACGGTGCGCCTGTCGCCCGCCGACCGTGCCCGCTTCGAGCAACCTGGCTGATCGGATCCCGATGCGCTTCACCACGACCGAGGCGAGCGCGCTCGCCGAGACGCTGCGCGACGCCGCGCGGACGGAAATCCTGCCGCGCTTCCGCCGCCTGGCGCCCGGGGCCATCCGCGCCAAGTCCGGCCCGCTGGACCTGGTGACCGACGCCGACGAGGCGGCCGAGCGCCAGATCACCGCGGCGCTGCACGCCCGCTACCCCGGCTGTCTGGTGGTGGGCGAGGAGGCCTCGGCCAGCGACCCGACGCTGCTGGGCAGGCTGGCGGCGGCGGACCTGGCCTTCGTCGTCGACCCGGTCGACGGCACGGCCAACTTCGCCGCCGGCGTGCCGCTGTTCGGCTGCATGGCGGCCGCGGTGGTGAAGGGCGAGGTGGTCGCCGCCTGGATCCACGACCCGATGGGCGACGACACCGCCATCGCGCTGCGCGGCGAGGGCGCCTGGATCGAGGCCCCCGACGGCCACCGCCACGACCTGAAGGTCGCCGAGCCCGCGCCGCTGAACAAGATGATCGGCGCCGTGTCCTGGACCTGGATGGCCGAGCCCGTCCGCAGCCAGGTCACCGCCCGCCTGCCGCGCCTGGCCGGCGGCGTGCAGTTCCGCTGCGCCGCCCACGAGTACCGCCTGATCGCCTCGGGCGGGGCGCATCTGGTGGTCTACAACCGCCTGATGCCCTGGGACCACCTGCCAGGCTGGCTGCTCCACCGCGAGGCCGGCGGCTACAGCGCCCGCTTCGACGGGAGCGAATACCGGCCTGAGCATACCGGCGGCGGGTTGATCGCGGCGCCGGACAAGGCGTCGTGGGTCGAGATCAGGGAAGCGTTGCTGGAAGGCATCTAAGAAAAGGGCAGGGGTAGGCCAGGGGAATGAATTCCCCCGCGGCGCAGTGCGCCGCGCCCGTTCTTTTTTCTGTCAGACTGCCATGTCCACGTGACGACAGTACGTGAAACGGCCCAGTGTCAGCGCGACCTGTAATCGAGCGCCATAGAATAGAAAAAAGATGGGGGCTCGGGGGAATTCATTTCCCCGACCTTTTCTCTTCCTTCTTTACTTCCTGCCATTCTTCTTCCATTCGCGCCAAGCCTGCATCCGCCAGGGAAACGCCCGAAGCGGCGAGGCGGTTCTCCACGGCCGTGAAGCGCCGCTCGAACTTGGCGTTGGCGCCGCGGAGGCAGGCTTCCGGGTCCAGGTCCAGCTTGCGGGCCAGGTTGGCCAGGACGAAGAGCATGTCGCCCAGCTCATCGGCCATGCGGGCGCGGTCGGCGGCGGGCAGCTCGGCTTTCAGCTCGGCCACTTCCTCGTCCAGCTTGTCCAGCACCGAGGCGGCGTCGGGCCAGTCGAAGCCGACGCGGGCGGCGCGGCGGGTCAGCTTCTGGGCGCGGGTCAGGGCGGGCAGGGCGGTCGGGATACCGGCCAGCGTCCCGGTCTCGGCGCGGGCCTGGCGCTCGGACTGCTTCTGCTTTTCCCAGGCCTCGTTCTGCGCCGCCACGTCGCGGGCGGCGGCGTCGCCGAAGACATGCGGGTGGCGGCGGATCATCTTGTCGGCGATGCCGCGGGCGACCTGGGCGAAGTCGAAGCTGCCATCCTCGCTGGCCAATTCGCTGGCCATCTGGGCGTGGTAGACCACCTGGAACAGCAGGTCGCCGAGCTCGTCCTGCAGCGCCGGCAGGTCCTGCCGCGTGATGGCGTCGGCGACCTCGTAGGCTTCCTCGATGGTGTAGGGCGCGATGGTGGCGAAGGACTGCTCGCGGTCCCAGGGGCAGCCGTCGGGCGCCCGCAGGCGGGCCATGATCGCCAGCAGCCGGGCGAGCTCGGCCTCGGGGGCTTGCAGCGAGGCGGGGGGCAGGAGGTTGTCGGCCATGGCGGGCGATCCTGGGGCGGTCTCGGGGCGCCGGTCTGCCGGTCATCCGCGAGACGTATAAGGAAGATTATGTAAAGCGAGCGATATCCAGGACGCGACCGTCATGGGCCGCCTCGACGCCCTCCGGCAGGTTCGCCTGCAGCCAGGCCCAGTCCAGGTCGTGGCCCATATGGGTCAGCACGGTGCGGCGCGGCTTCAGCCGCGCCACCCATTGCAGCACCAGCTCCAGATTGGCGTGCACCGAATGCGGCTTGCGCTGGAAGCAGCCGACGATCCAGGTGTCGAGGCCCTCGAGCTGCGCCAGGCTTTCCTCGGGCATGACGACCACGTCGGTCGAATAGGCGAAGTTGCCGATGCGCAGGCCCAGCGTGTCCATGACCTTGTGGTCCTGGCGGAACAGCTGCACCGGGAAGCCGGCGATCTCCACCGCCTCGCCTGCCCTGACCACATGCGGCGTCAGCGCCGGGCGGTAGAAGACCGGCGGCGTCGGCGGGCGGAAGATGTAGTCGAAGCGCGCCTTGAGCTCGGCCAGCGTCTCGGCCGTGGCGTAGACCGGGATGGCCTCGCCGATGGCGCGGTTCAGCGGGCGGAACTCGTCGAGGCCCATGATGTGGTCGGCATGGCCATGGGTGACCAGCAGCGCGTCGACGCGGGCGATGCGGTTGTCCAGCAGCTGGCGGCGCAGGTCGGGCCCGGCATCGACCAGCAGGCGGCGGCCATTCCCGGCCTCGATCAGGATCGAGGCGCGCGTGCGGGCGTTGCGGCGCTCGGCCGGGTCGCAGACGCCCCAGTCGCCGGCGGCATCCGCCCCGCCCAGCTGCGGCACGCCGGCCGAGCCGCCGCAGCCCAGGATGGTTACCTTCAAATCCAAGGCCTTAGGAGGCCTTGCTAAACAGACGGAAGAAGTTCTCCGTCGTCGTCTTCGCCATCACCTCCGCGGTCACGCCGTGCACCTCGGCCAGCACCCGGGCGGTGTGCGGCACATAGGAAGGTTCGTTGCGTTTCCCGCGATACGGCGCGGGGGCCAGGTAGGGAGAGTCGGTCTCCACCAGCAGCCGGTCGCGCGGCATGTCGCGGGCGATGTCGCGGATCTCCTGCGACTTCGGGAAGGTCAGGATGCCGGAGAAGGACAGGTAGCCACCCATCTTTACTGCATCTTCAGCGAGTTGCCGGCCGGAGCTGAAGCAATGCAGCAGGAAGGGGAAAGGACCCCCCTGCTCTGCTTCCTCGCGCAGGATGCCGGCGATATCGGCGTCGGCATCGCGGGCATGCACCACCAGCGGCAGGCCGGTCTCGCGCGCCGCGCGGATATGGCGCCGGAAGCCCTCCTGCTGCACCTCCCGCGGGGCCTTGTCGTAGAAATAGTCGAGGCCGCTCTCGCCGATGCCGATGATGCGCGGATGGTCGGCGGCGGCGACGATGGCCGCCACCTCCGGCACCGCTTCCTCACCGGCATTCTGCGGATGCACGCCGACCGTTCCCCAGACTTCCGGGAAGCGGTCGGCGATGGCCTTCACGGCCTCGGCCTGGGCCATGCGGACACCGATGGTGACCATGCGGCCGACCCCGGCCTCGGCGGCGCGGGCCAGGATCTGGCCAATCTCTTCCTCGGAGAAGTAGTCGAGGTGGCAATGACTATCGACCAGCATCAGGCGGGCTCGTCCAGGATCTTCTGGAACAGCGGGCTGGGCGGCGGCAGCGCGGTGCCGTCGGGCAGCAGCGTCGCCAGCGCCGGGACAGTGCGGGCGTCTTCCGGCACCGCCAGCTGGTCCAGCATGCGGCCCATGGTCCCGGGCATGAAGGGCAGCAGGACGGTCGCCAACCCGCGCAGCGCGGTGTGCAGGTGGCGGAGCACGGTGGCCATCCGCTCCAGGTCGGTCTTCTTCAGCGACCACGGCTTCTGGGCGTCGATCCAGCTGTTGCCCAGACGGGTCACAACCCAGACGCGCTCGAGGGCTTCATGGAACGCCTGGCGGTCCAGCGCCTCGCCCAGCTGGGCCGGCAGGGCGGCGACCGCGTCGAGCAGCTCGGCATCCGAGGCGTCGGGCTTGACGACGCCCGGCAGCTTGCCCTCGCAGTTCTTCTGGATCAGCGACAGGCTGCGCTGCGCCAGGTTGCCCAGGTCGTTGGCCAGCTCGCTGTTCAACCGGCCCATCAGCGCGCGGCGGCTGAAGTCGCCGTCATTGCCGAAGGGCACTTCCCGCAGCAGGAAGAAGCGCACCGGGTCCAGGCCGAACTCGTCGATCAGCGCCAGCGGGTCGATGACATTGCCCAGCGACTTGGAGATCTTCTGGCCTTCATTGGTCCACCAGCCATGCGCGTAGACGCGGCGAGGCGTCGGCAGGCCGGCCGCCATCAGGAAGGCCGGCCAGTAAATGGCGTGGAACCGCAGGATGTCCTTGCCGACGAAGTGGACGTCGGCCGGCCAGAACTTCCAGGCCTCGGTGCTTTCGTCGGGGTAGCCGAGGGCGGTGATGTAGTTGGTCAGGGCGTCGAGCCAGACATACATCACATGGGCTTCGTCGCCCGGCACCGGCACGCCCCATTTGAACGAGGTGCGCGAGATCGACAGGTCGGTCAGCCCGCTTTTGACGAAGCTGATCACCTCGTTGCGGCGGGTGGCCGGCGCGATGAAGTCGGGGTTGGCGTCGTAGAAGGCCAGCAGCTTTTCGGCCCAGTTGGACAGGCGGAAGAAGTAGGAAGGCTCCCTCACCCACTCCACCGGCGCGCCCGTCGGCGCGAACTTCTGACCGTTCTTCTCGGTGATCTCGTCGGGGCCATAGAAGGCCTCGTCGCGCACCGCGTACCAGCCCTCGTAATGCCCGAGATAGATTTCGCCGCGCTCTTCCAGCCGCTTCCACAGCGCGGCGCAGGCCAGCTTGTGGCGCTCCTCGGTGGTGCGGATGAAGGCGTCGTTGGAGAAGTCCATGCGTTCCGCGAGGTCGCGGAAGGCCTGGCTGACCGTGTCGGTGAATTCCTGCGGCGGCAGGCCGCGCGTCTCGGCGGCCTTCTCGACCTTCTGGCCATGCTCGTCGGTGCCGGTCAGGAAGAAGACCTGCAGCCCTTCCATCCGCTTCCAGCGCGCCAGCACATCGGCCGCCAGCGAGGTATAGGCGTGGCCGATATGCGGCTTGTCGTTCACGTAGTAGATGGGCGTCGTCAGGTAGAAGCGCCGCTCGGTCGTCATGGTCCAGGTCCTCAGCGCGAGGCCAGCTGCGAGAGACCGCTCAGCACCGCCTGCTTGCGGTCGAGATTCAACAATTCGGTCTCATCGGCCAGGCGGCCCAGGGTGTCCCACAGTGCCGCCCAGTCGGCAAGCGGCCGGGCGCGGATGAAGTCCGGCGCCGGCCCGCCGCGCCCGGCGCTGCGGATCGCGTCCCCCAGGGCGCCGCGCAGCAGCTCCATGAAGGTGACGAAGGCGCTGCCGTCGCGCTTGGCCGCCAGCGCATCGGCCAGCTCGTGCAGCCCGCGCGGATCGGGGCGCGGCAGGGTGGAGAGAAACCGCTCGACCCGCTGCTGCAGGGCGACGCCATCGCCCTCGGCCAGCTGCAGGGCGCGGCCCGGGGCGCCGCCGGCGATGCGGGCCAGCAGGGCGCGGGCCTCCTCCGGCAGATCGGGCAGCCATTCGGCCAGCAGGCGCTGCATCAGCGGCTCGGCCAGCGGAAACAGGTCGATGCGGCGGCAGCGGCTGCGGATGGTGGGCAGCAGCCGGTCGGGCGCCGCCGTGGTCAGCAGCAGCAGGGCGCGGGCCGGCGGCTCCTCCAGCGTCTTCAGCAGGGCGTTCTGCGCCTCGGGGTTCATCGCCTCGACCTGCTCGACGACGACGATGCGCCAGCCGCCCTCGGCCGCGGTCAGGCCGAGGAAGCGCGGCACCTGGCGCACCTCGTCGACCCGGATCATCAGCTTGACGCCCTTCTCCCCCGCATTCGGCGCCAGGCCGCGCAGGTCGGCATGGCCCCCGGCGGCGATGCGGCGGAAGACCGGGTCGGTCGGCGGGACGAACAGCGGCGTCTCACCCGGGGGGCGGTCGGCCAGCAGCCAGCGGGCGAAGCGATAGGCCAGCGTCGCCTTGCCGACGCCGCGCGGCCCGGCCAGCAGCCAGGCATGGTGCAGCCGCCCGGCGCCGGCGGCCTCGGCCAGGCTGCCGGCGGCATGGTCATGGCCGAACAGCGCCGGGTTGGCGCGGGGTTCCGGCGGCATCATGCCGGCAGCTCAGCCAGACGGCTGACCAGCGCCGCCATCGCCGCCTCGGCCAGCGGCGCCGGCGGGCGGGTGGCGTCGAGCAATTCGCAGCGGGCCGGGTCGGCCTCGGCGATCACCCGGAAGGCGGCATGGACGCGGGCATGAAACGCGGCGCCCAGCCGCTCGAAGCGGTCGGGGGCGCCGCGCTTCAGGGCGCGGGCCATGCCCTGCTCCGGCGGCAGGTCCAGCACCAGGGTCGCATCCGGCCGGAATTCTCCTAATGCGACGCCCATCAGCCCTTGAAAAACACTCTCCGGCAGGCCGTGGCCATGGCATTGATAGGCCAGGGTCGAGTCCGCAAACCGGTCGCAGATCACCCAGATGCCGGCCTCCAGCGCCGGCAGGATGGTCTTGGCCAGGTGCTCGCGGCGGGCGGCGAACATCAGCAGCGCCTCGGCCACCGGGTCCCAGGCGACCGGGCCCTGCAGCATCAGCCCGCGCAGCAGCTCGGCGCCCGGGGCGCCGCCCGGCTCGCGCGTGCGCAGCACCGGCAGGCCGCGGCCCGCCAGCCGCGATGCCAGGGTCCGGGCCAGGGTGGTCTTGCCGGCCCCCTCGCCGCCTTCCAGCGTGATGAAGCGGCCGCGCGGCGTGCTCTCGGTCTGGCTGGCCACCTCAGCCCGAGACCAGGCGGGCGATCACCGCCGGGATGCGGGTGATCAGCCCGAGCTTCGGCACGTCGGCCCCGGCGAAAAGCGGCAGCACCATCGGCGGCACGCCCTGGCCGGAGACGTCGAGCTGGCCGACCTCCTGCCCCTTGGCGATCGGCGCCGGCAGCGGGCCGTTGTAGCGCAGCTTGACGGTCAGGTTGCGGCGCCACTGCTTGGGCAGCGTCAGCACCAGGTCCTTGCCGCCGACCAGCGGCACGGTGGACTGCTCGCCGAGGTAGACGGGGGCGGCCTCCACCGTGTCGGCGGCGCGGAACAGCACGACATTCTCGAATTCGCGGAAGCCCCATTCGATCAGCCGCTCCGCCTCCTCGCCGCGCATGCGCATCGAGGCCAGGCCGTTGACCACCAGCACCAGCCGGCGGTCGCCGCGCTTGACGGTGCCGATCAGCCCGTAGCCGGCCTCCTCGGTATGGCCGGTCTTCAGCCCGTCGGCGCCGGGGACGCGGCCCAGCAGCGGGTTGCGGTTCTCCTGGCTGATGCCGTTCCACTGGAACGACCGCTCGCTGTAGATCGGGAAATACTGCGGGAAGTCATGGATCAGATGTGCGGCCAGGGTGGCCAGGTCGCGCGCGGTCATGCGGTGCTCGGGGTCGGGCCAGCCGCTGGAATTGCGGAAGGTGCTGTCCTTCAGCCCCATCCGCTTGCCGTATTCGTTCATCAGCTCGGCAAACTGCTGCTCGCTGCCGCTGATCGCCTCGGCCAGCACGATGCAGGCGTCGTTGCCGGAATGGATGATGACGCCGCGGGTCAGGTTCTCGACCGAGACGGTGCTGTTCAGCTCGACGAACATCTTCGAGCCGCCCATGCGCCAGGCGCGCTCGCTGACCGGCAGCTGCTGGTCCATGCGCAGCCGGCCCTGCTTCAGCATGTCGAAGACGATGTACATCGTCATGATCTTCGTCATGGAGGACGGCGTCATCCGCTCGTCGGCATTCTTCTCCAGCAGCACGGCGCCGGTATCGGCGTCGATCAGCAGGGCCTGGCGGGCCGAGGTGTCGAGCGGCCCCAGCGGCGTGCTGGCCGGGCTGGTCGGGATGGCGGGGGTGGCGGCGCGGCCCGGGCGGCGCTGCTGCGCCATGGCGGGGGTCGCCAGCGAACCGGCGGCCAGCACCGCGGCGGCACCGCCCAGCAGGGTACGGCGAAGCGGCATCGCGGAATTCTCCTAACAGAACCTAATAATCGACCAGCAGTCGCGCCTCGGATACGCCGGAGCGGCGCACGAGCTCAAGCGCTCTATCCGCCTCGGCGACCGATGCAAAGGGCCCGAGCCGCACCCGGTATTCGGGACGGCGTGGCGGACCGAAGGGTTCGACCCGGGCGCCGCCCATGCGCGCGGCCTGGCGCTGCGCGTCGGTGCGACTGGTGAAATTGCTGCCCTGGACGAAAAGACGGCCCGGCCGGGCGACGCCCTGGGCCAGCTCCTCCGGCAGGCGCAGCGGCACGGCCTGGGCCGCCGCCTCCACCGGACCCGCGGCGATGGCAGGGCCGCTGCGCGCCTGGCGCAGGCGGGTGGCGGCCTGGGCGCCGGGCGGCGGGGCGAGGCTTTCGCTCTCCACCACGCCGCGCGGCGCGGTGGCCACGGCCAGGGTGGTGGCCTCCGGCTGCGGCATGGCGGCGGCCAGCGCGCGCGAGGCGTCGCTGTCGACCGTGATGGCGATCTGGGTGCCGGCGGCGACGCCCAGCAGCTCGGCGGCGCGGCGCGACAGCGCCAGCAACCGACCCACCTGGGCCGGGCCGCGGTCGTTGACGCGCAGCCGCAGCTCCCGCCCGTTCTCCAGGTTGGTCACCCGGATGATGGCGGGCAGCTGCAGGGTGCGATGCGCGGCCGTCAGCAGCGCCGGGTCGTAGGTCTCGCCATTGGCGGTGACCCGGCCGCCGCGCGGATCGGCGATGATGGCCGCCAGCCCGGCTTCAGTGAGAGAGAAATCCTCGCGCGGGTAGGACCAGCTGCCGCCCAGCTCATAGGGGGTGCCCACGGTGTAGCGGGCCGCCGTCGGCGCCGGCGGCGGCGCCGGCCGGGTGCAGCCGATCACCGCCAGCGGCAGCAGCAGGACAGGGAGAAATCGGCGGAAGGACATGGTTCAGGCCACCCGGTCGGACAGCAGCCCGATCACCAGCGCGTAGAAGTCGGAAGGGTTGTAGCGGCGGATCGCGTGGAAGTTCGGATAGACCACGAAGGCCTGGCCGCCCGGGCCGCCCGGCAGCAGGATCGAGGCCTCGAGCTCCAGCGCCGGCAGCGCGCCGCCATCGGTCGCGGTGACCCCCGCCTGGGCCCAGTCGCGCAGCGGCCGGCGGGTGGCGCGGCCGGCGAGGCCGGCGTCGAAGCTCTCGGGCAGCAGCACCTCCCTGCCCCAGCGCCCGGCCTCCGGCCCGTCCCGATCCTGCCAGCCGTTCTGGGCCATGTAGTTGGCGATCGAGCCCAGCGCGTCGGCGCGGCTGTCCCAGATGTCGCGCCGGCCGTCGCCATCGGCATCGACCGCCCAGCGCTCGAAGCTGGTCGGCATGAATTGCGGCTGGCCCATCGCGCCGGCATGGCTGCCGCGCATCCGCTCCGGCGCCACATGGCCGCCGGCGAGGATGCGCAGCGCCGCCATCAGCTCGGCGCGGAAGAAGGCGCTGCGCCGCCCGTCCCAGGCCAGGGTGGCCAGCGCCTCGATGGTGGAGAAATTGCCGGTGAAGCCGCCATAGCTGGTCTCCAGCCCCCAGATGGCGACGACGATGCGCGGCGAGACCGGGAAGCGCGCCGCCAGGCTGTCCAGCAGCGCCCGGTTGTCGGCGAAGGCCTGGCGGCCGCGATCGATCCGCGCCTGGTTGATGCGGCCCTGGCGATACTGGTCCCAGCTGAGGGTGAACTCGGCCTGGCGGCGGTCGAGCTCCAGCACCCGCGGGCTGGGCTTCAGCCCGGACAGCGCCCGGCGCAGCAGGGCGTCGGGGATGCCGGCGGCCGCCGCCTCGGCGCCGAGCTCGGCCAGGAAGGCGTCGAAGCCCTGCGCCGCGGCCCAGGCCGGGCCGGGCCGCGCCGCCGCCAGGCCCAGCAGGGCCGCAGGCGCGATTCGGCTCAGCAGGGGGCGGCGGGACAGCATCGGGGCAGAGGTGCCATGAGCGGCACCTCGGCTGCAACCTTGGCAGCAGCCGCGGCCCGCAAGTTGTTCAGAAACGAAAGGAAACGCTGAGCGAGCCGAAGCTCTGCACGCCGCGCTGGCCATAGAACTCCTCCGAGCGCCAGATCTGCGTGTAGGCGAAGCGCATGCCCTGCCACAGCACGGCGACGCCGGCCTGCAGGTCGCCGACGAAGGGTCGCTTGTCGACGCTGCGGCTGTCGCGCCAGGTATTGCCGTCCAGCGTGATGTCGCGCGCCACGCCGCGGCCATCGAGGCCCGCGAAGACATACCAGCCGAAATCCTGCCGCGGCTGGATCCAGGAGGAGCCGGCCAGCGCCGGGCGGATGCGCGGCGGGCCGAAATCGGCGTCCAGCCCCTGGCCGAAGCGGAACAGCCCGCCGACGCCGGCATAGGTCTGCACATTGCCCAGGCTGAGCGTCGCCGAGGGGATCGCCTCGAAGCCGATGCCGCCGAGCTCGGCCAGAGGCAGGCGCCACTTGCGCTCGATGATGGCGGTCAGCGCCGGCTCGTCCTTGAGCTGGGTCTTCCAGCCATTGACCTGATCGACGCCGATCAGCTCGTGGTAGTTGTTCTGGATGAACTCGCCGAGCGCCGAGGGGCCGACCACGCCGGCCTGCAGCTCGAACTGGGTCGAGGTGAATTCCGAGGTCCGGCTGAGCGACAGCGCGCCATAGAGATAGGCGGCATAGGGCCGGTCATTCGCCCGTGGATTGGTCGTGAAGGTGTCCTCGGCCGTGTACATGCTCTGGCCGAGGGCCGCGCCCCATCGCAGCGTCCCCGGCCCCATCACCCAGTCCAGCCGGTCGTTCAGCCAGGCCAGCGGCCGCGGCAGGTCGGCCGAGGGCGAGCGCCAGGCGAACTGGAAGCCGTTGGTGTAGTAGCGGTCGCTGCCGCCGAACATGTCGTTCTCGATCGAGAAGGTGAAGGTGCCGTAGGGATCGGGCGGCGGCGCCTGGTCGCCGGGGACCGGGCTGGTCAGCGGCGCGATCAGGTCGGGGCTGCCGCCCTGGGGCAGGCCGCTCGGCGACAGGTTACCCTGGGCCGCCGCCGGCAGCGCGAAGCCCGCGGCAAGGAGCAGCGACGGCAGGAAGGCGATGGATCGACGCATGGCTCAGGCTTCCTTGAGACGGCGCAAGCGCTAACACCGCCATATTCATCCCGGTTTCACGCAAAAATGCGGCAACCCGATGGTGAGCCCTGTCTAGCCCCCCGGCTGCGCCGGGACCAGCGCGTCGTCGATGGCCGCCGCGCGGATCGCCGCCGGCCGGTCGCGCAGCCGCGCCCAATAGGCCTCGAAGGCCGGGCGCTTCTCGATGGTGCCGAACTGCATGCCCCAGCCGAGATGGCTGCCAAAATACAGATCGGCCGCGGTGAAGCGGTCGCCGGCGAGGTACAGCCCCTGCCCCACCGCCTGCTCGGCGGCGTTCATCACATCGGCATAGCTGCCATAGCCGGCCAAGCGCTCCTTCCCCGGGGGCAGCTCGAAGCCCAGGCTGCGATTGACCACGGCGGCCTCCATCGGCCCGGCGGCGAAGAACAGCCAGCGGTAATAGGCGCCGCGGCGCGGGTCGCCCGGCGGCGGCGCCAGGCCGGCGGCCGGAAAGGCGTCGGCCAGATAGGCGCAGATGGCGGCGCCCTCGGTCACCACGGTCTCGCCATGGCGGATGGCCGGCACCTTGCCCATCGGATTCACCGCCAGATACCCGGGCGCCTTCATGCTGGTGCCATAGTCCAGCAGCTCGGTGCGGTAGGGCTGGCCGAGCTCCTCGAGCATCCAGCGGACCACCCGGCCGCGCGACATGGGATGGGTGTAGAAGACGAGGTCCTCGGCCATGGCGGCGCTCCCTGGGGCTGGGCGCCGGGGAGGCGGGCGCCGCTGCGGGGCATTCTTGTTCATTTTATGTTCTGGAGATAGCCCGCTCGCGACCGATTGACCATCCTGGCCTCCCGGGCTTCGGCCCCCTGGCTTCGCCGAAAGCGCCGGCAGGTGTCTCGACGGCGCCGGACCGACAGGTTATCGAACACCCCGCGTGAATTCGCAGGCACAGGATGGGTGGCCGAGTGGTTTAAGGCAGCGGTCTTGAAAACCGCCGTAGGGGTAACCCTACCGTGGGTTCGAATCCCACCCTATCCGCCATACTATCGATTAAAATCAATTGGTAGTGCGGGTTCCGCGCGGTTGTTCCCACAGATATTCTCTCGGGATGACAGTGGTTGGAAACCAGGTGGCCGCGGACACCACCGGCTTCTGCCGGCCTGCCCTCCTTTTGGTGGCTTGCGCAGCGGCCTGGCAGTCCGCTCGTCGCACCCCAGCCGCGCCGCCATCCATCGATCCGGAGCTTGGCCCTGCCGGCTGTCCCGGCTGGATCGGTCCGTGAGGTGATGGGCGAGCCGACGACCCAACCTCGGTGAATCGGGCGCCAGGTCGAGTTTCCCGACCCTCGAGCCAAGCCTGTCGTTACCGCGGCTGAGAAGGCATCGAAACCACCAGCGCAGCCCCCCATACCGTGGATCGGTGGTTGTCAGCCACGCCAGGAGCTGACGCTGCTGCCCATCAGGCGGATAGGAAAGCCGCATCCAAGCTGCCTCAGGATCCCGAAGGCCCGCCGTGCAGATCAGCAGAGGCGAGCGAGCATGATTCCAGGGCTCGGCGCAGCCGTCTGAGCCAGCGGGGCGCTGGCCCGGAGCACCTGCTGCACCGCGCGCCGCATCAACGCCTTGTCGAAGGGTGGCCGGTGGTGGTCGACCTCGCCGTTCCGGATCGCCGCGGCGCGCGGGCAGGGGCGCATCGTTCCGGCATCGATGTGCGGATGGCGCAGGCAGGGCGCCCGCCCTATCCGCCCCGCCGTCCTTCCGCCGGATCGGCGCAATAGACCGCCAGCTTGTTACCCTGCGGATCGCGCAGATAGCCGACATAGAAGCTGTCGCTATAGGCCTCGCGGAAGCCGGGCGCGCCTTCGTCGGTGCCGCCGGCCGCCAGCCCCGCGGCGTGCAGCTGGCGGACCATCGCCTGGGTCGGCGCCGCGAAGGCGGTCATGGAACCATTGCCCGCGCTGGCCGGGCCGCCGTCGAAAGGCTTGATGACGTAGATCATCGGCGCGCCTTCCCCGCCGCCGGCACGGGAATAGACGACATAGCCCTCGCCGCGGTTCGGCGCATAGCCCAGCGGCGGCAGCACCGCCGACCAGAAGCGCACCGCGCCCGCCATGTCGTCGGCACCGATCATGATATAGCCCAGCATCGCCGCCCTCTCCCGCATGCCACCTGCCGCGCGCCTCGCCTTGGTGAAACGGCCGGGCGCCGGGCGCGGTTTCGCGGCGCCCGGCACAGAAAGGGCCGCCTGGCATCGCCGGCGGCCCCTTCCTTCCCGAGACCGGGCGGCGGATCAGCCGACGCGGATGCGCTCGACGTCGCTGAAGCGCATGGTCTCGTGGCCGATGGTGATCGAGCCGTTGAAGCTGGCCGGCTGGCCATGCGCATCGACGAAGGTGATGACGTTCTGATCGACCTTGATCGTCAGGTCGGTGCGGCCTTCCTGGGTCAGCGCCGCCTGCAGGTCATTCATGCTGACGCCGGCGATGTTCAGCGTGTCGGTGCCACCGCCGCCATGGAACTGGTCGTTGCCGTCGCCGGGCGCCCAGATGAAGCTGTCACTGCCCGTGCCGCCGAAGGCCAGGTCGGCCGCGCCGTCGCCGGCGCCGCCATCGAGGAAGTCATTGCCGCCCTCGCCATGCAGGGTGTCGGCGCCCGAGCCGCCATTGATGGTGTCGTTGCCCTCGCCGCCGAAGGCGATGTCATTGCCGGCCCCGGTATGGATGAAGTCGTTGCCGGCCTCGCCATAGGCCTGGTCGTTGCCGGCGCCGGTGACGACGGTGTCATTGCCGCCGCCGGCGAAGATCACGTCCGCCTCGCTGCCGCCCTGCAGGGTGTCGGCGCCGGCGGTGCCCTGCTGGAAGGCGCCGCCCACGACCTTGTCGAGGTTCTCGCTGTTCAAAGGCTTCGCGGTCATTGTCCTGGTCTCCATCCTGGTTTCGGTTCCGCCTGCGTATCATGTCGTCGCGGGCGTCGGATACGGGCATTCGTCTATCGCGGCGATAGACGGCGGCGCGGGCGGACGGGCTTGCAGCCGCCGATGCGCCCTGCCCTGTCGCGCGACCACCGCGGGTTGCGGCGGGCGGTCATGTCACATCCCTGCAGCGGGCGGCGCGGCGGCACCGGTGCCGCCGCGTGCCGGAGGGTCGTTCCGCTTAGCCGACGCGGATCGCTTCGATCTCGCTGAAGCGCAGGCTTTCACCATTCACATTGATGACGCCGTTGAAGGCCACCGGCTGGCCATGCGCGTCGAGGAAGGTGATGACGTTCTGGTCCACCTTGATCGTCAGGTCGGTGCGGCCTTCCTGGGTCAGCGCCGCCTGCACGTCCTGCACGCTCAGCCCGGCGACCCGCAGCGTGTCGTTGCCGCTGTTGCCGTGGAACTGGTCGTTGCCGTCGCCAGGGCCCCAGACGAAGGTGTCGTCGCCGGCGCCGCCGAAGGCCACGTCCGCCGCGCCGTCGAAGGCGCCGCCATCCAGATAGTCGTCGCCGGCGCCGCCATAGATCTGATCGCTGCCGTCGCTGCCATTGATCAGGTCGTGGCCCTCGCCGCCGAAGAGCACGTCGTTGCCGGCGCCGCCGTCGATGACGTCGTTGCCGGCACCGCCATCGACGTAGTCGTTGCCGCCCCTGGCCACGACGGTGTCGTCGCCGGCGCCGGCGACGATGCTGTCATCGGCCTGGGTGCCCTCCAGCACATCGTTGTTCGGGGTGCCGGCCACATGGGCACCGCCGGTCACCTGCTCCAGGCTATCACTCTTCAGCGTCTTCGCAGACATCGTCGGTGTCCCATTTTGGTTTCGCTGACGACGTCGTATCACCCGCCCGTCGCCGCCCGCTACGGGCAGTTTCCTATCGCCGCGATAGACGCCGGAGATCGGCGGCGGCGCCGCATCGGCGGTTCCCTTCGGTTCGCCGCCGACGCATAGTGACGGCGGCCGGCATCGCGGATGGCTTCGATGGTGTGACCGGCAAGGTTCGATCTCGGCATGTCCCAGCCCCCCCTGTTCCGTGCCCAGGCGATCGCCGAGGCCTCGGCCCCCGACCGCCATGACGAGCCGCTGCGGGTGATGCGGCCCTGGACCGTCGGGGTGGTCGGCGCGCTGCTGGCGCTGGCGGTGACCGGTATCGCCTGGTCGGCCTTCGTCGACGTGCCGATCAAGGTCACCGGCCGCGGCATCCTGCTGCCCTCGGGCGGCGTGGTCGACATCGTCGCCGACACCGACGGCCGCATCGAGCGGCTGCTGGCGCGCCCCGGCGAGCGCGTCGTCGCCGGCCAGGCGGTCGCCCTCGTCGACCAGTCCGAGGTCCGCCTGCAGCTGGCGCTGGCCGAGGGCCAGGCCGCCGACGCGCTGCGCCACCGGCGCGAGCTCGCCGCCTTCCACGGGCGGGAGAGCGCCGCGGCCGACGCCTTCCGCGTCGCCCGCGACGCCGCACTCGCCGGCAACCTGCGCATGCTGGCCGAGCGCATCGGCATGATGACCGAGCGCGAGGCGGTGCTGGAGCGCCTGGCGCAGCAGAACCTGGTCAACCGCGACCGCGCCCTCTACGCCCGGGTCGAGGTGTTCCAGCTGCGCGAGCAGATCGCCAGCGCCCGCAACGAGCGCGAGCAGCTGGTCCTCGACCAGGCGCTGAAGCGCACCCAGCAGGAGCGCGAGACGCTGGAGGCCGAGCGCCGCGTCGACGAGACCGGCCGCCAGGCGGAGGCGCTGCGCGCCCGGCTCGGCCGGCTGGGCGAGGTGCTGGCGCCCTATTCCGGCGTCGTCGTCGAGCAGAAGGCCAATGCCGGTCATGTCGTCACCCGCGGCACCGCGCTGCTGACCATCGAGCGCGACCTGGAGGGCGGCCGCGACGCGCCGGTCGCCGTCATCTATGTCACCGCCCAGGACGGAAAGCGCCTGGCGCCCGGCCTGCCGGTGGAGATTTCTCCTTCCTCCACCCGGCGCGAGGAGGACGGTTTTGTTCACGGCCGCGTGGTGCGGGTGTCGCACACCCCGGCCTCGTCGGCCGGCCTGCTGCGGACGCTGCAGAACGACCAGCTGGTGCGCAGCTTCACCACCGAGCTCGGCGCGCCCTTCGAGGTGGAGGTGGCGCTGGACCCCGACCGCGCGACGCGCAGCGGGCTGCGCTGGTCGACCGGCCGCGGCCCGGCCTTCGCCATCGAATCCGGCACGCTGGCCGAGGCCGAGGTCACCGTGCGCTCGGTCCGCCTCCTCGGCCTCGGCTTCCCGGCGCTGCGCAGCCTGCTGACCCGCCCGGCCGAGGCGGCCGCCCCCCAGGCTGGCACCCCGTGAGCCGCATCCGCACCCCCACCCTGCTGCAGATGGAGGCCGCGGAATGCGGCGCCGCGGCGCTGGGCAGCATCCTAGGCCATCACGGCCGCTGGGTGCCGCTGGAGGCGCTGCGCGCCGCCTGCGGCGTCTCCCGCGACGGCAGCCGCGCCAGCCATGTCGCCAAGGCGGCGGCGCTCTACGGGCTGACGGTCGAGGCCTTCCGCGTCGAGCCCGACAGCCTGGCCAGCCTGCCGATGCCGCTGATCGCCCATTGGGGCATGAACCATTTCGTGGTGATCGAGGGGCTCAGCCGCGGTGGCGCCTGGATCAACGACCCGGCCACCGGCCCGCGCCGCGTCGCCCGCGCCGAGCTCGACCGCAACCTGACCGGCGTGGTGCTGACGCTGCGCCCCGGCGCCGATTTCCAACGCGGCGGCACGCGGCCCCGCGCGCTGCGCGGCCTGGCGCAGCGGCTGCGCGGCAATGGCGCGGCCTTCGCCTGCCTCCTCGGCCTCAGCCTGCTGCTGGTGGTGCCGGCGCTGCTGGTGCCGGCCTTCGCGCAGATCTTCGTCGACGACGTGCTGGTCGGCCGCTTCGACAGCTGGCTGCCGCCGCTGCTCTGGGGCATGGGCGGCGCCGCGCTGGTGATGGCGCTGCTGACCTGGCTGCAGCTCGACCTGCTGCTGCGGCTGGAGACGCGGCTGGCGGTGGGCGGCGCCGCCGGCTTCCTGCAGCGGCTGACCCAGCTGCCGGTCGGCTTCTTCGCCCAGCGCCATCCCGGCGACATCGCCGGCCGCGTCATGCTGAACGACCGCGTGGCGCGGCTGGTCTCGGGCGATGCCGGGCGCGGGCTGCTCGGCATGGTCACGGCGCTGGCCTATGCCCTGGCCATGGCCGCCTATGCGCCGGGCCTGGCCGCGGTGGTGGTCGGCGCCGCCGCCGCCAATATCCTGCTTCTCGTGCTGCTGGCGCGGTCGATGGCCGATGACAACCAGCGGCTGCTCGGGCGGATGCTGCGCTCGGACGGGCTGGCGCGCGGCGGCCTGCGGATGATCGAGAGCTACCGCGCGGCGGGGGCCGAGGCGCAGCTGCTCGGCCAGGTGGCGGGCACCCGCGCGGCGGCTGCCAATATCACCCAGCGCCTGGCGCTGAAGCGGGCGCTGGTCGAGGGGCTGCCGGCCTTCATCGCCGTGCTCGCCGCCGCCGCGGTGCTGGTGCTGGGCGGCCAGCGCATCATGGAAGGCCAGATGAGCGTCGGCCAGCTGGTCGCCTTCCAGGCGCTGGTGATCGGCTTCATGGGGCCGGTGGCGCAGCTGGTCGGCGTCGCCGCGCAGATGCAGGATGCCGGGGCCAACCTGACCCTGCTGGAAGACACGCTGCAGCACCCGCGCGCCGAGGAATTCGAGACGGCGCCGACAACCGGCCCGTCCCGCCTCTCCGGCCATGTCGAGCTGAAAGAAGTCCGCTTCGGGCACAGCCGGCTGGCGGCGCCGCTGCTGGACGGCGTCTCGCTGACCCTGCAGCCGGGGCAGCGGCTGGGCATCGTCGGCGGCTCCGGCTCCGGCAAGTCGACGCTGGCGCTGCTGATCGCCGGCCTCTACCGCCCCTGGTCCGGCGAGGTCCTGCTCGACGGGCACCGGCTGGAAGACATCCCGCGCGACACGCTGCGGCGGCAGGTCGCGGTGGTCGACCAGGCGGGCTTCCTGTTCGACGGCACGGTGCGCGACAACATCGCGCTGTGGGACCCGACCATCGCCGACGAGCGGCTGGTCGACTGCGCCCGCGACGCCGCCATCCATGACGAGATTCTCTCCAGGCGCGGCGGCTATGCCGGCACCGTCACGGAGGAAGGAAAAAACTGGTCGGGCGGGCAGCGGGCGCGGATGGAGCTGGCCCGGGCGCTTGCCACCGACCCGGCGATCCTGGTGCTCGACGAGGCCACCGCCGCGCTCGACAACCGCAGCGAGGCGCGGGTGATGGAAAACCTGCGCCGCCGCGGCTGCAGCATGGTGATCATCGCGCATCGCCTGGCCCTCGTCCGCGACTGCGACGAGGTGATCGTGCTGGAGGCCGGCCGCATCGTCCAGCGCGGCCACCCGGAGGCGCTCGCCGCCGCCCCCGGCCGCTTCCGCGCCATGCTGGCGAGCGGCTGAGCATGGATATCGCGCCGGCCGACCACGCGCCCCCGCCCCCCGACGCCCTCGACCTGGTGGCGCATGCGCCGCTGCGGCTGGACGACCCTGACGCGCGCTGGATCATCGAGGCCGGCAGCGTCGCCCTCTTCGCGCTGCGCGCGCCCCGGGCGCCGGCGACCCAGGGGACGCGCCATTATCTCGGCAGCGTGGCGGCAGGCGGGCTGCTCTGCGGCCTCGGCCTCGACCTGGCCGGCACCACCGTCATCGCCATCGGCGGCGCCGGCACCCGGCTGCGCCCGCTGCCGCCCGAGGCCCTCGCGGCGCTGGATCCCGTCGCCCTCGGCGCTGGCATCGAGGCCTGGGCCCAGGCCCTGGCCGAGGGGCTGGCCCGGCCGCTGCAGCCGCGCCCGCCGGCCGATGCCGCCCTGCCGCCGCGCGGCCCGCGCCATCGCCTGGCCGCCGGCGCCGTGGTGGTGGCGGCCGAGACCGCGCGCGGCGGGCCGCTCTGGCTGCGGCTGGGCGGCGGCGACTGGCTGCTGCTCGGGCTGGAGCGGGTCGAGGGGCTGGTGCCGCTGCCCGCCGGCGCCTGGCTGACCAGCGGCAGCGCCGGCAGCTGCCGCCCGCTGCCCGCCGCCGAGGCGCTGCGCGGCGGCGACTGGCAGGACGGGCTGCATTCCTTCAACGCCGCCCTGCTGGAGGCGCTGCCCGCCATCCTGGCGCTGCAATCGGCCGATGCGCTGAACCGTGGCCGGCTGCGCGCCGAGCGCGAGGCCGAGGCCGCCGCCAGCCAGCGCGCCAGCTTCGGCGCCGTGCTGGGCAATGCCCCGGCGCGGGCCGATGTCTCGGATGCCGACCCGCTGATGCCGGTGTTCCGCGGCGTCGCCGCCGCGATGGGCGTCACCGCGCGGCGGCCGACCCGGGTGCAGGCGATCGACCTCGATGCCAGCTCGACGCTGGAGGAGCTGGCCCGCGCCTCCGGCCTGCGGCTGCGCCCGGTGCGGCTGGAGCCCGGCTGGTGGCGGCAGGATCTCGGCGCGCTCTTCGCCCGCCAGGGCGACGGCGCCGTGGTCGGGCTGCTGCCGGCCGGCGGCGGCTACCGCCTGCTGACCCCGGAACGCCCCGACGGCGCGCCGCTCGACGCGGCGACGGCCGCCACGCTGCGTGAAGAAGCCTGGTCGCCGCTGCTGCCGCTGCCGGCGCAGCCGCTGGGCATGGCCGAGCTGATCGGCGCCGGCATGCGCCGCTCCGGCGGCGACGTCGCCGCCATCCTGGGCACGCTGCTGGCCGGCGCCGTGCTGGGCCAGGCGGTGCCGCTGGCCACGGGCCTGGCCTTCACCCTGCTGATCCCGGGCGGCCACCTGTCGGAGCTGGCGCAGATGGGCGCCGCCATGGTGCTGGTCGCCGCCATCGCCTGGGCGGTGCGGCTGGGCGGCGAGGTCGCCCGCCAGCGCATCGAGGCCCGCGCCGGCACCGCCCTGCATGCGGCGCTGTGGGACCGGGTGATCCGCCTGCCGCTGGCGGTGCTGAACCGGCAGAGCGTCGGCGAGACGGCGGCGCGCGCCAATGCCGGCCTGTCGCTGGCGACGCAGCTGCGGGCGCTGGGCTTCTCGGCGCTGTCGTCGGTGGCGATCATCCTGTCCTCGGCGGCGATGATGCTGCTGGCGCAGCCGCTGCCGGCGGCGATCGGCCTCGGCCTGCTGGCGCTGCAGATGGCGGCGGCCAACCTGGCCGGCTGGCTGCAGGGCCGCGCCTTCGCCTCGGGCGAGGCGCTGTCGGGCCTGGCCGACGCCATGGTGCTGCAGATCGTCTCCGGCCTGGTGAAGCTGCGCCTGGCCGGCGCCGAGGGCCGCGCCATTGCCGTCTGGGCCGAGCGCTTCGCCGGCATGCGCCGCCGGCTGGTCGGCGCGCGGCGCATCGCCAATGGCTACGACGCCTTCGCCGCCGGCTTCACCATCCTCTCCACCGCCGGCGCCTTCCTGGTGATCGCGCTGCTGCAGCGGGTGGAGCCGGGCCGCGCCGCGCCGTCGCTCGCCTCGGTGATGACCTTCCTCTCGGCCTATGGGCTGATGGCCGGCGCCGGCACGATGCTGGCCAAAAGCGTCTTCCAGCTGTGGTTCCTGCTGCCCACGCGGAAGTTCGCGCAGCCTTTGCTGGAGACGTTGCCGGAGGCCGAGGGCGGCCGCGTCGATCCGGGGCGGCTGAGCGGCGCCCTGTCCTTCACCGGCGTCGCCTTCCGCTACGGGCCGAGCGACCCCTGGATCTTCCAGGGCCTCGACCTGGCGCTGCGCCCCGGCGAGATGGTCGCCATCACCGGCCGCTCGGGCGCCGGCAAGTCGACGCTGGTGCGGCTGCTGCTGGGCATGGAGCAGCCGGCGGTCGGCGCCATCTATCTCGACGGCCACGATCTGCGCGGGCTGGAGGCCGGCGCGGTGCGCCGCCAGGTGGCCACCGTCCTGCAATCCGGCCGCCTGCCGCCTGGCAGCCTGCGCGAGGCGGTGCGCGGCGGCACCGAGGCCGACGACGCCACGATCTGGGCGGCGCTGGAGCAGGCGGCGCTGGCATCCGACGTGCGCGCCATGCCGATGGGGCTGGAGACAGTGCTGACGGATGCCGCCCGCGTGCTGTCCGGCGGCCAGGCGCAGCGGCTGCTGCTGGCCCGCGCCCTGGTGCAGAAGCCGGCCATCCTGGTGCTGGACGAGGCCACCAGCGCGCTGGACAACATCACCCAGGCGGCGGTGATGCAGGCGGTGCGCGGCCTGCCGGTGACGCGCATCGTCATTGCCCACCGCCTGTCCACCATCCGCCAGGCCGACCGCATCCTGGTGCTGGAAGGCGGCCGCATCGCCGAGGCCGGCCGCTTCGAGGAGCTGATCGCCAGGCCCCGCGGCCTCTTCGCCGGGCAATTCGCCGAGGAGCTGCGCTGGCAGGCCAAGGGGGCGGCGGCCGGGCCGGGCTAAGTTTCCCCTTGCCGTCGGCGCCCGGCTGCGCCGCAATCCGTCCCAAGGGCCGCGAAAGGCCCGCCATGGGAGGAACAGCATGACCAGGGAAACCCCCTTCGGGCCGCGCATCGCCGCGTCGCGCCGCGGGCTGCTCGCCGGGATCGCGACCGGGCTGGCCGCCCCCGCCGCCCTTGCCGCGCCGGGCGAATGGCCGGCCCGCCCCGTGCGGCTGATCTGCCCCTTCCCCGCCGGCGGCACCACCGACATCTGCGCCCGCATCGCTGCCGAGATCCTGGCCACGGCGCTGGGGCAGCCCTTCGTCGTCGACAACCGCTCGGGCGCCGGCGGCAATATCGGCGCGGCCCAGGCGGCGCGCGCCGAGCCGGATGGCTACACCCTGCTGCTGAGCTCGCCCGGGCCGCTGTCGATCAACGCGCATCTCTACCGCGAGATGGGCTTCGACGGGCTGCGCGACTTCGCGCCCATCAGCCAGGTCGCCGAGGTGCCCAACCTGATCGCCGCGCATCCGCGCCTCGGCGTGCGCGACGCGGCGGGGCTGATCGCCCTGGCGAAGACCCGGCGGCTGACCTATGGCGAGACCAGCATCGGCGGCAGCACGCATCTGGCGGCCGAGCTGTTCCGCATCCAGGCCGGCATCGAGGCCGAGCATATTTCCTACCGCGGCTCGGCGGACATGATGCCGGATCTGCTGGCGGGGCGGATCGACTATGGCTCGGACAACCTGCCGTCGATGATGCCGCATGTGCGCTCCGGCGCGCTGGTCGGCATCGGCGTGACCAGCGCCGGCCGCTGGAGCGGCGCCCCCGCTTTGCCCGCCATCGCCGAGACCCTGCCGGGCTACGAGGTCACCGCCTGGTTCGGCGTCGTCGCCCCGCGCGCCACGCCGCCCGCCATCCTGCAGAAGGCGCAAGCCGCGCTGGCCGCCGGGCTGCGCCAGCCGGCGGTGGCCAGCCGGCTGCTGGAGCTCGGCGCCATCCCGCTCGGCGACACCGCAGAGAATTTCGCGGCGCGGATCCGCGCGGAGCATGAGAAATGGGGCGGGGTGATCCGCCAGGCCGGCATCCGCCTGCAGTGACTATTCCGCCGCCTGGCGTCGGGCATAGGCGCCGGGCGGCAGGCCGACATGGCGGGCGAAGGCGGTGCTGAAGGTGCTGGCCGAGCTGTAGCCGACACGGGAAGCGGTCTCGGCGATGCCGGCGGCGCCGCGCCGCAGCAGGTCCTTGGCCAGGGCCATGCGCCAGTGCAGCAGGTAGTCCATCGGCGTCACGCCGACGACGCGGCGGAAGCGGTCGAAGAAGGCCGAGCGCGACAGCGCCGCCAGCCGGGCCAGCTGCGGCACCGTCCAGGCGGCGGTCGGGCTGCCATGCATCTGCCGCAGCGCCACGGCGACGCGGTCATCGGCCAGGCCGCGCAGCAGGCCCGAGGGCGCGGCCGGCCCGGCGGTGGCGCGCAGCGCCTCGATCAGCAGCACTTCCAGCAGCCGCTGCAGCACCACCTCCCGCCCCGGCCGGGCGGCGCGGCTTTCATCGTCGACCAGCTGCACCAGGGTCAGCAGCCGGCCGACGCCGCGGACATGCACCAGCTTCGGCAGCAGCGACAGCAGCAGCGCCGTGTCGCCGCTGCCGAAGCTGCAATAGCCGACCATGCTGCGCAGGCTGGCCGGCCCCTCGGCATCGCCAATGCGATAGACGCCGGGGCGCAGCTCCACCGGCAGGCTGTCGGCCACCGCCGGGCCCGCCCCCGGACCCGCCGCCAGGCTGTCCATGGCGAAGTCATGCGCGGCCGGGATCAGCACGAAGTCGCCGGCCTCCAGCAGCAGCGGCGGCAGACCCGGGATGGTCAGCCGCGTCGCCCCCTCCAGCAGCGCGCAATAGAAGGGCCGGCCGGCCTCGGAGCGGCTGACGCGCCAGGCGCCGGCGCCCTCGACCAGCTTGGAGAAGCCGGCGCCAGGCTGCAGCAGGCCGACGACCTCGGCCAGGGGATCGGCCATATCCGGACTCCTGCCAATGTTTCCTGGATGATGCATCGTAGGGAGTCCCGGGCGCGCTGCCTATCTCTGGCGGCGCTGACACAAGGAAATCTCGATGCCCAGCATCCTCATCACCGGCTGCTCCTCCGGCTTCGGCCTGGAGACGGCGCGGCTGTTCCTGGCCCGCGGCTGGCACGTGGTCGCCACCATGCGCAGCCCGCGCGCCGATCTCTTCGCGCCCTCCGACCGGCTGCGGGTGGTGGCGCTGGACGTCACCGACCCGGCCAGCATCGCCGCGGCGATCGCGGCCGCCGGGCCGATCGACGTAGTGGTCAACAATGCCGGCCTCGGCCAGCTCAACGCGCTGGAGGGCGTCTCCCTCGGCGCCATCCGCGAGATCTTCGAGACCAACACCTTCGGCACCATGGCGGTGACCCGGGCGGTGCTGCCGCAGTTCCGGGCGCGCGGCGCGGGCGTGGTGGTCAATGTCACCTCGACGGTGACCCTGAAGCCGCTGCCCCTGCTGTCGGTCTATACCGCCAGCAAGGCGGCGGTGAACGCCTTCACCGAATCCCTGGCGCTCGAGCTGGAACCCTTCGGCATCCGCGCCCGGCTGGTGCTGCCGGGCCGGGCGCCGGCCACGCGTTTCAGCGACAATGCCCGCGCCCGCACGGTGGACGCCATCCCGGAAGCCTATGGCCCCCTCGCCCAACAGGTCTTCTCCGCCTGGCAGCAGGATGAGGGGCCGGTGACCGCGGCCGAGGACGTCGCCGAGGCGGTGTTCCGCGCGGCGACCGATCCGTCCTGCCCGATGCAGCTGCCGGCCGGCGCCGATGCGGTGATCTGGGCCGCCGAAGCCGCCGCCTGAGGCCGGGCCGCCGTTTCAGCCCCGGCCGTTGAGGAAGGGGTTGGAGCGGCGCTCCTCGCCGAAGGTCGAGCCCGGGCCGTGGCCGCAGAGGAAGCGGATCTCATCCCCCAGCGGCAGCAGTTTTTCCTTGATGGCGCTGATCAGGGCGTCGTGGTCGCCATAGGGGAAGTCGGTGCGGCCGACCGAGCCGCGGAACAGCACGTCGCCGACGACGGCGAAGCCCAGCGAGGGTGAGACGAAGGCCAAATGCCCGGGCGTGTGCCCCGGGCAGTGGAACGTGAAGAAATCCTGGCCGGCGATGGCGATGGTCTCGCCTTCCTGCAGCCAGCGGTCGGGGGTGACGCTTTCCATCCCCTCGATGCCGAAGCGCTCGCCCTGGGCGGCCAGGCCCTCCAGCAGCGGCGCGTCGCGGCGGTCGGGGCCTTCGACCGGCACCGGGGCGCCCTGTCGGGCTTCCAGCGCGCGCTTCAGCTCAGCGGCGCCGCCGGCATGGTCCAGATGGCCATGCGTCAGCAGGATTCTCTCGACGGTGAAGCCGGCTTTGTCCAGCCCGGCCAGAATGCGGGGCACGTCGCCGCCGGGATCGATCACCGTGCCGCGGCCGGTCTCGGAGTCCCAGATCAGGGCGCAATTCTGCTGGAAGGGCGTGACGGGGATCTGGGCGACGTGGAGCTGGGGCATGGGTGCCTGCGTGCCATGCCGGGGCGCGCAGGGTCAACCGGGGGGGGGTCAACC
>NZ_CACSJM010000051.1 GCF_902706185.1 Roseomonas sp. 18066 | reverse complement strand
CCGCCAAGCCCCGCGACGTGCAGCCCCGTCCGGCGCCCCCCGGCCAGGACCAGATCCGCGTCCGCGGCGCCCGCCAGCATAATCTGAAGAATATCGACATCGACATCCCGAAGCACACGCTCACCGTGCTGACCGGGCTGTCGGGCTCCGGCAAGTCGTCGCTCGCCTTCGACACCATCTATGCCGAGGGCCAGCGCCGCTATGTCGAGAGCCTCTCGGCCTATGCCCGGCAGTTCCTGCAGCTGATGCAGAAGCCGGACGTGGACTCGATCGAGGGCCTGTCGCCGGCCATCTCCATCGAGCAGAAGACGACGAGCCACAATCCGCGCTCCACCGTCGGCACGGTGACCGAGATCCACGACTATATGCGGCTGCTCTGGGCCCGCGCCGGCGTGCCCTACAGCCCGGCCACCGGCCTGCCGATCGAGGCGCAGAGCATCAGCCAGATGGTCGATCGCGTCCTCGCCATGCCGGAGGGCACCCGCCTGCTGCTGCTGGCCCCGGTGGTTCGCGGCAAGAAGGGCGAGTTCAAGAAGGAGCTCGCCGAATACCAGCGCCGTGGTTTCGAGCGGGTGAAGGTCAATGGCGAGCTGATGCGCATCGAGGACGCCCCCGCCCTCGACAAGCGCAAGAAGCACGACATCGAGGTGGTGGTCGACCGCGTCGTCGTCGGCAATGACGGCCTGGCGCAGCGCCTGGCCGACAGCTTCGAGACGGCGATCGGCCTGGCCGACGGCGTCGCCTATGCCGAGGGCGCCGACAATGCCGAGCGCACCGTCTTCAGCAGCCGCTATGCCTGCCCGGTCTCCGGCTTCACCATCGAGGAGATCGAGCCGCGGCTGTTCTCCTTCAACTCGCCGCAGGGCGCCTGCCCGGCCTGCGACGGCCTCGGCACCGAGAGCTTCTTCGACGGCGCCCTGGTGGTGCCCGATGACGGCCGCAGCATCGCCGATGGCGCCGTCGCCGCCTGGGCCGGCAACAGCGCGCCCTATTACGACCAGACCCTGACCAGCCTGGCCAAGCACCTGGGCATCAAGACCAGCACCCCCTGGGGCGAGCTGCCGGAGGCCGCGCGCGAGGCCATCCTGGAGGGCACCGGCAAGGAGGTGGTCACCCTCCGCTACAAGGACGGGCTGCGCGCCTACGAGGTGAAGAAGCCTTTCGAGGGCGTGCTGCCGAACCTGGCCCGCCGCCTGCGCGAGACCGACAACCCCTGGGTGCGCGAGGACCTCTCCCGCTACCAGGCCGAGCAGCCCTGCCATGTCTGCTGCGGCGCCCGCCTCAAGCCCGAGGCGCTGTCGGTGAAGATCGCCGACATGCACATCGCCGGCGCCAGCGACCTGTCGATCCGCAAGGCGCTGCCCTGGTTCGAAGGGGTGGAAGCCACCCTGACCCCGCAGCGCGCCGAGATCGCCCGCCGCATCCTGAAGGAAATCATCGAGCGGCTGCGCTTCCTGCTCGATGTCGGGCTCGACTACCTCTCCCTCGCCCGCTCCTCGGCGACGCTGTCGGGCGGCGAGAGCCAGCGCATCCGGCTGGCCAGCCAGATCGGCTCCGGCCTGACCGGCGTGCTCTACGTGCTCGACGAGCCCTCGATCGGCCTGCACCAGCGCGACAACGAGCGGCTGCTGACCACGCTGCGCCGGCTGCGCGACCTCGGCAACACCGTGCTCGTCGTCGAGCATGACGAGGACGCCATCCGCACCGCCGACCACCTGATCGACATCGGCCCCGCCGCCGGCGCCGGCGGCGGCCGCGTCATCGCCCAGGGCACGCCGGCGGAGGTCGCCGCCCATCCGGACAGCATCACCGGCGCCTATCTCTCCGGCCGCCGCTCGATCGCCGTGCCGGCCGCGCGCCGCAAGCCCGACGCCAAGCGCCAGCTGCGCGTCGTCGGCGCCACCGGCAACAACCTGCATGGCCTGACCGCCGGCCTGCCGCTCGGCACCTTCACCTGCGTCACCGGCGTCTCCGGCGGCGGCAAGTCGACCTTCGTCGTCGAGACCCTCTACAAGGCCACCGCCCGCCGGCTGATGGGCGCCGGCACCGTCCCCGCCCCGCATGAGCGGATCGAGGGGCTGGAGCATCTCGACAAGATCATCGACATCGACCAGTCGCCGATCGGCCGCACCCCGCGCTCCAACCCGGCGACCTATACCGGGCTGTTCGCGCCGATCCGCGACTGGTTCTCCGAGCTGCCCGACAGCCGGGCGCGCGGCTACAAGCCCGGCCGCTTCAGCTTCAACGTCAAGGGCGGCCGCTGCGAGGCCTGCCAGGGCGATGGCGTGCTGAAGATCGAGATGCACTTCCTGCCCGACGTCTACGTCACCTGCGACACCTGCAAGGGCAAGCGCTACAACCGCGAGACGCTGGAGGTGAAGTTCCGCGGCAAGTCGATCGCCGACGTGCTGGAGATGACGGTCGAGGAAGGCCTCGAATTCTTCTCCGCCGTCCCCTCGATCCGCGACAAGCTGCGGGTGCTGCGGGAAGTGGGCCTCGGCTACATCCATCTCGGCCAGCAGGCCACCACCCTCTCCGGCGGCGAGGCGCAGCGCATCAAGCTGTCGAAGGAGCTGGCGCGCCGGGCCACCGGGCGCACCCTCTACATCCTCGACGAGCCCACCACCGGCCTGCATTTCGAGGACGTCAAGAAGCTGCTGGAAGTGCTCCACCAGCTGGTCGAGCAGGGCAACACCGTCGTGGTGATCGAGCACAACCTCGAGGTCATCAAGACGGCCGACTGGATCCTCGACCTCGGGCCGGAAGGCGGCGACGGGGGCGGGCAGATCGTGGCGCAGGGGACGCCGGAAGACGTGGCGGCGACGCCGGGCAGCCATACCGGGCGCTTCCTCGGGCCGCTGCTGCCGGCGCCGGTCAAGGCGAAGAAGAAGGTTCTCGCCAAGGCCTAGAAAAAAGAAAGGCCGGGGGAAGAATTCCCCGGACCCCCATCTTTTTTCTATCAGAAAGAAAAGAAGCGCTTCAGCGCAGGAAGAAGTTGATCGGGACGACCATGTCCAGCGGGTCGGTGCCCATCTCCGGCGGGAAAGGCGGCAGCCGCGCCCGCTCGATCATCTCGCCGACAGCTTCGTCCAGCTCGGCGCTGCCGCTGCTGCGCGCGATGCTCCAGCTCGTCACAGAGCCGTCCGGCAACATCCGGAACCGAAGCGACACCACACCCTCGATCTTCCGCAGCCGAGCGCTGTTCGGATAGCGCTTGGCGCGGTTCAGCGCGGCCGAGATCATCGCCTGGTAGCTGACCGGCGGGCCTGAGGGGCCACGGCCCGCGGGGGCTGCGGCCTGCGGCGCGGCGGCGGCCGGCGCGCTGGTGCTCGGCGTCGTCGCCGCCTCGGGCGGCGAATACGGCGTCGCGGTCGGCGGCGGCGGTGTCGGACGGCGCGGCACCGGACGCGGCGGCGGCGGCGCCGGCGGGCGCGCCTGCTGCGGCGGCGGCGGCGGCGGCGCGGGCGGCGGCGGCGGCACCTCGGCCTCCAGCAGCGGCAGCGTGTCGGGCTCCGGCGGCCGCTCGGCCTCGGGCACCACGGCCTGCAGCGTCTCGGGCTCGACCGGCGGGGTCACCTCGGGCTCCTGCGCGGCCTCCGGCGGCGGCGGCTGCATCGCCGTCACCTCGGGCGGCGGCGGCTGCACCTGCACGGGCTCGGGCGGCGCGGCGGTCGCCGAGGGCGGCGGCGGCGTGGTGCTGGATTGCGGCGCCGGCGGCTCGATCGCATCGACCCGCTCGGCCACCGGGGCCGGCTCCTCCTGGGCGACTTCCGGCGCCGAGGGCGGCGCGATCATCTCCAGCGGCACGATGGCCGGCGGCGGCGCATGCTCCGGCAGGCCGAAGATCAGGAAGACCAGGACACCGCCATGCAGGAGGGCGGTGATGCCCCATCCGGCGAGGCGGGGTCCTTGCAGGCTCAGCGTGCTCATCGTGGCCTCGCCCGTCAGCGCGCCTGGACCGGCGTCGAGGCTTCCGCCTCGGCGATCAGCGACACGCGGGTGATGCCCGCCTGGGTCACCCGGCCCATCACCCGCAGCACCTCGCCATACGGCACGGCGCGGTCGCCGCGGACATAGACCGGGGCCTCGGGGTCGTTCCTGTGCAGCTCGGCGAGCTTCGCCGGCAGGTCGGCCACGGCGATCTCGTCCTGGCGCAGATAGACCTTGCCGTCGGGGCCGACGGTCAGCACCACCGGTGGCCGCGGCGCCGCGGCGCGCGGGGCGGCGGTCTTCGGCAGGTTTACCGGCACGCCCACGACCATCATGGGGGCTGCCACCATGAAGACGATCAGCAGCACCAGCATGACGTCGACCAGCGGCGTGACATTCATGTCGGCCATCGGCAGCGGGGCGTCGTCATCCCCGCCGCTGTGGCTCGGGCCAGCGAAGGCCATCCGGCTTACTCCGCCGCCGCGCTGCGGCTGCCGGCGGCGGCCGCCAGGCTGGGCGGGCGGCGCGACAGGCTGGCGGCGAGGTCGGCGGCGGCCGACTGGCCGTCCTGACGCAGCCGGCCGAGCCGGACCAGCAGCCGGTTATAGGCCATGACCGCCGGGATCGCCGCGATCAGGCCGATGGCGGTGGCGAACAGCGCCTCGGCGATGCCGGGGGCGACCACGGCCAGGCTGGTGTCGTTGCTCTGCGCGATGCCGGCGAAGCTGTTCATGATGCCCCAGACCGTGCCGAACAGCCCGATGAAGGGGGCGACGGCGCCGGTGGTGGCCAGGAAGGGCAGGCCCGGCTCGACCCGGCGCAGCTCGCCGGACAGGGCATGGCGCATCGCATGCTCCATGCGGTGCCGGTACTCGAAGCGGCTCTCGCCCTGCTCGCGGCCGTCGCGCCATTCGCGGGTGCCGGCGCGCAGCACCCGGGCGGCCAGCCCCTCGCCCTGCGGCGAGGGCAGCCCCTGCCCGGCGCCCGGCGCGGCGGCGGCCACCAGGCCGCGGATCTCGCGCTTCAGCCGACCGAGCAGCAGCGATTTCTCGACGATGATGGCCCAGCAGACGACGGAGGCCAGCGCGAGCGCGATCATCACCGCCTTGACGACCCAGTCGGCCTGCATGAACAGGCCGAGCATCGACATGTCGGGGCCATGGCCCGCCGCGGCGATGGCGGCATCGAGGCCAGGAACGACGCCGGGCGTGGCGGTGACGGTCTCGGTCGGGTTCATCGCGACCTCCTTACTTTTCGAAAGTGACGCCGTCGACGCGCGAGGCGAGCGCCAGGCGCGGCAGGCAGGCGGCCCGGGTCTCGGGGGTGCCGCCGCAGGCCAGAAGGTCGTTCAGCAGCACGGCGCCGATCCCGTCGCAGGGCTGGCTGGCCAGATCGAAGATCCGGGCCATGGTTTTTTCTTGCGGCAGGGGCCCGACATCCAGCGCCAGCCGGCGGGCGATCACCCCGTCCTTGCCGAAGACCAGCAAGTCGAGGCGCAGCGGGTCGACCGCCTCGGGCGCCGGGTTGCGCAGCAGCAGCCACACCCGGCAGCCTTCGGGGCGGCTTTCCAGCCGGTTCAGCTCCAGCCCGATCTTCGCCGTCCCCGGCGTGGCCGGGCTCTGCGCCCGGGCCGGGGCGGCCAGGCCGGCGGCCCCCGTCACGGCCAGCGCGGCGAACAGCCCGAAGGTGGACAGGACCCGACGGAGCGGCATTGCGGCATTACCCTTTCGCATCTGCGTTGGCTTATGCCGCTATTGAGACTTCGTTGCAATGCGAATGACTCTCAATAATCACCCGCGGACACAGTCATGCGGCGGGCGCCGGGCGGACGCCGCAAGAAGGGCCAAAGACGACAGGCCCGGCGCGCGGCTGTCGTTCTGATAAAACCGATGTCGTTGGGGGGCTGGTGCCGACACCCGGGATTGAACCGGGGACCTACTGATTACGAATCAGTTGCTCTACCGCTGAGCTATGTCGGCGCCGCGGCCGCTATCTAGCGGGGTTGCGGCGGCAGGGCAACCACCTTCCGCAGCTTTACGCGCAGCGATTGCGCGATCCCGCCGCCCGGCGAAAAAACCCGCCGAAAACAACCGCGCCGCGCCCCCTGAAGGGACGCGGCGCCAAGACCCGGCGCGCCATCCTGGCGCGCGACGCGTGCCGTCTGGCGGCGTCAGTGCACCAGGACCGGCAGCATCTCGTGCTGCAGGATGGCGGCCGTGGCCAGGCTGGTATCCGGCGCCGCGCCGATCTGCGTGCCATCCGCAGAATGGATGGCCACCGCCGGCGCGCCATCCATGACGATCGGCCGGATATAGGCGATCTGCTCCGCCCCGAAGCGCGCCCAGTCGGCGGGGGCAAGCTGCCGCAGCGCATCGGCGGCGGCGAAGGGGCGTGTGGGACCTTCCTTGTTCATCGCGGGAATCTCCTTCTGCCGTCCCTTTCGGGGCCCGGCGCTGCGGTCCATCAAATGCACCGCTGTGGAATCCTGTGGTCTTCCCTGCCCTCATCCCCGCCTCGATCGCGAAGGCGGATCAAAAGGACAATGCCCGGGAAGCCTGAAGGTTTTGCAGCCTTTTTGTGCCGGGAAGCGAGAAGTGACCGGTCTGGCCCCCGGCGTCAGCCGGTGATCTGGCCGACCGGCACCTGGCTGACGGCGATCTGGCTCTCCTCCTGGGGGGCGCTCTGCACCACCGCCCGGCCGCCCTGGGCGCCGCGCATGCCGATCTGGATCGCCTTGACCCGCACGGCGGGCTGCGGCCGCTTCAGGTCGATATGCAGCAGCCCGTTATCCAGCCAGGCGCCTTCGACATCGATGCCCTCGGCCAGGACGAAGGCGCGGTGGAACTGCCGGGCGGCGATGCCGCGATGCAGGAAGACGCGGCCTTCGCTCTCGTCCTTCTGCTTGCCGCGGACCACTAGCTGGTTGTCCTCCTGCGTGATCTGCAGGTCGTCCATGCTGAAGCCGGCCACGGCCAGGGTGATGCGCAGCCGATTCTCGGCGGTCTGCTCGATATTGTACGGCGGATACCCATCGGCGTTCTTCGCCACCCGGTCGAGCATCTGCTCCAGATGGTCGAAGCCGAGAAACAGGGGCGAGCCGAAAAGCGACGAACGAGACATGGCAGCCAGGAACTCCTCCGATGAGCGAGCCGTGGGCGGGACCCGAAGCACCCCGCCACGCCAGGACAGTTTGTGCGCTCCGCCGCCGGATGCAAGAGGCCGCGCCATGGCTGTGCCTTTGCAGGCCGCCGATGGCGCTGCCCTGCGCCTCCCCCCGCCGCGCGGGTCCGCTCTTCCGCCCGCGGCAGTTGAAGCCGGCCCGGCCAGAAGCTAGAGCACCCTTTCCATGTCCGAACCCGCCCTTCTGCCCATCCTGCTGGTCCCTGACGCGAAGCTGCGCGCCAAGGCCCGCCCCGTCGGCCCCGGCGACACCGAGACGGTGCGCGCCCTGGCCCCCCGCATGCTCGCCACCATGTACAAGGCCCCCGGCATCGGCTTGGCCGCGCCGCAGATCGGCGAGCTGCTGCGCCTGGTCGTCATCGACCTGCAGCCCGACGACCAGCCGCAGCCCTATGTCATGGTCAATCCGGAGATCGTCGCCGCCAGCCAGCAGCTGTCGTCGCATGAGGAAGGCTGCCTGTCGCTGCCCAACCAATATGCCGAGGTGGTCCGCCCGGCCGAGGTGAAGGTGCGCTGGCTCGACCTCGACGGCGCCAGGCGCGAGATGACCGCCGACGGGCTGATGGCCACCTGCCTGCAGCACGAGATCGACCATCTGAACGGCGTGCTCTTCGTCGACCATCTCTCGGCGCTGAAGCGCAACATGATGCTGCGCAAGCTGGCCAAGGAGCTGAAGTCCAAGGGCCGCGACGAGTGACCCCGCTCCGCCTCGCCTTCATGGGCAGCCCCGACTTCGCGGTGCCGGCCCTGCGTGCGCTGCACGCGGCGGGGCATGCGGTGGTCGCCGTCTACACCCAGCCGCCGCGCCCCGCCGGGCGCGGCCAGAAGGAAACCCCCTGCCCGGTGCACCGCGCGGCGCTGGAGCTCGGCCTGGCCGTGCGCCACCCCGCCCGGGTCCGCCGCGACACGGCCGAGCACGCGGCCTTCCGCGCCCTCGACCTCGATGTCGCGGTGGTCGCCGCCTATGGGCTGATCCTGCCGCGCGAGATGCTGGACGCGCCGCGCCGCGGCTGCCTGAACATCCATGCCTCGCTGCTGCCGCGCTGGCGCGGCGCCGGGCCGATCCAGGCCGCCATCCTGGCCGGCGACGCCGAGACCGGCATCACCATCATGCAGATGGAGGAAGGCCTCGACACCGGGCCGATGCTGCTGAAGGGCGCCGTGCCGATCGGCCCGCGCGACGGCACGCCCGCCATCCACGACGCCCTGGCGGAAATCGGCCGCCGGCTGATCCTGCAGGCATTGGACGAGCAACCGGCCGCCGTGCCGCAGCCGGAAGAAGGCGTCACCTACGCCCCCAAGCTCAGCAAGCCCGACGGCGCGCTGGACTGGACCCAGGACGCCGCCGCCCTCGACCGCCGCATCCGCGCCCTCAACCCCTGGCCCGGCACCTATTTCCAGCACGCCGGCGAGACGCTGCGCGTGCTCGAGGCCGAGCCGGCGCCGCTCGACACCCCTTCCCCGCCCGGCACCGTGCTCGACGACGCCCCGCGCATCGCCTGCGGCCAGGGCGCGCTGCGCCTGCTGCGGCTGCAGCGCGCCGGCCGCGGCGCCATGCCGGCCGAGGCTTTCCTGCGCGGCTACGCCCTGCCGCCCGGCAGCCGGCTCGGCTGACATGCCGCGCTACGCCCTGCTGGTCGAATATGACGGCGCGCCCTTCGTCGGCTGGCAGCGCCAGGCCATCGGCCTCTCGGTGCAGCAGGTGCTGGAGGAGGCCGCGGCGCCGCTGAACGGCGGCGTCCCCGCCCTCACCCAGGCCTCCGGCCGCACCGATGCCGGCGTCCATGCCGAGGGCCAGGTGGTGCAGATCGAGCTCGGCCTCGACCTGCCGCCGCTGCGCCTGCGCGAGGCGCTGAACGCCTATAGCCGCCCGCATCCGGTCTCCGTCGTCGCCGCCGCCCGGGTGCCGGAGGAATGGTCGGCCCGCTTCTCCTGCATCGGCCGCAGCTACCGCTACCGCATCCTCAACCGCCGCGCCCGGCCGGCGCTGTTGGCGGGGCGGGTCTGGCACGTCCCCCAGGCGGTCGATGCCGATGCCATGCATGCCGCCGCCCAGACCATCCTGGGCCGCCACGACTTCACCGCCTTCCGCGCCGCCGCCTGCCAGGCCAAGGATGCCTTACGCACGCTGGACCAGCTCGACGTCCGGCGCGAGGGCGACGAGATTCTGGTCCACACCGCCGCCCGCAGCTTCCTGCACCACCAGGTGCGCAACATGGTGGGCAGCCTGATGCAGGTGGGCCTCGGCCGCCGCCCCGTCCCCTGGGTGCGTGAGCTGCTGGACGGGCGCGACCGGACACTCGCCGGCCAGAACGCCCCGGCCGAGGGCCTGACCTTCCTCGCCGCCCGCTACCCGGCGCCGATCGACTGGTGCTGAAGGCTTGCGGCCCGCCGCCGGCCCCGGCAGGCTGGCGCGCATGGCCGGGCATTTCCACCGCGTGATCCCCGAAGGCGAAGACCGCGAGCGCCTGACCTGCGCCGATTGCGGCTTCGTCAACTACGAGAACCCGAAGATCGTCACCGGCGCGGTGGTGGTGGAGCACGGGCGCATCCTGCTCTGCCGCCGCGCCATCCCGCCCCGCACCGGCTTCTGGACCCTGCCCGCCGGCTTCATGGAGCTCGGCGAGACCGTGGCCGAAGGCGCCGCCCGCGAGGCCTTCGAGGAAGCCCAGGCCCGCATCGCCATCGAAGGCGTGCTGGCGGTCTATTCCATCGCCCGCATCGGCCAGGTGCAGATCCTGTTCCGGGCCCATCTCGCCGAGCCGGGCATCGCGCCGGGGCCGGAAAGCCTGGAGACGCGCTTCTTCGCCTGGGACGAGATCCCCTGGGGGGACATCGCTTTCCCTTCCGTTCATTGGGCGCTGCGGCACTGGCACGCTACCCGCGACGCGCCCCTTGGCGCACCCGCAACCAACCCGCCCGAAGACACCCGCGGGATGACGCCGCTGCCGGGGGCGACCACCAGCGTCTGAAACAATAAGCAAGGGCGGGGGGAGGTATCCCCCCGCACCCCCTTCTATTTCTGTTCTTTTGCGCGCTGGCGGCAGAAGCAGTCCTCGGCATGGTCGTCGACCAACCCCACGGCCTGCATCCAGGCATAGACGATCACCGGGCCCACGAACTTGAAGCCGCGCTTCTTCAGCGCGACCGACATCGCCTCGGACAGCGGCGTCTTCGCCGGCAAGGCCACGCCATCGCCCACCAGCGGCACGCCATCGACGAAGCCCCAGGCGAATTCGCCGAAATCATCGCCGGCAGCCTGCATCGCCAGATAGGCCCGGGCATTGCCGATCGTCGCCTCGATCTTCGCCCGCGCCCGGATGATGCCGGCATCGCCCATCAGCCGGTCGACATCCGCCGGGCCGAACGCCGCCACCGCCACCGGGTCGAAATCGCGGAAGGCGGCACGAAACCCCTCCCGCCGGCGCAGGATGGTGATCCAGGACAGGCCGGCCTGGAACCCCTCCAGCATCAGCATCTCCCACAGCGCCCGGCTGTCGCGCAGCGGCACGCCCCATTCCTGGTCGTGATATTGCTGCATCAGCGCGTCGCCATTCGCCCAGCGGCACCGCATCACCTCGCCCATCGGCGGCCCTCCCCCTCGATGCCAAGCCGGTAGCACAGGCGGCGCGGCCACCGAAGCCGTTCCGTCCCGCCGGACGCCGTCATGCCTCGCCGGGAAGCGCCGGCGGATGCAGCCGCACCATCGTCACCCCGGCCGCCGCGCCCTTGCCGATGTGGTCGACCACCAGGCGCATCAGCCGCTCGACCTCGCCGCCTGCCAGCGCCTCGACCATCGCCCGGTGCTCGCGCCCGGATTGCTCCATGCGTGCGCGGCTGGGCCAGGTGCTGCCGGGGATGGGCCGCATGGTGGCGCGGATCTCCTGGACCTGCGCGACCAGCAGCGTGTTCCGGCAGAGGCCGTGCATCCGCTGGTGGAAGGCGGCATTGGCCTCGATGAGGCGCAGGAACTCGCCGCCCGCCACCAGCGCTTCGAAGGCCGTGGCCAGCACCGCCAGCTCGGCGATCACCGCCGCCGTGGCCTGCCGCACCATCTCCGGCACCATCGCCGCTTCCAGGATCATGCGCAGCTCCCGCTGCTCCCGCTGCCGCCGCGGGTCCATCGAGGGGACGCGGTAGCCACGGTTCGGCGCATGCACGACGAAGCGCTGCAGCGCCAGCTTGAGCAGCGCGTTGCGCACCGTGTTGCGGGTGGCGCCGTAGCCTTCCTCGAGATCGACCTGCTTCAGCCAGTGCCCCGGCGCCAGCACGCCCGCCTGGATATCGGCGCTGATCGCATCGGCCAGGCGGTCGGACCGGGAGGGGCGGCCGGCGGCGGCGCGCATCGGCCCCTGCCCGCCCTCAGGCCAGGATATCGGCCGCGGTCCGCGCCAGCGCCCGCACGCCATAGCCGATGCAGCGCTCGTCGGGCTGGTAATGGGCATTGTGCACCTTGTCCGTCCGCCCCGGCTGCGACGAGCCGACCAGCAGCCGGAAGGCCGGCACCATCGCCGCCATCAGCGCGAAATCCTCGCCGCCCAGGCTGGGCTCGAACTCGTCGGCAACATCGCCGAGCTGGGCGCGGATGGCGGCGACCGTCCGCTGCAGCATCGCCTCGTCATTCATCAGCGCCGGCATGCCGCGGCGATAGGACACGTCGCAGCGGACGCGCAGACCGGCCGCGATGCCCTCGCAGATCCGCTTGATGCCGCTCTCCGCCGCGTCGCGCGCCGCTTCCTGCCGGCTGCGCACCGTGCCGTTCAGCTCGCAGCGGTCGGGGATGACATTGCGCGCCTGGCCGGCATGGATGGCGCCCACCGTCACCACGCAGGCATCCAGCGCCCGCACGTCGCGGGAGACGATGGTCTGCAGCTGGCCGATCAGCTGCGCCGCCGCGACGATCGGGTCGATGGCCGCATAGGGCCGCGCGCCATGGCCGGACTTGCCATGCAGCACGATGTCGAATTCATCGGTCGCCGCCGTCGCCGGGCCATGCACGATGCCATAGCGGCCGACCGCGATCTCCGGCCGGTTGTGCAGACTGAGCGCCATGTCGACGCCCTCCATCACCCCCTCGGCGATCATTTCCCTGGCGCCGCCGATGGCTTCCTCGGCGGGCTGGAAGATCAGCCGGACGGTGCCGGCCAGCTGGCCCGACAGCTGCTGCAGCACCGCGCCGACGCCCAGCAGGGTGGTGGTGTGGATGTCGTGGCCGCAGGCATGCATCTTGCCGTCGATGGTGCTGGCATAGGCCAGGCCGGTCTGCTCCTGGATCGGCAGCGCGTCCATGTCGGCGCGGATCGCCAGGATCGGCCCCGGCCGGGCGCCGCGGATGGTGCCGACGACGCCGGTGCGGCCGATGCCGGCGCGATGCTCGATGCCCAGCCGCGACAGCTCGGCCGCGACCACGCCGGCGGTGCGGACCTCCTCGAAGGCGAGCTCGGGATGCGCATGGATATCCCGGCGCAGCGCGATGAGGCGGGGCTCGATCGCGGCGGTGGCAGCATCGATCGCGGCGCGCAGGTCGTTCGGGATCTGGGTCATCGGCAGGGCTCGGCTTCGGTTCTGGTGCCGCGGATTGGTCACCAATTCCAGCGTCCCGGCAAGGCCCCCTCCCCGCCATGGCGCCGCGGCTGGCAGCCCGATTGATGCGCCAGCCTGATGATGGCTATCGGTCCCGGCGGGCTAATGGAGAGGCGGAGAATGGGTCATGCTGGCGCCGATCCCAGTCGCAGAGGCCCGCCCGGTGAACCGATGGAAATACTGCGCCGCCAGCCTGGGCCTGGCCGCCAGCCTCCTGGCCGCCCCCGCCGCCAGGGCGCAGCCGGCTGACAGGCCGCTGGTGATCCAGGCGCAGGGCAGCTTCGCGGTGGGCGGCTCGGTCACGACGGCGCCGGGCACCTTCGACCCCCGCCAGCCGCTCCGCGCCGCGGGGCAGACCTATCGCGGCGACCATCTCTATGCCTTCTACCAGGTGCCGCCCGGCGCACGGCGCCTGCCGATCGTCATGTGGCACGGGGCGGGGCAGTTCTCGAAGACCTGGGAGACCACGGCGGACGGGCGCGAGGGCTTCCAGACCATCTTCCTGCGCCGCAGCTTCGCCACCTACCTGATCGACCAGCCGCGCCGCGGCAATGCCGGGCGCAGCACGGTCGAGACCACCATCACGCCGACCCCGGACGAGCAGTTCTGGTTCGGCCAGTTCCGCCTCGGCGTCTGGCCCAGCTATTTCGACGGCGTGCAGTTCGACCGGTCCGCGGCGACGCTCGACCAGTATTTCCGGGCGATGACGCCGAACACCGGCCCCTTCGACATGAACCTCGTCGCGGATGGCGTGGCCGCGCTGTTCCGGCGGATCGGCCCGGGCATCCTGTTCACCCATTCCCAATCCGGCGGCCCCGGCTGGCTGGCGGCGATCAAGAGCGCCGATATCCGCGCCATCGTCGCCTTCGAGCCCGGCAGCAACTTCCTGTTCCCGCAGGGCGAGGTGCCGGCCGCCATCCCGACCAGCTTCGACACCGTGGCGGGCATGCCGGTGCCGATGGCCGACTTCATGGCGCTGACGCGGATCCCGATCGTCATCTTCTACGGCGACAACATCCCGGCGACGCCCAGCGACATCCCGACCCAGGATGCCTGGCGCGGGCGGCTGCAGATGGCGCGGCTGTGGCGCGACGCCGTCAACCGGCATGGCGGCGACGTGCGGGTCGTGCACCTGCCGGAGGCCGGCATCCGCGGCAACACGCATTTCCCCTTTTCCGACCTGAACAACATCGAGATCGCCGACCAGGTCTCGCGCTTCCTCGCCGACAAGCAGCTCGACTGAGCAGGCGAAGGCGGCGGGCGCCCCGATCCTGACGGCGTCACCCCGAGCAAGGCAGCCATGACGATCTTCCCACGCCCCCTCTTCCTGGCGGCCCTGGCGGCCGCGGCGATCCTGGCGATCGGCTGGCAGGTGCAGGCCGAGACGAACCGGGTCAGCTTCCCTGCCGACCTGGACCGGCTCGTTCACTACACCACCGTCCGCCGCGGCAATGTGACCGAGCACATCTTGACCACGCCCGAGGCGATCACGGCGGTGCAGAACCGCCAGCCGATCCCGGCCGGCACGCATTTCGTGCTGGTCGACCACCGCGACGGCAAGCTCTACCGCTATTTCGTCATGGAGAAGGGCGAGGGCTTCGGCGCCGATTACGACGCCCGCCGCCGCACGGCGGACTGGCAGTTCCAATGGTTCTGGCCGGATCGCAGCCTCAACCTGGGCGAGAACACCGCCCGCTGCCAATCCTGCCACGCCAGCCAGCAGGGCGCGGACTACCTGTTCACCGCCCACCGGATCCCGCGCTTCGACGGCACGCCGGTCGAGTGATCCGGCCGCCGCCCCGATGACCCCCTCGCTGCCCCGGCGGATGCTGCTGGACCTGGCCTCGGCCGGCCTGCTGGTCTTCGGCCTGTCCTACTGGTGGCTCGGCAACGCGGCGCATGAGCTGGCGGGGACGGCGATGTTCCTGCTGCTGATCCTGCACAATGTCTTCAACCGGCGCTGGTGGGGCAGGCTGCCCAGGGCGCGGCGCGAGCCCCGCCGGCTGCTCGACGGCGCGGTGACGCTGCTGCTGCTCGGCGGCATGCTCGCCCTGCTGGTGACCAGCGTCCTGATCTCGAACGCGCTGTCGGGCGTGCTGTCGGCCTTCGGCGGCTTCACGCTGCGGCAGATCCACAGCCTGGCCGCCTATTGGGTGCTGGTCATCGTCGCGGTCCATCTCGGCCTGCGCTGGCCGATGATCATGGCCGTCGCGCGCGGCCTGCTCGGGATCGAGACGGCCAGCAGGCCCCGCGCCCTGGCGCTGCGCCTCCTGGCCGCCGCCGTCGCGGCCCAGGGTGTCTGGAGCGCCCTGGTGCTCGGCCTGGCGGGCCGGCTCAGCATGCAGGTCTCGCTCGACTGGTGGAATTTCGAGGAGTCGGTCGCCGCCTTCTTCCTGCACTGCCTGGCCATCATGGGCCTCTGCGTGGCCGTGACCCATTACGGCCTGCAGGGCTGCCGGCGCCTTGCCCGGCAGGCGCGCCGCCCCGGCTGACAGCCGCGCGGGCAGGCCGGCCTCAGGCCGGCGCCTGCCACCGCGAGCGGCGGTGCAGCGACCCTGGCCGCTGCGCCGCGCTCAGCGGCAGGGTGACGGCGACCAACAGGCCCGCCGGCCGCGCGTCCTGCAAGGTCAGGCTGCCGTCGTAGAGAGCGACCAGGTCGCGGGTGATGGCCAGGCCCAGCCCGCTGCCCGGCTTGGCCTCGTCCAGCCGGACGCCGCGGGTCAGCACGCTGTCGTAATCGGCCGAGGCCAGGCCAGGCCCGTCATCGACCACGGTGACCAGCAGGCTGGCGCTGCCGCGGCTGACCGTCAGCGTCACCTGGTGGCGCGCCCACTGGCAGGCATTCTCCAGCAGGTTGCCGAGGATCTCCATCAGGTCCTGCCGGTCGACCTTGGCGCGCAGCCCGGCATCGCCCAGCAGGTCGATCTCCAGGTCCTTGTTGGCGAAGATCCGCCGCAGCGCGGTGGCCAGCTCCTCTGCCACCTCCATCGGCGCGGCATCCGTGGCGGCGGCGCCCGAGAGCGCGGCGCTGCGGGCGCGCGACAGATGGTGCTGCACCAGCATTTCCATCGCCCGGTTCTGCTCGCGCGCCAGGCGCATGTCGGCCTCCCCCGGCTCCAGCGCCACGCGCTGCACCGCCAGCGGCGTCTTCAGCGCATGCGCCAGGTTGCCGACATGGGCGCGGGCGCGCTCCACCGTGGCGTGGTTCTGCTGCACCAGCGCGTCGATCTCCTCTAGCAGCGGGGCGATCTCGCTCGGCGCCCGGGCATGCGCCAGGGTCGCCTGCTGGCCGGCGCGGACCGCGGCCAGGGCCTGGCGCGCCTGCCGCAGCGGCCGCATGCCCCAGACCAGCTGCAGCGTGCCGCCGACGACCAGCCCCAGGCCGATGACGGCGAAGGAGGTGATCATCAGCCAGGTGAAATGGCTGATCTGCTCGTCGAGCGGCCGGCGGTTCATACCGACCCGGATGCGGATCGCCGCGCGGCTGCCGGCCGGCGTCGCCATCCGCTCGGCCACCCGCACCGGCTCGCCGCGCGGGCCGATGCCGTCATAGACGGCCAGGGCGCCGTCGGCCGGCGCCGCGGCCGGGCCGGACAGCTGCCCGTCCCAGAGCGAGCGCGAGGAGGCGCGGCGCTCGCCCGCCTCCATCTGCCAGTAGTAGCCGGAGAAGGGCTGCAGGAATTCCGGCACCGGCACGTCGCCACTCAGCCCCGGGCGGCCATCGGGCTCCAGCAGCGCGGCATTGACCGCCTTGTGCAGCAGCGCGGTGACGCGGACATCGAAGCCGGCGACCAGCTGCTTGTTGACCAGGCCGAGCACCGCGCAGCCCGACAGGCCAAGCCCGATCGAGACCCAGGCGGCCGAGAGCAGCGCCAGCCGCGCGGTGAGGGAGCCGAAGAGGCGCGGCATTCTAGCCATGGCTGATCCTGTATCCCTGGCCGCGGACGGTCTCGATGAAGCTGGCGTCGAGCTTGCGGCGCAGCCGGCCGACGACGACCTCCAGCGTGTTCGAATCGCGGTCGAAATCCTGCGCGTAGAGATGCTCGGTCAGCTCGGTCTTGCTGACCGGGCGGCCGGCATGCTGGGCCAGGTAGGTCAGCATGCGCAGCTCCAGCGCGGTCAGCCGCACCGGCACCCCGCCCCATTGCGCCTGGCCGCCGACGACGTCGAGCGCCAGCCTGCCCAGCAGGATATCGGCCCGGGCGCGGCCGGCGGCGCGGCGCAGCAGGGCATGCAGGCGGGCCACCAGCTCGTCCATCGCGAAGGGCTTGGCCAGGTAGTCGTCGGCGCCGGCATTCAGCCCGGTCACCTTGTCTGACCAGGAGCCGCGCGCGGTCAGGATCAGCACCGGCATGGGCAGATGCGCCTGCCGCCATTGCCGCAGCACGGACAGCCCGTCGAGCACCGGCAGGCCGAGGTCGAGCACCACGGCGTCATAGGGCTCGGTCTGGCCGAGAAACAGCGCTTCCTCGCCATCGCGCGCATGGTCGACGACGAAGCGTGCCTTCGCCAGCGCGGCGCCGAGCTGATCGGCCAGGTCGGCATTGTCCTCGGCCACCAGCAAGCGCATCCACGGCCTTCCTTCGAGGGGCGACGGCAATCTAGCGGATCGCGGCCGGCGGCGACACGCTTCGATGGCGCCCGCTTAGCCGACGCAGGCTGAACCGAAGCTGAACACGGCCATCCCTCCGGCAGAAGCTCGGCCTTGGCGGAAATCCCGTTCAGCCTGGGTTCAGGCCGGGCCTCGCAAGGTCCAGCCTGTGAAATGCCCGATGGCTGCCAACGACATTTCGAAACGCTGCCTGCCCCGCCGCCCGCGGGCAAGCCGCCTGCGCGCCGATTTCCCGGCCCGGCCTTCCCCCTGTCCCCCTGACACATCCCAGGAAGGAGCTCAGACGATGTCGATCCCCTGCCACGCCGACCTGTCCCGACGAGGCGTCCTGACCACCGGCGCCGCCACCCTCGCCGCCTCGGCCGTGCCCAACGCTCCTGCCGCCGCGCAGGATGGCGGGAACAGCGCCGTGCCGATGGCGCGGGTGACGCTGCGCGTGAATGGCCAGGCGCATCCGCTGGCGCTCGACACCCGCACCACCCTGCTCGACGCCCTGCGCGAGCACCTGCATCTGACCGGCACCAAGAAAGGCTGCGACCACGGGCAGTGCGGCGCCTGCACGGTGATGGTGGAAGGCCGGCGGATCAATGCCTGCCTCACCCTGGCGGTGATGCATGACGGCGAGGCGATCACCACCATCGAAGGCCTCGGCACGCCCGACGACCTGCATGCGATGCAGGCCGCCTTCATCCGGCATGACGGCTATCAATGCGGCTATTGCACGCCGGGGCAGATCTGCTCGGCCGTCGCCGTGCTGGCGGAGATCAAGGCCGGCATCCCGAGCCATGTCACCGCCGATCTCGGCGCCGCGACGGAGGTCACCGCCGCCGAGCTGCGCGAGCGCATGAGCGGCAATCTCTGTCGCTGCGGCGCCTATTCCAACATTCTCGACGCCATCAACGATGTCGCCGGGAGGGCCGCATGAAGCCCTTCACCTATGAGCGCGCGGGCTCACCTGCTGCGGCGGCCCGTGCCGCGGCGGGCAATCCCGGCGCGCGCTTCATCGCCGGCGGCACCAACCTGCTCGACCTGATGAAGCTGCAGATCGAGGCGCCGGCGCATCTGATCGACGTCAATGGCCTGGCGCTGACCGCCATCGAGCCGACCGTCGAGGGCGGGCTGCGCATCGGCGCCCTGGTGCGCAACACCGACCTGGCAGCCGATGCGCGGGTGCGGCGCGACTATGGCCTGCTGTCGCGCGCGCTGCTCGCCGGCGCCTCCGGCCAGCTGCGCAACAAGGCGACCACCGCGGGCAACCTGCTGCAGCGGACGCGCTGCCCGTATTTCTACGACACCAACCAGCCCTGCAACAAACGCCGGCCCGGCAGCGGCTGCGCGGCCCTGCAGGGCTTCAGCCGGCAGCTGGCGGTGATCGGCGGCAGCGACGCCTGCATCGCCACGCATCCTTCCGACATGGCGGTGGCGCTGCGGGCGCTGGACGCGGTGGTGGAGACGGTGCGGCCCGATGGCGCCGCGCGCCGCATCCCGCTGGCCGAGCTGTACCGCGCCCCCGGCGACACGCCGCATCGCGAGACTATGCTGGAGCCCGGCGAGCTGATCACCGCGGTGACGCTGCCGCCCCCCGTCGGCGGCGCGCAGATCTACCGCAAGGTGCGCGACCGCGCCTCCTACGCTTTCGCGCTGGTCTCGGTCGCCGCCATCGTGCAGCGCGACGGGACGGCGCAGGTGGCGCTGGGCGGCGTCGCGCCGCGGCCCTGGCGTGTCGAGGCGGCGGAACCCGCGCTGCGCCGCGGCGCCGGCGCCGCGGCGGCCGCGATCCTGGCCGGCGCCACGCCCACGCATGAGAACGCCTTCAAGCTGACGCTGGTGGAACGGACGCTGCACCAGGTGCTGGCCGAGGCGAGGAGCTGATCCGATGAAGTTCGACACCCCCGCCACCACCAATCCGATCGACCAGATGAAGGTCGTGGGCCAGCCGCTGAGCCGCATCGAAGGCCCGCTGAAGACCGCCGGCCGCGCGCCCTATGCCTATGAGCAGCATGACGTGGTGCCGCACCAGGCCTATGGCCATGTGCTGGTCGCCGCCATCGCCAAGGGCCGCATCCGCGGCATGGACCTGGCCGCCGCGCGCGCCGCCCCCGGGGTGCTGGCCATCGTCACGGCGGCGAATGCCGGCGCGCTGGGCAAGGGCGCGATGAACACGGCGCGGTTGCTGGCCGGGCCGGAGATCGAGCATTACCACCAGGCGATCGGCGTGGTGGTGGCCGAGAGCTTCGAGCAGGCGCGCGCCGCCGCCGCGCTGGTGCAGGTGGATTATGCCGAGGCGCCTGGCGCGCATGACCTGGCCGCCGCCCGCGCCGCCGCCGTGGTGCCGCGCAGCCGCGCCGATTCCACCCTGGGCGATTTCGCCGGCGCCTTCGCCGCCGCGCCGGTGCAGCTCGACGCCACCTACACCACGCCCGCCCATTCGCATGCGATGATGGAGCCGCATGCCTCGCTCGCCGCCTGGGACGGCGACAGCCTCGTGGTCTGGACCTCGAACCAGATGATCGACTGGACCGTCGGCGACCTGGCGCGGACGCTGGCCATGCCGAAGGAGAAGGTGCGGCTGATCTCGCCCTTCATCGGCGGCGGCTTCGGCGGCAAGCTGTTCCTGCGCGCCGACACGCTGCTGGCGGCGCTGGGCGCACGCGCCGCCAGGCGCCCGGTCAAGGTGGCGCTGACCCGCCCCATGATCGCCAACAACACCACGCATCGCCCCGCCACCATCCAACGCATCCGGATCGGCGCCACGCCGGACGGCATGATCACCGCGATCGGCCATGAAAGCTGGTCGGGCAACCTGGCCGGCGGCAAGCCGGAGAACGCCGTCGAGCAGACCGACCTGCTCTATGCCGGGGCGCATCGCCTCTCCGCCCTGCGGCTGGCGGTGGTCGACCTGCCGGAGGGCAATGCCATGCGCGCCCCCGGCGAGGCGCCCGGGCTGATGGCGCTGGAGATCGCCATGGACGAGATGGCGGAGAAGCTCGGCATCGACCCGGTCGCCTTCCGCGTGCTGAACGACACCCAGGTCGACCCCGAGCAGCCGGCGCGGCGCTTCTCGCAGCGCCAGCTGGTCGAATGCCTGCAGCAGGGCGCCGCGCGCTTCGGCTGGGAACAGCGCGACCCGCGCCCGGCGCAGCGGCGCGAGGGGCGCTGGCTGATCGGCCTCGGCGTCGCTGCCGGGCTGCGCAACAACCTGACGATGAAGTCGGGCGCCCGGCTGCGGCTCGACCGGCAGGGCCAGGTGATCGTCGAGACCGACATGACCGATATCGGCACCGGCAGCTACACCATCATCGCGCAGACCGCGGCCGAGATGATGGGCGTCGGCATTGACCAGGTCACCGTGCGGCTGGGCGATTCCCGCTTCCCCGTCTCGGCCGGCTCCGGCGGGCAATGGGGCGCCAACAGCGCCACCGCCGGCGTCTATGCCGCCTGCGTCAAGCTGCGCGAGACGGTGGCGCAGAGGCTGGGCCTCGATCCTGCCCTGGCGGTCTTCGCCGATGGCCAGGTGCGCGTCGGCAACCGCAGCCTGCCGCTCGGCCAGGCCGCCGGCGCCGAAGGCATCGTCGTCGAGGACAGCATCGAATACGGCGACCTCGGCCGCCGCTACCAGCAATCCACCTTCGCCGCGCATTTCGTCGAGGCGGCGGTGGACAGCGCCACCGGCGAGACCCGCATCCGCCGCATGCTGGCGGTCTGCGCTGCGGGGCGCATCCTGAACCCGAAGACGGCGCGCAGCCAGGTGATCGGCGCCATGACCATGGGCGTCGGCGCCGCGCTGATGGAGGAGCTCGCGGTCGACCGGCAGCGCGGCTTCTTCGTCAACCACGACCTCGCCAGCTACGAGGTGCCGGTGCATGCCGACATCCCGCATCAGGAGGTGATCTTCCTCGACGAGACCGATCCGATGTCGTCGCCGATGAAGGCGAAAGGCATCGGCGAGCTCGGCCTCTGCGGCGTCGCGGCAGCCATCGCCAATGCCATCCACAACGCCACCGGCACGCGGCTGCGCGACTATCCGCTGACGCTCGACAAGCTCATCGGCCACCTGCCGGCCCTGGCGTGACCCCGGGGCGTGCGCCAGGCGCCGGCTTTCCGACAACAGGCCTTCAGGGAGGGACCGGCATGGCCCAGGCGGCAGCGATGATGCAGGGACGGGTGCCGGAGGCCTCCCGGCTCGACCTCGAGCATATCCGCTTCTTCGTCACGCTGATGGACGAGGGCGGCGTCACCCGCACCGCGCGCCGGCTGGGGATTTCCCAGGCGGCCGCCTCGGGCCGCCTGGCGCGGCTGCGCGCCGAGCTCGGCGACCCGCTGATGGTGCAGGAAGGCCGCGGCCTGATGCCGACGCCGCGCGCCGCCGCGCTGGCGGATGCGCTGATGCCGGCGCTGCGCGAGCTCGACAGCGCGCTGCAGACCAGGCCGGCCTTCGACCCGCTGCAGGATGAGCGCAGCTTCAGCCTGGGCCTGTCGACGCTGGCCGCCAGCGTCCTGCTGCCGGGGCTGCTGCCACGCTTCCGGGCCGAGGCGCCGCGCTGCCGCCTGCTGACCCGGGAGGCCGATGGCGACACGCTGGCCCGCCTGCTGGACCGCGGCGACCTGCTGGCGATCATCGGCCATCTGGGCGATGCGCTGCCGGCCGGGATGCGCATCCGCAGCTTCGAGCCGATGCGCTGGATGACCCTGCGCGACGCCGCGGCGCCGTCCGTCGCGGCGATCGATGCTTTCAGCCGCCGCCCGCATGCCGAGGTGGTTCCCGGCGATGGCCTCAGCGAGATCATCGATGCCGCGCTGCAGGCCCAGGGCCGCCGGCGCAGCAGCGTGGTCGAGGTCTCCTCCCTGGCCCTGCTGCCGTCGCTGCTGCGCGGCTCCGACCTGGTGGCCGTGGTGCCCGCCGGCTTCGCCCGCAGCCTGGACCCGGCGCAAGGGCTGGCGACCGACCCGCTGCCGGCCGAGCTGGCGGCCGTGGCCGAGATCGGGCCCAACGCCCTGGGCTGGACCAGCCGGCTGGAGGCCTGCCCCTCCGCCCGCTGGTTCCGCGGGCTGCTGGTCGATTGCTACCGGCGGGCGCTGCAAGGGCCGGACGCCCGGGACCTGGCCGGCCCCGCCGCCTGAGCGGATGGCTCCCGCCTTCCGGCGGTCACTGCGGCGGGCGCTCGCCATACCAGTAGGCGGCGGTCACGCCGCCATCCATGAGGACGTCGCTGCCGGTGATGAAGGCCCCCTCCGCGCCCATCAGCAGCGCGGCGAGGCTGGCCACCTCGTCCGGCGTGCCGGCCCGCCCGGCCGCCGAGGCCGCGATCATGCGCCGGTACCCCTCGCCCCGCGGCCCGCTCAGCTCCTCCCGGGCCAGCGGCGTCATGATGATGCCGGGGCTGATGGCATTGATCCGGGCCCCGCGCCTTCCCCAGCGCACCGCCTCGGCCATCACCCGCAGCGCATTGCCGCGCTTCGACAGCTGGTAGGCGTGGAGAGAGTCCCGGACCTGGCCCGGCTGCAGGAAAGGCAGGTCGAGCAGCGCCTCCACCGGCGTCGTCGCCAGCGCCCGGTTCTGCTCGACGGTGAGCGGCGGCAGGCGATGCCCGGATTGCGAGGCGATGACGACACCGGCGCCGCCGCGGGCGATGACGCCGCCAAAGGCCTCGAGCACCAGCGCCGTGCCATAGAGGTCGACCTGCAGGATGGTCGCCGGCGGCGCCTGCGAGGGCGAGACGCCGGCGGCATGGACCAGGCCCACGACCTCGCCCAGGCCGGTGGCGGTCTCGACCAGCGCCTGCACCGCCGCGCGCGCGGCCACGTCGACGGTCGCCACGCTGACCGTGTGGCCGGCATCCTCCAAAATCCCGGCGGCGGCCTCGGCATTCTCCCGCCGGCGGTCGGCCAACAGCAGGTGCCGGCCGGCGCCGAGGCGCCGCGCGATGGCCTGTCCGATCTGCCCGGGGCCGATGACCACGACGACGTCTTTCATGACAATGCCTTTCAGGGGGGGGAAAGAAGGCTGGGCGACGGCGCCTCAGCGGTCGATCTGCGCGTCCAGCGCCGCGGAGAGCGGCGCGCCGGTGATGGCGAGCCGGGCGAAGGCGGCATCGATCGCGGCCAGATCGCCGGCGGTCAGCACGACGTCGGCCGCGGCCAGGTTGTCGTCGAGGTGCCCGGGCCGCGTGCCGCCGGGGATCGGCACGATGAAGGGCTTGCGCGACAGCAGCCAGGCCAGCGCGATGCGCGCCGGCGAGGCCCGCTGCTCCGCCGCCAGCGCGCGCAGGAAGTCGACCACCGCGAAATTGGCCTCCAGCGCCTGCGGGGTGAAGCGCGGGAAGGTGGAGCGCAGGTCGCGCGGGTCGTCGAAGCGGTCGCCGCGCTGAATGGCGCCGGTCAGGAAGCCCTGGCCAAGCGGGCCCCAGGCGACGAAGCCGATGCCCAGCTCCTCGCAGAGCGCGAGCGTGCTGTCCTCCGGCTCGCGCATCCACAGCGAATAGTGGTTCTGGAGAGCCGCCACCGGCTGCACCGCATGGGCGCGCCGGATGTTCGGCGCGCCCGCCTCGGACAGGCCGAAATGCAGCACCTTGCCTTCCTCGATCAGCGCCTTGACCGTGCCCGCCACCTCCTCCATCGGCACCGCGGGATCGACGCGGTGCTGGTAGAGCAGGTCGATGCGGTCGGTCCGCAGCCGCTTCAGCGACGCCTCCACCACCGCGCGGATATGCGCCGGCCGGCTGTCCAGGCCGACGATCCGGTCGCTGCCATCGATGCTGAAGCCGAACTTGGTGGCGATCGCCACGCGGTCGCGCAGCGGCTGCAGCGCCTCGCCGACCAGCGCCTCGTTGACGAAGGGGCCGTAGCCCTCGGCGGTGTCGAACAGGGTCACGCCGCGGTCAACGGCGGCGCGGATCATGCCGATCGCCTCGCCCCGGTCCGTGGCGGGGCCCAGGCCGAAGCTCAGCCCCATGCAGCCGAGGCCGATGGCCGAGACCTCGAGGCTGTCGCCCAGCATGCGCGTCTTCATCTGCGGCCTCCGCTCCTGGTGCATCGGGCGGCCCGGCGGACGCAGCATCGTCCGCGGCCAGCCCGCGCCGGCTATCTAGGGGCTGCGCCATCCAGCGATTAGGCGCTAAATTCTGCATGCCTCAATCATCAGGGTAATGAATGCGCCGCGACGATCTGGCCGACCTGACCGCCTTCCTCGCCGTGGCCGAGGCGCGCAGCTTCACCCGCGCCGCGGCCCGGCTCGGGCAGTCGCAATCCTCGCTGAGCCAGATCGTCCGCCGGCTGGAGGAGCGCCTCGGCCTGCGGCTGCTGACCCGGACCACGCGCAGCGTCGCCGTCACCGAGGCGGGGCGGCAATTGCTGGAAACGCTGCGCCCGGCCATCGACGAGGTCGAGGCCCGGCTGGTGGCGCTCAGCGCCTTGCGGCAGACGCCCTCGGGCAGGCTCCGCATCACCACGGGGCGCCACGCGGTGGAGACGGTCCTGTGGCCGGCGCTCGAGCGGCTGGCCCGGACCTGCCCGGAGGTCGAGGTGGAGGTGTCGGTCGATCCGGCGCTGCGCGACATCGTGGCGGAGGGCTTCGATGCCGGCATCCGCCTGGGCGAGCAGGTGGCCCAGGACATGATCGCGGTCCGGATTGGCGCCGAGCTCCGCATGGCGGTGGTCGGGGCGCCCTGCTACTTCGAGCGGCACCCCCGGCCGGCGACGCCGCACGCGCTGACGCGCCACCGCTGCATCAATATCCGCCTGCCCACGGCGGGGGGCCTCTATCCCTGGGAATTCGGCAAGGACGGCCGCACGCTGAATGTCCGCGTCGAGGGTCCCCTGATCTTCAACGACATGCCCCTGGTGCTGAAGGCGGCGACGACGGGGCTGGGGCTGGCCATGGTCTTCGAGGACCAGGCGACGGCGCTGATCGCCGAAGGTCGGCTGGAGCGTGTCCTCGCCGACTGGTGCCCGCCCTTCCCCGGCTACCACCTTTACTACCCGGACCGGCGGCTTCCCTCCCCCGCCTTCGCCGCGCTGCTGGCGGCGCTGCGCCGGCAGCCGACCGCCGACCAGGCCGGGTAGCGCCGCGGCCGGCAGCGTTCGGGCAGGGCGCCGCGCGAGGCCCCGCTGCAACAACCCTGTCCATCGCGGGTTGAGACGGGGCAAGCCAGGAAGCGGGGAACGACAATGACGGGCAAGGACGGCACGCTGCAGGTGGTCTCCTACGATGGCTCGTCCGGCGGCTGGGGATCCGTCCGCTCCCTCGGCAAGATCATGCGGCGGGAAGGCAATCCGCTCAGCGTGCCGCTGCTGCTGACCCAGCAGAACAAGCCCGGCGGCTTCTCCTGCGTCTCCTGCGCCTGGGCCAAGCCGGCGACGCCGCTGCTGTTCGAGTTCTGCGAGAACGGCGCCAAGGCCACCGCCTGGGACATGAGCAGCGCCCGCATCGAGGCCGATTTCTTCGCCCGGCACACGGTCGCCGAGCTTGAGCACTGGAGCGACCATGCGCTGGAGCAGGCCGGCCGGCTGACCGAGCCGATGCGCTGGGACGCCGCCAGCGACCGCTATGTCCCGACCGGCTGGCAGCAGGCCTTCGACGGCATCGGCGCGGCGCTGCGCGGCATGGCGCCGGACCAGGCGGTGTTCTACGCCTCCGGCCGCGCCGCCAACGAGGCCGCCTTCCTGTGGCAGCTGCTGGCCCGGTTGCACGGCACCAACAACCTGCCCGATTCCTCGAACATGTGCCACGAGAGCAGCTCGGTCGCCCTGCCGAAGACCATCGGCGTGCCGGTCGGCACCGTGCGTCTGGAGGATTTCGAGCACAGCGACTGCATCCTGATCATCGGGCAGAACACCGCGGTGAACAGCCCGCGCATGCTGCACCAGCTGGACGAGGCGGCGCGGCGCGGCGTGCCGATCATCGTCGTCAACCCGCTGCGCGAGCCGGGGCTGGAGCGCTTCACCAACCCGCAGAGCCCGGCCGGGATGCTGGGCGGGATGCTGGGCGGCGGTGCCCACCGCATCGCCTCGCAATATCACCAGCCGCGCGCCGGCGGCGACCTGGCGCTGCTGGTGGGGCTGTGCAAGCTGCTGCTGGAATGGGACGACGCGGCGCGCGCCGCCGGCCGCCCCGCGGTCCTCGACCATGCCTTCATCGCCGAGCACTGCCACGGCTTCGAGGTCTTCGCCGCCAGCATCCGCGGCCATGGCTGGACCGCGCTGGAACGGCAGTCCGGGCTCAGCCGGGCCGCGATGGAGCAGATCGCCGGCTGCTATGCCAAGGCCCGGGCGACGCTCGGCATCTATGGCATGGGGCTGACGCAGCATCGCGCCGGCGTCGACAATGTGCAGATGCTGGTGGCGCTGCTGCTGCTGCGCGGCAATCTGGGCCGCCCGGGCGCCGGCATCTGCCCGGTGCGCGGCCATTCCAACGTGCAGGGCCAGCGCGCCGTCTGGATCACCGAGAAGCCGGAGCTCGCGCCGCTTGACGCGATGGAGCGGCGCTACGGCTTCACCGCGCCGCGCGAGAAGGGGCTGGATGCCGTCGGCGTCACTCAGGGCGTCATCGCCGGCACGGTGCAGGCCGTGCTGCAGCTGGGCGGCAACCTGGTGCGGGCACTGCCCGAGACCAGCCTGCTGGAGCCCGCCTGGCGCCGCCTGCCGCTGACGGTGATGGTCACCACCCGGCTGAACCGCAGCCATCTGGTGCATGGCCGCGCCGCCTGGCTGCTGCCCTGCCTCAGCCGCATCGAGATCGACCAGCAGGCCGGCGGGCCGCAGGTGGTGACGGTGGAGGACAGCACCGCGGTGATCCATCCCTCCCGCGGCATGCGCAGCCCGGCGGCGCCGCGGCTGCGGTCGGAGCCCGCCATCATCGCCGGCCTGGCGAAGGCGCTGCTGCCCGCCAATCCGCGGGTCGACTGGGACGGCTGGGTCGGCGACTACGACCGCATCCGCCAGGAGATCGCGGCGCTGCACCCGGCCTGGTACGCGAATTACAACCAGCGCATCTGGCGGAAGGGCGGCATGGCGCGGGCCAATCCGGCACGCGAGCGGCAGTGGCAGACCGAGACGGGCAAGGCCAATTTCCTGGCCCCCGTCGGGCTCGATGCCGATCCCGACATGGCGGCCGAGGGCGGCGAGGTGCTGCGGCTGATCACCCTGCGCAGCAACGACCAGTTCAACACCACCATCTACGGCTATGACGACCGCTTCCGCGGCATCCATGGCAGCCGGCAGGTGGTGATGATGCATGCCACCGATATCGCGCGCCTCGGCCTGACCGAGGGCCAAGCGGTGACGCTGGAAACGGTCGCCGATGATGGCGTGACGCGGCAGGTGCCTGACCTGGCCGTGGTGCGCTACGACCTGACGCCGGGCTGCATCGCCGGCTATTTCCCGGAATGCAATCCGCTGCTGCCAGCCTGGCACCATGCGCGGGAGAGCCATGTGCCCGCGGCCAAGGCGATCCCGGTGCGCGTGCTGCGCGGCTAGAGCGTGATGGCTTGCGGTGGAATCACCAAGAAGCCTGAATCACGCGATCAAACAGACAGGTAAGGATAAGTTGGCTTCGTTCCACCGAAGCCAGCTCACCCTAGTGCGCGCGGCGGCTGGCCAGCAGCAGGCCGAGGCCGAAGGCCAGCGCCAGCCAGCCCGCCGGGCGAAGCCGCACCGCGCCGCGCGCGGCTGCCAGCCCGTCCTGCACTTGGCGCTCGACCAGCGTCGCCGCGTCGACGGCATAGGGGATGCCGTGCTGCAGCGGGTCGCCCAGGGGGCGGAAGCCGGCCGGCGGCGGCGGCAGGCGGCGGGAGACGGTCATGCGCGGCAGCCCCTTCGGTTCAGGGTGATGCCAGAAGAACCGGCTGCGCCCCGGGTGGTTGCCAGAGGCGATGACAGGGCACGAGACGGGCGGCCAGGCGATCAGAGCGCGCCGCTCGAAATGGCATCATCGAAAAGCCGGAATGGTTCGATGGGGCAGGCTGCCAGAGCCTGCGGCAGGGAGCGCCGCAGGGCTTCGCCTGGGCCATCATCGAGATCGGTCCCGGCTGACACCCCGCGCCATGCCTGGGCAGAGCTCCCGCTTTGGAGCCTGCGCCGGCCGCCGGGGCGCGATTGGTTGCGGTCAAGGTGACATCGGCGGCCTGCAGGCCTACATCCATCACGGCAACCAGGAGGATCCCATGAGCGTGCCAGACGCCTATATGAGGGACCAGGCCGAGCAGCTGGCGCAGCAGCTGCGGCTGACCGATGGGAAGTCGGGCTATGTGGAGGCGTCGCCCGATGCCTACCACGTCTATGTCCGCCGCAAGTGGACCGGCAAGCAGATGGCCGAATGGGACGGCGTCCCGGTGGTCTGGCATGAGAATGTCGGCACCCACAAGGCGGCGAAGCGGTAGAGCGGCCCGTTCAGCCGCCGCGCTTGCCGGCAGGCCGGCTGCCGGGGCCGCCGCCGAGGCTCGCGACCGGCGGGTCGCCCGAATTCTGCGCTTCGTCATAGGCCAGGCGCGACTGCGCGATGCCTGGCCAGTTGTCCCTGATCCAGGCGGTGAAGCCTTCCAGGGCGGGCAGCATGCTGGCGCCCATCGCGGTCAGCGCGTACTCGACGCGCGGCGGCACCTCCGGAAAATAATGACGCGTGAGCAGCCCGTCACGCTCGAGGTTCCGCAGCGTCAGGGTCAGCATGCGCTGGGTGATGCCCTCGATACCGTTCTTCATCGCCGAGAAGCGCAGCCGATGGCCCGGCGCCAAAGCGAGATGCGACATGACGAGGATGGTCCATTTGTCGCCAAGGCGCGCGAGGACGCTGTTCGGGGCGCAGGGCCGGAACAGGGGCCCGCGCTCCGTCTCCTCATAGGGCCGTCCGTGGATCTGTCGGGCCAAGCGGATCATCCTTGTGCCTGAGGGCGGGAAATGTGCCGTCTTCCGGCCGCTTCCCAGGGGTATATATGGGTAACCCTCATGCATCGACGGGGGTTCTCCATGCCGGGCGACACGCAGCCTATCCTGGTCTTCGGGGCCACCGGCCAGCAGGGCGGATCGGTGGCTTCCGCGCTGCTGCAAGCCGGCCGCCGGGTCCGCGCCTTCGTGCGGGACCCGCATGCATCGAGGTCGATCGCCCTGCGTGACGCCGGCGCCGAGCTCGTGCAGGGGCAGCTTGCCGATACCGGCGCGATGCGGGCGGCGATGCGGGGCGTCGCGGGCGTGTTCAGCGTGCAGCCGAGCTCGGGCCAGGGTGCCCTCTACGGCATGCGCGACGAGGACGAGGTCCGCCACGGCATCGACATCGCCGAGATCGCGGTGGAGAGCGGCGTCCGCCACCTGGTCTACAGCTCCTCCAACGCCGTCGGCGAAGAGCCCACGGGAATGGGACATTTCGACAGCAAGGCCCGCATCGAGGCGCATCTGCGGCGCTTGCCCCTGACCACGACCATCATCCGGCCGGCGACCTTCATGGAGATGCTGGTGATGCCCGGCTTCGGCCTGGACCAGGGGCGCTTCGACTTCTTCATGAAGCCGGACCAGCCGATGCAGTTCCTGGCGGTCGAGGATATCGGCAGGATCGTCGCCGCGGTCTTCGCCGATCCGCGGCGCTTCGGTGGCGCGACCTTCGATCTGGCCGGCGACATGGTCACCGGCCGCCAGCTGCAATCCCTGTTCACCGAGGCCGCGGGCCGGCCGATCCGATATGCCCGCTTCTCCGACGACGCTCTGGCGGCCAACCCCTTCCTGGCAAGGCTGACGGAGCTGCTCGACCGCGGGCGCCTGGCGGGCGATGCCGACCTGCAGGCCCTGCGGGCGATCAACCCTGGCCTGCTGTCCTTCCGCACCTGGCTTGCCGGCAGCGGCCAAGCGGCTTTCGCCGCGGCGCTGGGAACATCAGGCGGCTGGCGCTACGGCCGCGGGTAACTGGGCGGGTGAGCTGGGCGGCTGACCGGTCAGCCAGCGCGGCTCGGCGCGCCGCATGCTGGCCTCGCTGCCGAAGCCGCATTGGAACGCGATCTCGCCGACGCGCCCTGCCGCGGTGCGCAGCCGCGAACAGTCCATCTCAGCCCGCAACCGCCCGACCGCCTGGGCCAATGTCGTCCCGGGATGGGCCACGAAGCCGCGATGGACGTTGCCTGGGCTCTTGCCCGCGACGGCCGCCCTCTCCCGCACCGACCAGGACCGGGCGGGCGCAGCGGCGACCGCTCTGACCTCCGGGCAGGTGACCTTGCCATCGGCATCGGGGCCGCCGCCGCCGGCATGCCCCGGCCCGGTCCGTCAGCCGAGGCCCGCGGCGCCGGATGCCCAGGGCCGGGCCGCAAAAGCGAGCGCCTGGGCCGCTGCCGGCTGCGGCCGCCCGAAGAGATAGCCCTGCACCTCGTCGCAGCCGGCGGCGGCGAGGATGCGAAACTGCTCTTCCGTCTCGACGCCCTCCGCGGTGATCGCCATGTCCAGGGCCTTGCACAGCGTGATCACCGACTGGACGATCGCGTCGCTTTCCTTGCGCCGGCCGAGGCTCTGCACGAAGCTCTTGTCGATCTTGACCCGGTCGAAGGGGAACCGCTGCAGATAGCCGAGCGACGAATAGCCGGTGCCGAAATCGTCCAGCGCGACGGCGACGCCCAGGGCATGCAGGCGATGCAGCGTCGCCAGGGTGGCCTCGATGTCGCGCAGCAGCACGGTCTCGGTGATCTCGAGCTCCAGCCGGCTGGCCGCCAGGCCCGAGGCCTGGATGGCGGAGGCGACCGCCGCCATCAGCCGGCTGCTGGTGAACTGCACCGGCGACAGGTTGACCGCCAGCATCACATGGCTGGGCCAGGTCACCGCATCGGCGCAGGCGCGGTGCAGCACCCATTCGCCCAGCGGCACGATCAGCCCGGTCTCCTCGGCCAGGGTGATGAAATGCTCCGGCATGATCATGCCCTGCTGCGGATGGCGCCAGCGCAGCAGCGCCTCGAAGCCGGTGGTGGCGCGCGTGCCGATATCGACCTTGGGCTGGTAGACCAGCTCGAACTCATCGGCATCGATGGCGCGGCGCAGGTCGATCAGCAGCCTCCGGCGCATCTGCGCATGCGCGTTCATCTCGGCCTTGAAGAACCGGACCACGCCGCGCCCGTCGGATTTCGCCCGGTACAGCGCCAGGTCGGCATTCTTCATCAGCTGGCCGATATCGAGGCCATCGCCCGGCGCGACCGCGACGCCGATGCTGACACCGATGATGACGTGGTGGCCATCGATGTCGAAGGGGGCGCTCAGCGCCTCGACGAGGCGACGTGCTAGCCCGGCGTGATCGTTCGGCTGCGCGCCCAGCCCGACCTGGAGGATGGCGAATTCGTCGCCACCGAGCCGGGCGATGGTGTCGCGCTCCCGCGTATGCGCCGTCAGCCGGGCGCTGACATCCTGCAGCAGCCGGTCGCCCACGGCATGGCCCAGGGTGTCGTTGACATCCTTGAAGTGGTCGAGGTCGAGGCACAGGACCGCGCAGGCATCGCCCCGCCTCGCCTGCTCCACCGCCTGTTCGAGCCTGGTCTGGAACAGGGTGCGGTTGGCCAGGCCGGTCAGCGCGTCGTGATGCGCCAGATGCGCGATGCGGGCCTCGGCGCGCCGGTGCTCCTCCAGGATGCCCATCTCGGTGCGCGTCTTCTCGAGCAGATCGCGGTTGGCCAGGTGGCGGATGCTCAGGATGACGAAGCCGAGCACGAGGCCCGCCACGAGGATCAGCCCGACCGCCGTGAAGAGGGCCTGCCGCCGCCACAGCGCCAGGATATCGCCGATGGTGCGCGACACGGTCACCGCGACGGGATAGCCCGACACGGCCTGGACGGCGATCAGGCGTTGCTGGCCATCCAGCGTGCTGGCGCCCTCCGAGGTGCCGCTGTCGGCGGTCGACAGCACCCTCTGGAACAACAGCTCGCCGGGCGGGGGCGGCCGGCCGATGGCGGCCGCCGCATCTGGATAGCGGGCCAGCAGCACGCCATCGCGCCGCCAGATGGCGATGGCGCTGGCCGGTGCCAGGGCCAGGCGCGCCAGGAAGCTTTCCATGCGGGTCAGGCCGATGCCCGCCCCGGCAATGCCGAGGAACCGCCCGTCGGCCGCGCTGATGCGCCGCGTCAGATAGAAGTTCCAGCTGCCGGTCTGAAAATTCTTGGCCGGCGGCGCCAGGTATCGCGTCAGCTTCGGGTTGTCCCGGATGACGCTGAAATGCGGCCGGTCAGCGATGGAGAACACCGCCTGCGGCCAGGCGCGCGTCGAGGCGATGGTCTGGCCGGCTGCATTGGTCAGGAACAGCGCCTCGACATCCGGCAGCGCCTGGGCCCGCGCCTGCAGCTCCTGGTGGATGTCGCGCTCGGCCAGGCGTTCGTTGAACTGCTCGACACTGGCGATGGCCAATGCATTGACCATGTCGACCACCCCCTCCTCGAGGAGCTCGATCGACTGCAGGCTGTTCTCCGTGTAGCGGGCCAGGACCAGGGCCAGGTTGCTGAGCTCCAGCCTTGAATCCGCGATGGCCCGCGCGTGGAGATGCGCCAGCACCAGCGCTGCGACCACGCAGGAGGCTACGACGGCCGCGAGGCCGGACAGCAGCATGCGGCCCGAGCCCCTCGGCAGGCTGTGCCAGGCTTGGTCGCCCCGCGCCGGTTCGAGCTGGCGCGGCAGCAGTCGCTTCAGGAGGCGGGGGAGCAGCGGGCCGGTCGCAGACCTACGCACCTGGCCCCTCCCCGTGCTGATTACTACTCATAGCTGTTCGTTCGGTTCCGCAATGCGACTCTGGCGTGCAGAAGATGATGGTCCGCAACCTCTATTCCCAGGATGTTTCCGAACGATGAATCGGCCTGGGTGGCGCCCTGCCGGGCCGCGCTTCAGCCGCTGTCGATCCGCGTGAAGGGCCGCCTTCGCCGGTCCAGGGTGTGCCGGACGGTATGGCAGCAGAGTTGAAGGATTCCTCAACACTGCTGCTTTAACCACGTTTCTGATGAATTCCGTGATGCCGAGAGCCATCCACGCGACCGCCGCGCAGCGGTGGGATGACCCTACGCTGCGCGGAAGACTTCAGGCCCTTGGTGATCCCAGAACGACCGTCCCGTGGCGCGTTTCGCGTCGCTCACAGGCCCGGATGGATCGTCGCGTTTTGTCGAGACGTGTCAGGCTGTGACACAGAAGGTCGAGGCAGCGGGAGGCGCCATGTGCGGTGCCGTCAGATCGGCAGGTCGGGCTCGCCACGCGGATGGTGCATCGGGCAGCCGCTGCGGGCCTCGCGGAAATCGGCCGACATGCGATAGGCGGCGCGCCGCGTGCGGTTGATCGAGCCGAGCGGCCGATGCGCGGCCAGGCCCTGCCAGGGGTTGAAGGCCATGCCGAGATCCACCGCGCGCGACCGCTCCTCGTTCCAGGACGGCTGCGGGCCGGCGGTGATTCGCGCGACGGCGACATAGGGGCTCATCGTCTCCGGCCATTCCACCGTGGAGTCTTCGATCGGCATCTCGCCGATATCGGTGCAGAGCTGCACGCGCAGCTCCCATTCCGCGGTATTGCCGGCGAAGAAGGCCAGCACCTCCTCACGCAGCGCATCGGGCCGGCCCGAGACCTTGACCTTCGCATCCTTCAACGCCAGCAGCGCGGGCGATACCGGCGCCACCGAGAACTTCGCCATCGAGGCGCCGAACAGGAAGGGCGTGCCGGAATAGAAGTTGTCGCCCAGGATATGCGTGTTGGGATGGCCGCCCATCTGGGTCAAGGTGGCGCTCTTGCCGCCGACGGCCTCCAGCGCCGCTTCCGTGCCGCGCAGCGCCGCGGACAGCACCTTCTTCAATCCCGGCGCCCTGTCGGTCGTCTTGGCCAGCAGCTTGAGATTGCCCAGAAAGGCCTTGGCGGTCGGGGCGGCAAAGGTGGGCGCATTGACCAGGACGAAATCCTGCTCGCGCCCGGCTTCCGAACCCGGCAGGCGCGCACCCTCGACGCCCACGACCTTCACCGCCAGGCCGCGCGGCACCGAGACGCTGTCATCCAGGATGTCGCCGGGATTGGTCGAGAAGCGCAGCACCACCGGATAGCGCCCCAGCTGCGCGAACAGCCCCTGGGCATAGGCCGCCGGCAGGCCCTCCAGCACCTGCAGCTCGCCCCGCAGCAGGCCATGGCTCTTGGCGTGCACGCTGCGCACGGGATAGCCGTAATCCCGGTAGGTGGTCTCGGCGATGCCGCGCAGGGCCTCGACGAGGCCGCCGGTGGTCTCGGCCTCGTCGGGCTCGGGGGTTTCGTAGGCAGGCTCGTAGCGAAGCGGGTGGATGGTCACGGTGTTGCTGTCCTCATGTCCCGGTCAACAACGCGCCGGCAGCACGGCGCGTTTCGGGAGATGGCTGTCAGCGACACAGGGAAGGCGCGCAGCCGGAGACCTGCGGGCGCCCGGCCGAAACCTGCTGAGCGGGGTCTAGGCGGCCAGACGGCCGCTGCCCGAGGCGCCCGCGCTCAGCCCGACCTCCACGCGGTTCCGCCCCGCATGCTTGGCGGCGTAGAGCGCCTGGTCGGCCATGGCGACCAGCTGCCCCGGCGGCGTCAGCCTGTCGGGCCAGATCACCGCGACGCCAGCGCTGATCGTCACCTGCCCCGAGGGGTTGCAGGCATGCGGCATCGCGGTGGAAGCGACCGAGGCGCGGATCTTCTCGGCGACCAGGAAGGCGCCGGAAGTGCCGGTGCCGGGCAGCAGGATGGCGAATTCCTCGCCGCCATAGCGCGCGCCGGTGTCTTCCGGGCGCGTGGCGGCCGCCTGGATGCAACGGCCCACCGCCCGCAGCACCTGGTCGCCTTCCTGGTGACCATACCGGTCATTGTAGCTCTTGAAGCAGTCGGCATCGAGCATGACGAGCGACAACGGCAGCCGGTGCCGCGCGGCGTGGTCCCAGTTCCGGGCCAGGGTCAGGTCGAACTTGGCGCGGTTCGCCAGGCCGGTCAGGCCGTCGAGATGCGACAGCCGCTCGAATTTCGCGGCCGTCTCCGCCAGGGTCATCTCGGCCTGCAGGCGGCGGAGGATCTCGAGCCGGAACATCACGCAGAGCGCCACCATCGAGACGCAGAGCAGCAGCAGGATGCAGGCGATCACCGCGGTCTTGCGCCACCAGGCGGCATAAATGTCGTCGACCGAGCGCGCGATGCTCAGGATCAGCGGATAGTCGCCGACATGGCGGAAGGTGTAGAGGCGCTCGACGCCATCGAGGGCGGCGATACCGGTGAAGCTGCCGGAGGGCGCCGCCATGAAGCGCCGGACGGTGTCGGCGCCGCTCAGGTCGCGGTTGCTCTCGCCGGCGGCGGAGGAGCGGCGGACCAGGATATGCCCGTCATCCTGGAACAGGGTGATCGCCCCCTGGGCCCCGAGATCAAGCCGGGCGAAAAGATCCTGGAAATCGGTCAGCCGCAGCGAGCCGACCACGATGCCGCCAAAGAGGCTGCGGTTCAGCGGCAGCCGGCGGCTGACCGCGACCCGCAGGTCGTTCGGTGCGGCCGAGGCGACGAAGGGGCGGCCGATATACAGGCCGCGATCCGGCTGCTGCTTGTGCACCTGGAAGAAGTCGCGGTCCGAAAGGTCGCGCTCCTCCGGCGAGGGATTGGCCGAGGAGGCGACAACCTTGCCTTCGGCGTTGAGCACGAGCAGCGCGCCGAACTGCCGGGCGCTGGCCGCCCTGTCGAACAGCGCCATCTGCCGGATCTCCGGGCTGCTGGCACTGAGATCGGGCTGCTCCATGGCGACGGCGGCACCCTGCAGCGACAGGTCGTAGGCCGCGAGGCTGCGGGTGATGTCGCGCTCCAGCGCCATGGCCAGGTTCATCGAGGCCTGCTCGGCCCGTAGCCAGGCATCGCGCCGTGCATCGGACAGCACGGCCGCACCGACGAGCAAGGTGCCGAGGGCCACGATCAGGCCCGAGATGACCAGCCAATTCGCCAGCCGCCGCGTCGCGCGCAACGGTACCGACACCGTTCTGGCGTCCTGCAGCATCAAGTTCACTCCTGCCCTTTTGGCGGGAAACACGGTAATGACGCCGTCACCATAACAACCGCGTTATGGCCGAAGTGTTAACCACGGTGTAAGGGCATGCCGCGGCACAACTTTAGATTGTCTCGCAGAAACGGTTGAGCTTCGCGGAGGCCTGGGGCGGCCGCCGATGCTCCTGTTTTACCAATGCTGATATGACGTCTACCAACCTTGCCTGGGCTCCCCCATCGCAGCAGTCGCGCGGGGCGAAGCTGTCCCGCGACGGAAATGCTCCGGCAGCCCTTCGATGCTGTGTGCTGCAACCTCCATCGGCGTGTTTGTGATCCTTGACCTTCCCGAAGCTGGGCCAAGTTCCTTCTGATGCCCATCGATGCCGTTCTCCGCTGCCAGCTTGAGACGCTGATCCGTGCCGCGATGGCTCACGCTGTGGAGACGGCCAAGTCACCGCGCATCGTGGGCGCCGAAATGGCCGAGGCCTGGTTCGCTCAGCGCTACGGTCACCGCGTGGCCTGCAGCGAGGAGGACATCACCGAGCTCCTGGAGGCGCTGGCCAGCATTGCCAAAGGCCTGCCGGGTATCGGCGCGTCCGACCTGCTGCAGGCAAGGGCGATCGCTGGCGCCACAGAGCAGCTCCTGCACGAGCTTGAACATGGTGGCGCCTGAGGCACTGAATTGGCGCCCTGCTGCAGGGCGTCAGGCGGCGTGGGCCGACAACCATGGTGAGCGTGCTTCAGCCCCCAGGGACAGCGAGGCCGGCTGGCGGCCCTCGCTCCGCCACGATGGCCGAAGGTCGATCAGGGCATCGAGATCAGCATGCCTTCGACAGTTGTTCCAGCCGGCCTGTGGCGCGAGCGGGCCATTAACTCCCCGAATCTGGCCCTCCCGAAGCTGGAATTCCCCGACGCTGGCTACCCAGCTTCGCTCCTGGCGGCCATCGCCGTCGTCGCTGGAAAGCGGGCGGTGCAGAGGAGGCATTCGGTCTTATCGAGGCGGTCGCATCCGTTGCTCGCAGAACTCGCCTCACCTCGCCCGGCATGCCGAAGGCTCACCACACCGGGCTGCCGGCGATCAGGCCATTGGCCGCTTCGAGGCGGCTGCGGCGACAACCTTGCGGCGGCCTTAGAAGAACCACTTCGTGTGGCTCTTCCAGATGAGGAGCGGCAGTGTGGTCGAAGCAGAAATCCCTCTGGAGCTCGCCGCGCACCATGAAGCCTGTCGACAACGACGCGCCGCGCCGGCCGTGAACGACGCTGCCGGCCCATCTCCGGCCAGCGCCTTCCGCTCAACAACATGGTCAGGGCGTCAGCGAGCTGAAAGCGCCTTCGGCACCCGGGCCACGGATAGCCAGGAGCTCGGCGCGATGCTGTCGGACGCCGTCATCGTGCCCGCGTGCGAACCCGCGCCGCCGTCCCCCCCCCCTGTCCCTTATA
>NZ_CACSJM010000050.1 GCF_902706185.1 Roseomonas sp. 18066 | reverse complement strand
GGTCTGGGGTGCGGGGGCGGCAGTGGCGCGGTCGGGGCTTGTCATGATAGGCCGAGGCTGGACCGCAACCCCGCCGCCGCGCAAGCCGTGCCGCCTGCCCCCGCGCATTTGCCCATCGCATTTCCTGCCTCCCCGGCGGGGAGCGCTTGTACCGCGCAGAGACGAGACGATGTTCCGCCGATGAACGCCACGCCGCCGCCCGCCAACGCCGCCTTCTTCACCGAGACGGTGGATCACGTCCATCACTGGACGGACCGGCTGTTCACCTTCCGCTGCTCGCGCGATCCCGCCTTCCGCTTCCAGGCCGGACAATTCGCGATGATCGGGCTGATGGTGGACGGCAAGCCCCTGCTGCGCGCCTATTCCATGGCCAGCGCCGCCTATGACGACTTCTTCGAGTTCCTGTCGATCAAGGTGCCGGACGGGCCGCTGACCAGCCGGCTGCAGCACATCAAGCCGGGCGACCAGGTGCTGATCGGCCGCAAGGCGGTGGGCACGCTGGTGCCGGACAGCCTGCTGCCGGGCAAGACGCTGTGGATGCTGGGCACCGGCACCGGCCTCGCCCCCTTCATGGCGCTGGTCAAGGACCCGGAGGTCTTCGACCGCTTCGAGCGCGTCGTGCTGGTGCATGGCGTGCGCGAGGTGAAGGAGCTCGCCTACCAGGACTTCCTGTCCACCGAGATCCACGACCATGAGCTGCTGGGCGAGCTGGTCGGCGACAAGCTCGTCTACTACCCGACCGTTACGCGGGAGCCGTTCCGCAACCAGGGGCGGGTCACCGACCTGATCCGCTCGGGCAAGCTGGAGGCCGATATCGGCCTGCCGCCGATCTCCACCGAGGATGACCGCGTCATGCTCTGCGGCAGCCCGGAGATGCTGGCCGAGATGAAGGCCATCCTCGAGGAGAAGGGCTTCAAGGAAGGCGCCGGCAACCGCCCCGGCCACTACGTGATCGAGAAGGCCTTCGTCGAGAAGTGATTTTTGTCAGTTCTCCGCGGCCCGCTGGGCCGCGGAGGGCGTGGCCCAGGCGCGGATCTCTTCCTGTTGCGCCTCGGTCAGATCGCGCTTCGGCAAGGGCAGGGCCATCGCCTGCAGCGCCGGGCCGAAGCGCAGCACCAGCAGCTCCGGCAGCACCTCCAGGCTGTCCAGCGCGGCGCGCTCGAAGACCCAGCAGAAACCCTCGCCGCGGCAGGTCAGCCGGGTGGGTTCCAGCGTGACCTCGACCCTGCCGAACAGCGGCTCCCGCGCGGCGTCGGCGGCATAGGGCGCCAGGATCCGCCGCATCGAGGCCCGCGGCCGCGCCTGCTGCAGCATGGCGATCAGCCCGGCCACCGCCAGGATGCCGCCGGCAACCCAGAGCTCGAAGGGCTCGGGCGCCCGCCACAGCGAGGGCTTTTCTCCCAGATGCCGCAGCAGCCCGTCGACGACGCGCAGGCTGGCGACCGCCAGCGCCGCCAGCCAGACGCCCTGCAACAGGGAAATTGCCGTCGGCAGCGCGATCGGCAGGTGCCGCGCCGCATCGAGGGCCAGCAACCGCGCCTGGTCCTCGGCCCGCCATTCGACCGACAGCCGGCTCACCACATCGGCCCCCGGGCGTGGCGGGAGACCCAGTCGCGCAGCCGCTCCAGCGCGGCCGGGTCCAGGCCGGCGCGCGGCAGGACCAGCAGGATGCCGAAGCCGAAGCGCAGCACCAGCTGGTCGCGCCCCTCGATCATGCCGCGCAGCAGGGCGGCCTCGTAGCGCAGCCGCCGCCCGTCATCCTGCCATTCGAGGAACGCTTCGCCGATGCGCAGCCGGGCCGCGGGCTCGGGCGCGCCGGCGGGCAGCATCCGCCCCAATTGCCGGCCGACCAGCCAGCGGATCAGCCAGGGGCGCAGCCGCGCCTCGGCCAGCCAGCCCAGCGCCGCGGCCAGCACCAGCAGCAGCGCCAGCACGACGACATTGCGGCCATGCGGGTGGGTGCCCTTCCACAGCGGCGTCTCGCCCGATTGCAGGTGCAGCACCGCGGCCAGCATCACCAGCCCCCCCAGCAGCGCGCCGCCCAGGCCGGTCGACAGCGCATCCGCCTGGGCCCGCAGCGACAGCCGGTGCCCGGCCAGCTGGTCGGCGCGCGTCACCGTGAAGCCTGGCTCCAGCAGCGGCGGTGGGGGCGCGGCGCCGGTCGTCGGCACGGCGCCGCGGCGGGCCGGGGACGGCTGCGGCATGCGGGGCGTTTCCCTCGAGGTTACGCCCCAGCCATGCGGCGCCCGCCGGCGCCGGGCCAGTCACGAAGCCGCAAGGGCTTTTGCGCCGCGTGCAAGACTTCGTTGCTTCATCGCGGGGGACTGAAACGAAGCCCCTGGCTAGTCTTTTCCCCCTGGCGGGCCAGGATCGGCCCGCCCCAGAACGAAAGGAATGCCATGCGCAAGATGCTGATGCTCGGGGCCGGAGCGCTGCTGCTGGGCGCCTCGGGCCTGGCCGTGGCCCAGACTGCCACCCCGCCGGCCGCGCCGCAGGGCCAGGCCGCGACCCCGCCGCCGCCGCCGCCGGGCGGTCCCATGGGCGGTCCCGGTGGCCCTGGCCGTCCCCCCGGCCCGCCGCCGCGCTTCGCCCATGGTGGCCCTGATGGCGGCCCCGGCTTCGGCCATCGCCCACCGCCGCCGCCGCGCGGCGCCTCGTTCAAGCTGGAGCGGGGCGAGACCAGCATCTCCGTCCGCTGCGCCGAGAACGAGACGATGCAGGCCTGCGTCACCGCCGCCTCGGCCCTGCTGGACAAGATGAACAGCGTCAGCCGCTGAGCCTTCCTGCCGGGACGGCGGCCGCCGCAAAAGCGGTCCAAGGTCCCGTCCCGGCAGCATTTTCTCCCCCGCCGAGGCGGATATCCTTACGGTACCATCACAGTCACGTCACCGGTTCCGCGATCGCCTGGCTCCGGCTTGATCAGGGTCAAGGCGACGGTCAGCGTGATGCGCCACCCTGCGCCGCAGGCCGGGAACGGCCGCCGGCCCCGGAAGGCGACGGCGACCTTCCCGGGACGCAGACCGTGAAGGACCGCGCATGTCGACCGCCGCCCCCACCCCCGCCAGCCAGCAGCCAGGGGTGAACCCCCTGGCGGTGCCGGACAGCACCTCGCCGCCCATCGCCTCCGGCCCCGAGCCCGGCTCCAACCGCAAGCTGGGCTTCCTGCTGCTGGCCGTTGGTCTCTATATCGCGGTGCTGCTGCTGCCGACGCCGGCCGGGCTGTCCGCCTCCGGCCAGGTGGCGCTGGCCCTGCTGGCGCTGGTGATCACGCTGTGGATCAGCGAATGCGTCTCGCCGGCGACCTCCGCCGTCATCCTGACCGGCGCCGCCGTGGTCGGACTGATGGGCAAGCCGCTGACCGGCGGCGCCAGGCCGATGTCCTCCGCCGACGCGCTGACCGTCATGCTGGGCGGGTTTTCCTCGACCGCCGTGCTGCTGGTGGCCGCCGCGCTGTTCCTGGCGGTGGCGCTGAAGCACACCGGCCTCGACAAGCGGGTGGCGCTGCTGGTGATGAGCCGGGTGGGCATCTCGCCGGCGCGGCTGACGGTCGGCGCGATGATCGTGGGCTTCGTCCTCGCGCTGTTCATCCCGTCCGCCACCGCCCGCGTCGGCGCGGTGATCCCGATCATGGTGGGCATCACCGCCGCCCTGGGCCTGCCGGTGGCCAGCTCGCTCGGCGCGACCCTGATGATCGTCACCGCCCAGGCCTGCTCGATCTTCAACATCGCGGTGAAGACGGGTGCGGCGCAGAACCTGATCAGCCTGAACTTCATGCAGGGCGCCTATGGCCACAGCGTGACCTGGGGCGGCTGGTTCATCACCGCGCTGCCCTTCACCCTGGGCATGAGCCTGGTGCTGTTCCTGGTCTCGCTCTGGCTGCTGCGGCCGCAGGTGCCCAGCGCCGAGGAAGCCGCCCCCCGCCTGCAGGCGCAGCTCGACGCGCTGGGCCCGGTGACGGCGCCGGAGAAGCGGCTGATCGCGGTGGCCGTGCTGCTGCTGCTGCTGTGGTCGACCGAGGGCATGCTGCATCCGCTGGACACCACCACCACCACCCAGCTGGGCATCGCCCTGCTGCTGATGCCGCGCATCGGCGTCATGCACTGGGCCCAGGCGGAAAAGCTGGTGCCCTGGGGCACCGTGGTGCTCTTCGCCGCCTCGATCTCGCTCGGCACGCTGCTGTCGCGCACCGGGGCGGCGGGGTGGCTGGCGCAGGTCACCCTCGGCCAGCTTGGGCTCGAGTCCCTGCCGGTGGTCGCCGTGATCGGGGCGCTCGCGCTGTTCAGCATCGTGCTGCATCTGGGCTTCGCCTCGGCGACGGGGCTGGCCAGCACGCTGATCCCGATCGTCATCGCCTTCAGCCAGACCCTGCCGGTGCCGGCCAACACCGCCTTCGGCATCGTGCTGATCCAGAGCTTCGTCGTCTCCTTCGGCTTCATCCTGCCGACCAACGCGCCGCAGAACATGCTGTGCTACGGCACCGGCGCCTTCGCCATGACCCAGTTCGCCAAGGTCGGCATCATCGTCACCATCGCCGGCTTCGCGCTGATCCTGCTGCTCTCGGCCACCATCTGGCCGATGATGGGAGTGTTGTGATGGCTGCGCATATCGGCATCATCGGCGCCGGCCAGGTCGGCGCCGCCGCCGCCTATCTGCTCTCCGCCACCTCCGGCATCGGCGACATCGTCCTGGTCGACCTGGACGAGGCCCGCGCCGCGGGCGAGGCCGCCGATATCGGCCATGCCGCCGCCTTCGGCTCCGCCGCCCGCGTGCACCAGGGCGACTATGCCGACCTGGCCGGGGCGCAGGTGGTGGTGATCACCGCCGGCGCCAGCCTGAAGCCCGGCCAGACCCGGCTGGAGCTGCTGGGCCAGAACATCCGCATCGTCGGCCATATCATCGAGGAAGTGCTGAAGGTGGCGCCGGAGGCCATCCTGCTCTTCGCCACCAACCCGGTGGACGTGATGCCGGCCATCGCGGTCCGCCATTTCGGCATGGCGCCGGGCCGCGCCATCGGCACCGGCTGCGCCCTCGATTCGATCCGCTTCCGCGACCGCCTGGCCCGCCACCTTGAAGTCGCGCCGAGCTCCGTCCATGCCTCCGTCCTCGGCGAGCATGGCGACTCAGAGGTGCTGCACTGGTCCAGCGCCCAGATCGGTGGCCTGCCCATCGTCGATTTCGCGGCCCAGATCGGCCGCCCGATCGACGCCGCGATGAAGGCGCAGATCGCGGAAGACGTGCGCACCGCCGCCTACCGCATCAAGGAAGGCAAGGGGGTGTCGAATTTCGGCATTGGCGGCTGCATCGCCCGCCTGGTCCGCGCCCTTGCGCTGGCGGAAAACTCGGTGTTCAGCGTCTCGACCTACATGCCCGAGCTGCTGGGCGTGGCAGAGACCTGCATCTCCCTGCCGCATGTATTGGGGCGTGCTGGGGCCTCGAAGCCGTTGCTTCCACCGTTGGACAACGTCGAGACCGAGGCTTTGAAGAACAGCGCCGAAGTTTTGGCCGGGACGATCAAGGCAGGGATGAAGGCTCTAAAAGCATAAGAGGCAAGGCCAGGGGAATGAATTCCCTTTTCTTTCGGACTGCCGTGTCCACGTGGAGACAGTACGTGAAACGGCCAAGAGTCAGCGCGACCTGTGAGGGGGCGCTGATTATATGAAAATGCGTCCCGCCGTGATGCCCTGGTGTCGGCTTCGTTGAAGCGCTGGTCCCGCGTCGGCCGGTGATCAGAAAAAAGAAGGGGGTTCGGGGGAATTCATTCCCCCGACCTGCCCATCCCCTTCGCTTCAGCCCGCAAAAGCCGGGAACGACGACGGCGACAGCGTCTCGATATCGCGGCCGGCCCAGTCGCGTTCTTTCATGCCTGCCCACATGGCTTCGGCGCCCTTCTGGACTTCGCGGCCCAGCTCGATCGGGTCGTAGCCGGGGACGATGCCGTTCTCCATCACCGTGCGGCCGTCGATGATCGAGGTCTGCAGGTCTTCCGCCGTCGCCGAGAAGACCAGGTTGCGGATGGGGTCGCGCAGCGGGGTCATGAACATGCTCTCGCCCTGCCAGATCAGCAGGTCGGCCTTGGCGCCGACGCTGACGCGGCCGATATCCTCGCGGCCCAGCGCCTTGGCGCCGTTCAGGGTGGCGGCGTTGAACACGTCGGCCGCGGTCGCGACCTGGGTGCGGCGGTCGACGATCTTCGAGCAGACCGAGGTCCAGCGCATCGCCTCGATCATGCTTTGCGGGCAGGTATCGGTGGCGATGGTCATGTTGACGCCGCGCGCCTGGTAGCGGGCGAAGCTCTCCATCGCGATGCCGCGGCGGGCGAAGACCCAGACGGCGTGGGCCACGTTGGCGCCGCTATCGGCCAGGATGCCGATGTCGTCGGCCTGGTAGTTGGCCCAGGAGCTCTCGCCCGGGATGATGCAGTGCCCGAGGATGCAGCGTTCCGAAAGAAACCCGATCTTCTGCAGCCACTCGATGGGGGTGCAGCCGTTGCGGCGGGTCATCTCGTGGAATTCGGGGACCGACTGCGAGACGTGCAGCGCCAGCGGCAGCTTCATGTCGCGGGCCGCATCGGCCGAGCGCTTCAGCAGCGCCTCCGAGCAGGTGTCGATCTGCATGGGCGTCAGGAAGCCCTTGATGCGGCCATTGGCGCGGCCTTCCACCTTCTCGACGAAGGACACCGCGTCGTTGAAGCCGGCCAGCCCGTCATCCGCCAGCCACTCGTATTCCACCGTGCGGCCGTTGGCGGTCAGCCAGCGGCCGGAGCGGTAGCCCTGGCCGATATAGGCGCGCAGGCCGACGCGCTCGGCATGCTCGGCGACCACGTCGCCATGCCAGCCGATCTCCATGATGGTGGTGGTGCCGGTGCGCAGCAGCTCGGGCATCGAATAGGCGATGCAGGCGCGGCGGGCGGCGTCGGTGATGGCGCCGTCGCGGGCGGTCAGGAACTCGAACAGGCCGGACAGGTAGAACTGCCGCGGGCCGCGATCCTCGACGAAGCTCTTGTCGAGCGGGCTTTCGGACAGATGCGCGTGGGTGTTGATGAAGCCCGGGGTGACCAGCTTGCCGGTGGCGTCGATGGTGTGGTCGACCTCGCCCTCGAAGTCGCGGCCGACATGGATGATGGTGTCGTTCTCATAGACCACCACCCCGTCCTTCAGGTGGCGGTGCCCGCCATCCTGGTAGGCGATGATATGCGAGGCGCGAATCAGCGTGCGGGCCACCGGCGGTCTCCTGCGGGACGGGGAAGCGGCGAGGGTCACAAAGCCCCTGGCGGTGGTCAAGCCGCCCCCTGGCCGCCATTCGCATTCCCCTGGGCGAACCGCGGCTTGGCCGGGCTCGTTTCGCTCCCGGCCGCGTCGCGTGGTATCGACCTGCAAGCAACGGGGACCCGCGCATGGCCGAGATCATCCTGACCACGCTGCTGACGCTGGATGGCGTGATGGAGGCGCCGGGCGGCGAGCCCGGCCATCCGCATACCGGCTGGGCCGGGCGCTGCATGGGGCCTGAGGAAATCGCCTTCAAGCAGGCGGAGGCCGAGGCGGCCGGCGCGCTGCTGCTCGGCCGCGTCACCTACGCCTCCTTCCTGGAAGGCTGGCGCCAGGCGGAGGGCGCCTTCGCCGCGCGGATGAACGCCATGCCGAAATACGTCGTCACCCGCGACGCCGCGCCGCTGCAATGGCAGGGGGCGCGCCGGGTCGAGGGCCCGCTGCTGCCGGCCATCGCGGCGCTGAAGGAGGCCGCCGAGGGGCCGCTGCTGCTGTCCGGCAGCCGGCGGCTGGCCCAGGCGCTGCTGGCGGGGGGCCTGGTCGACGAGCTGCGGCTGATGATCTTCCCGGTCACCGTCGGCGGCGGCCGGCGCCTCTTCGCGACCGACGACCGCCTCGACGATTGGAAACTGGAAGAAAACCGCGCCTTCGAGACGGGGACGCTGGCGCTGCGCTATCGCCGGAAGGCCTAGCCGCCCGGCGCCCGCGCCACCTCCGCCGCCGGCCCGGCCAGCGACGGCGTGGGCTCGGCCGGCCGCCCCAGCCAGGCGGCGCCCACCTGGTCGGCCCCCGACGGCAGCGGCGCCCGGGCGGAGAGCATCCAGGCCAGCATGTCGTCAGCCACCTGGTCGCGGATGCTGTCGCGCAGCAGCAGGTGCAGCCCGTTGGGGTAGCGCGCCAGCCGGGTGTCGGGGCGCATCTGCGCCAGCTGGCCCTGGGTCACCTCGGGCGGCACCACGCGGTCCTTGGCGCCTTGCAGCACCAGGGTCGGCACGCCGCAGCAGCCGGGCAGGTTCAGGCTGGCCCGGTCCATCAGGTCCAGCAGCCCCCAGGCGGCGTCGATCCGGGTGTCCTTGATGGTCAGCGGGTCGCGGCCGAAGCGGCGCAGCGCCTCCTCGTTGTCGCTGGCGACGATGCTGCCGGCGCCGGGCGGGAAGGCCAGCGCCGGCAGGGTATGCGCCAGCAGCCAGAAGGCGCCGACCGCGACCGGCCCGATCTCGGCGCGCGACCAGAAGGCGGGGGCCATCAGCATCATCCCGTCCACCGGCAGCGGCTGGGCGGTGGCCGCCAGCACGGCGACCGAGGCGCCCATGCTCTCGCCGATCAGGAACAGCGGCGTCTCCGGATAGCGGGCGCGCAGCAGGCGCAGCGCGGTCGCGGCGTCGGCCGCCATGCTCTCCGCCCCCGCCCAGAGCGTCCGCCCCGGCGAGGCGCCGAAGCCGCGCTGGTCATAGGCGTAGGTCAGCACCCCCGCCTCGGCCAGGCGGCCGAAACCGTCCTGCAGGAAATTGCCGGAATGGTCGTTGAAGCCGTGCAGCGCCAGCAGCACGGCGCGCACCGGCACGCCGGGCGGCGGGTCGCGCCGGCGCAGCTTCAGCGCGGCGCCGTCGGCGGCCAGGATCGCCTCCTCCTGCAGCAGGGGCGCGGTGACCACGGGGCCGGCGGGCTCGACCCGCGGCGCGCAGGCGGCGGCGCCCAGCAGGGAGGCGAGGGCCAGGGCGCGGGCGGCGCGGCGGGTGCGATGCAGCATCTTCAAGCGCATAGCCTTGCCGGCCGCGCCGCTGCAATGGCTCGCTGCAAAATCGCAACAAACGCCAAGGCTCCGCTTCCGGGGCCGCGCCACCGTCGACCATGGTGTCAACCCTGGCGGCCGGGCGGCGCTGGCTTTATGGTCCGAGGCCCTACTGGCCAGATGACGGGACCTCCCCCCGATGCGCGATCCGAACCTCACGGGCTACACCCCGAAAGCCACCCCCGGCGTGACGCCGGTCGACACCCAGGAGGTCACCAGCCGGGTGGTCACCTGCGACGGTGGCGGCGGCGCCCTCGGCCATCCCGGCGTCTCGCTGCGCATCGAGGACAAGCAGGTCACCTGCCCCTATTGCTCGCGCACCTTCATCCTGCAGGACGGTGCCGGTGGCGGCGACCATCACTGAAGTTCCGGCGGCCGCCGACCTGCTGGACGGGGCGGCGCCCAACGCCGCCGCCGGCAGCGGCGCCACGGCCGAGGCGCAGCCGCATCTGATCCTGATCGACGGCTCGGGCTATATCTTCCGCGCCTTCCACGCCCTGCCGCCGATGACCCGGCCGGATGGCGTGCCGGTCAATGCGGTCTTCGGCTTCTCCAACATGCTGGGCCAGTTCCTGACCAAGCATGTCGGCAGCCATATCGCCGTGGTCTTCGACACCTCGCGGAAAACCTTCCGCAGCGATTTCTACCCCGACTACAAGGCGCACCGCCCTGAGCCGCCGCCGGAGCTGGTGCCCCAGTTCGCGCTGATCCGCGAGGCCACCGCGGCCTTCGGCGTCGCCGGCGTCGAGCTGGACGGCTTCGAGGCCGACGACCTGATCGCGGGCTATGCCAAGGCCTTCGTCGAGACCGGCGGCCAGGTCACCGTCGTCTCCTCCGACAAGGACCTGATGCAGCTGGTGCGCCCCGGCGTGCAGCTGCTGGACCCGATCAAGCAGAAGCCGATCCGCGAGCCCGAGGTGCTGGAGAAGTTCGGCGTCACCCCGGACAAGGTGGTCGATGTCCAGGCGCTGGCCGGCGACAGCACCGACAATGTGCCCGGCGTGCCCGGCATCGGCATCAAGACCGCCGCCCAGCTGATCCTGGAATATGGCGACCTCGAGGGCCTGCTGGCGGCGGCCGACAAGATCAAGCAGCCGAAGCGGCGCGAGGCGCTGCTGGCCAATGCCGAGCTGGCGCGCATCAGCCGCCGCCTGGTGCTGCTGGACGAGAACTGCCCGCTGCCCTCGCCGATCGACGCGCTGCTGGCCCGCGCGCCGGAGCCCACGCGCCTGTCCGGCTTCCTGCGCGAGCAGGGCTTCCGCTCGATGCTGCACCGCATGGGCCTCGACGGCGACACCGCCCCCGAATCGGCCCCGGTCAGCCGCCCGCGCCAGGCCTTCCAGCTGCCCGGCCTGCAGCCTGAGGCCGCTGCCCCCGAGCCGGTCTCGACCGAGGCCGCGCCCTTCGGCCCCTATGAGACGATCTCCGACCCTTCAGTCCTGGCGCAATGGGTCGCCGAGGCGCGGGCTTCCGGCCTGCTCGCCATCGACACCGAGACCGACGGGCTGGACGCGCTGAACGCCAACCTGGTCGGCATCTCGCTGGCCGTGGCCCCGGGCCGCGCCTGCTACATCCCGCTGCGCCATGGGCCCCCGCCCGGCACCGGCGACATGCTGCAGGAAGCGCCCGTCGCGCCGCCGCAGATGACCCAGGACGAAGCGGTGGACGCGCTGCGCCCGCTGCTGGCCGACCCTTCGGTCCTGAAGATCCTGCACAACGCCAAGTTCGACCTCGAGGTGCTGGGCCGCGCCGAGCATGGCGCCCTGGCCCTGGCCCCGGTCGATGACACCATGCTGATCTCCTACAGCATGGATGCCGGCCGCCACGGCCATGGCATGGACGAGCTGTCGCTGCGCCATCTCGGCCACCGCCCGATCTCCTTCGACGAGGTCACCGGCACCGGCCGCGCCCGCATCCCCTTCACCCAGGTGGCGATGGACAAGGCCACCGCCTATGCCGCCGAGGATGCCGACGTCACCCTGCGGCTGTGGCAGGCGCTGCGGCCGAAGCTGCTGCCGCAGAAGGCGCTGACCCTCTACGAGCAGGTCGAGCGCCGCATGGTCGCCGTGCTGCGCGAGATGGAGCTGGCCGGCATCAAGGTCGACGGCGCCGAGCTGGCCCGCATCGGCGAGGATTTCTCCCAGCGCATGGTGGTGCTGGAGCAGGCGATCCACACGCTCGCCGGCAAGCCCTTCAACGTGGGTTCCCCCAAGCAATTGGGCGAGATCCTGTTCGATGAACAAAAACTGCCGGGCGGCAAGCGCGGCAAGGCCGGCGCCTGGGGCACCGACGCCGCCGTGCTGGAAGACCTTGCCGCCCGCGGCCATGAGCTGCCGCGTCAGGTGATGAACTGGCGCCAGCTGGCCAAGCTGAAATCGACCTATGTGGAGGGCCTGGCCGCGCAGATCGACCCGCGCGACCGCCGCGTCCACACCGATTTCTCCATGGCCATCACCTCGACCGGGCGGCTGTCCTCGACCGAGCCGAACCTGCAGAACATCCCGATCCGCTCGGAGGAAGGCGTGCGCATCCGCCGCGCCTTCGTCGCCGAGCCGGGCCATGTGCTGCTGGCGGCCGACTATTCGCAGATCGAGCTGCGCCTGCTCGCCCATCTGGCCGATGTGCCCTCGCTGCGCGACGCCTTCGAGAAGGGCGAGGACATCCACAGCCGCACGGCCTCCGACATCTTCGGCCTGCCGCGCGACCAGGTGGACAAGGAAGCCCGCCGCCGCGCCAAGACCATCAACTTCGGCATCATCTACGGCATGTCGGCCTTCGGCCTGGCGGCCCGCCTGGGCATCTCCCCCGGCGAGGCGCGCGGCATCATCGACGCCTATTTCTCCCAGTATCCCGGCATCCTGGAAGAGATGGAGCGGCTGAAGTCGGAAGCCCGCGAGACCGGCTACGTCATGACCCCCTTCGGCCGCCGCCTGTGGATCGACGGCATCCAGGCCAAGGAGCAGGCCCGCCGCGGCAATGCCGAGCGCGCGGCGATCAACGCCCCCTTCCAGGGCGGCGCCGCCGAGATCATCAAGCGGGCCATGGTGCGCATGCCGGCAGCGCTGAAGGCCGCCAACCTCTCGGCCCGCATGCTGCTGCAGGTGCATGACGAACTTCTGTTCGAAGTGCCGCAGGGTGAGGTCACGGCGACCGCTGAATGCGTCCGGGTCGTGATGGAGGGCGTCGCGGAACTGCGGGTGCCGCTGAAGGCCGAGATCGGGTTCGGGGCCAATTGGGCGGAAGCCCATTAAGCAAGCGAAGGCCGGGGGGATAGTATCCCCCCGGACCCCGCCTTTCATTTAGCTCCGCTTCACGAAACCCCGATCCGTCAACTGCAGGGCCCGCAGGTCGATGCTCATCTCGGTGCGGAAACGCTGCACCGCCGCCTCGCCCAGCTGCGTCTTCAGGGCCGGGTTGTTCTGCTGGCCAGCCATCACCCAGGCGCTGCCCTGCAGAAACTGGTTGTAGATGAACATCTCGGCCATCTCCTGCCGCTGGGCGTCGTCCATCTTGCCGAAGGCCTCGTTGCGGGCCAGCAGCGGCGCCACCTGCGCCCGCACCCCCATCACCTGCGCTGGCGTGGTCTCCTCCACCCCATGCGCCATCTGCCAGTTCTGCACCCAATAGGCGGTCAGCGCATCGACCACGTCGCCGGGCTTCAGCCCGTCCGTCGCCACCTGCTGCGCCCAGAGCGCCAGCACATCCTGCTGCTCCATCACCTGGCGCATCTGCCCGGCCGTCTCGGCGCCCGAGCGCTGCTGCACCCAGCCCAAAAACTGCTCCCGCACCTGCCGCGTCACCTCGGGCGTCGCCTGGTAGGTGGTGACCATCGCGGCCCCGGGCGCCGGGGCAGGCGCCGGTGCTGCCTGGGGCCCCAGCGGCACCCCGAACATCCCGCGGCCACCCGCGGGGGGCGTGGGCGCGGGTGCCGCCCCGGCATTGCCGATGGCCCGCTCGAACAGGTCGCGCGACTGCTGGGCCTGGGCCACGGGCCCGGCGATGCCGGCGGCCAGCAGGGTCAGGAGGAGAAGACGCATGGGGTCCGGATTCCTTGCGGCTGGGAATGGCCCGGATCATGCCGCCCGGCATGGCGGAAGCGAGGCACCCGCCGACACCTTCCCGTGACGCCCGCGACACGTTTGCGCCAGCGCCGGCGGGACTGGTCACAAGCCGCCGCCGGGGGCACTCTGCGGCCCGTCCAGCCAGGATCGCGGCGCCGCATGACCTTCGGTTTTGACCAGCTTTTTTCACGGATCCGTCATACGCGGCCCGTTGTTGACACTCATTCTCATTCGCGCCTATTCCGCCCCATGCGGCGCCGTCGCCTCCTCCAAGCCCACGGCGCGCTGCTGGCATTGCTCTGCGCCCCGGCGCCCCCCGCCGCTGCGCAGAGCGCCGCTGGAATTTCCCCCGTGCCGGCCCCTGCCGGATCCTGGCCGCGCCAGGTGGTCGACGCCGCCGGGCGGACCGTCACCATCCCGCGCCCGCCGACCCGCATCCTGCTGGGCAGCGGCTTCAACCTGATCCCGCTGTCGCTGCTGCACCCCGACCCGGTCAGCCTGGTCGCCGCCTGGGCCAACGACCTGAAGCGGGTCAACCCGCCGATGGCCGAGGCCTATGAGCGCCGCTTCCCCCGCCTGGGCACGATCCCGCTGATCGGCGACAACGGCGGCGCCGGCGTCTCGCTGGAGCATGCCTTGTCGGCCAGCCCGGACCTGGCGCTGATGAGCGGCTGGCACGCCTGGTCCGAGGCCGGCCGCCTGGTCATCCAGCGGCTGCAGGATGCCGGCGTGCCGACCCTGGTGCTGAACTTCAGCGACGACCCGCTGGCCAACACGCCGCGCAGCATGCGCGCGCTCGGCCAGGCGATCGGCCGCGAGGAGCAGGGCGAGGCCTTCTCGGCGTTCTACGAGCAGCGCGTCGCCGCCATCCGGGCGCGCGTGGCGGAAAAGCCGGAGCCGCGCCCCCGCGTCCTGCTGCAGGCCTTCGGCGGCAGCACCGATTGCTGCTGGGTCTGGAACAATGGCGGGCTGGGCAGCCTGGTGGGCGCGCTCGGCGTCCGCAACATCGGCGCCGAGGTGCTGCCGCCCGCCGGCCTGGGCGGCACCATGTATCTGGAAAGCGTGCTGGCGCAGGACCCGGAGGTCTATGTCACCACCGGCCTGCCGCGCCGCGAATTCACCATCGGCCCGGGCGTGACGCGCGAGCAGGCCCGCGCCTCGCTGGCCCAGGTGGTGCGTGGCGCCGGCCTGTCCAGCCTGAGCGCCGCGCGCAACGGCCGGGTGCATGGCATCTGGAACCATTTCAACGCCGTGCCGCTGAACATCCTGGCCTTCGAGGCCATGGCGCGCTGGACCCGACCTGATCTGTTCCCTGACCTCGACCCAGCGGCGACCCTGGCGGCGATCAACGCGCGTTTCGCGGCGATGCCCTTCGAGGGCACCTTCTGGGTGAGCGTCGATCCGGCGAAGCCGTGATGTGCTGGCCCCTCAACGGCCGTTGATCAGAAAAAAGATGGGGGCTCGGGGGAATTCCTTCCCCCGACCTTTCCTCATTCTTCCCTGAATCTAAACCTGCTCCCCACCACGCTGTCTTCCAGCGCCGCCAGGATGGTGGCCTTGCCGGCCTCGGTGTGTGCCACCGCGATGACCTCGTCGAACCATGGGATGCTGCCCCGGACCCGCCCCAGGAACAGCCGGTCCAGCGCCACGGCGGCCTGGCCCCGCGGCGCGCAGCAGCCGCAGCCGATCGGGTGGCCTCCCGGCGGCGGCGGGGCGAAGCGTTCCACCGTCGCCAGGCCGGGCGGCAGCGGCGCGCCATCCTCGGCCAGCACGGTGGCGCCGGGCGGGAGCTGGGCCGCGTCCAGCAGGCGGAGAGGGGTTCGGGCATCGATGGACCAGCGCATGACGCTAGACATAAAGAAGTCTTTATGTCATCCGCAAGCCCATGGAGCCCTTGTTGGCGCAGTTGCGCGCCGCCGCCGAACCGACCCGCCTTCGTCTGCTGGCGCTCTGCGCCCGCGGCGCCTTCTGCGTGACCGAGCTCTGCGCCATCCTGGGCCAGAGCCAGCCGCGGCTGTCGCGCCACCTGAAGCTGCTGGTCGAGGCCGGGCTGCTGGACCGCCTGCCGGAGGGCGCCAATGTCTATTTCCAGCTGCCGCCCGAGGCCGACCTGGCCCGGCTGATGCTGGCCCGCCTGCCCGAGGATGACGTGACCATCGCCGCCGACCGCCGCGCCGCCGCGCGCATCGCCGCCGAGCGGGCGCGGGCGGCCTCCGACGCCTTCCGCCGCGATGGCGCCGACTGGGACGAGATGCGCGCGCTGGAGCTGCCGGGCCCGGCCATCGAGGCGGCGCTGCTGGGCCAGATGGCGGCGCATTTCGGCGAGCGCCGGCTGGGCCGCATCGCCGATATCGGCACCGGCACCGGCCGCCTGCTGGAGGTGCTGGCGCCGCGCGCCGAGGCGCTGCTGGGGCTGGATGCCAGCCGCGAGATGCTGGCGCTGGCCCGCGCGCGGCTGGGCGAGCGCGGCATCGCCAATGCCAGCGTGCGGCTGGCCGACATGTACCGCCTGCCGCTGCCGGACGCCGGCTTCGACGCCGCGACGCTGCAGATGGTGCTGCATTACGCCGATGACCCGGCCGCGGCGCTGGCCGAGGCCGCCCGGCTGCTGCGCCCCGACGGGCTGCTGCTGGTGGTCGACCTGGCGCCGCATGCCCGTGGCGAGCTGCTGGCCGGCTTCGCGCATCGCTGGCCCGGCTTCGACGATGCCGCCATGGCCGGCTGGATGGGCGCCGCCGGCTGCGCGCCGCTGTCGCCGGTGACGCTGGAGGGCCCGCTGGCCGTCAAGCTGTGGCCGGCGCGGCGGCTGTCCGTGCCGGTCGTCGCCCTGCCCGAACCTGCTTTGAACTTCTGAGATAGAGAGAAGGCCCCGCCCCATGGCCCGTCCGCCCCTGCTGGAAGCGCTTCGTGACCGCGTGCTGCTGTGTGACGGCGGCATGGGCAGCCGTGTCCAGGCGCTGACCCTGGATGTCGAGAAGGACTACTGGGGCAAGGAGAACTGCACCGAGGTGCTGTGCCTCTCGCGCCCCGAGCTCGTGCGGGAAATCCACCGCGGCTATTACGAGGCCGGGTCGGACATGGTGCTGACCAACAGCTTCGGCGGCTCGCCGATCACGCTGGAGGAGTTCGAGCTAGGCTCGAAGGCCTTCGAGATCAACAAGCTGTCGGTCGAGCTGGCGCGCGAGGCGGCGGAGAGCTTCGCGGATGGCCGTGACCGCTGGGTGATCGGCGATATTGGCCCGGGCACCAAGCTGCCGACGCTGGGCCATATCGACTACGACACCCTGGAAGCCGCGCTGACCGAGCAGTGCCGCGGGCTGATCGCCGGCGGCGCCGACGCGCTGCTGACCGAGACCAACCAGGACACGCTGTTCATCAAGGCCGCCGTCAACGCCGCCAAGATCGCGCTGCGCGAGACGGGCAAGGACATCCCGATCTTCGTGCAGGTGACGGTGGAGACCACCGGCACGCTGCTGGTCGGCGCCGACATCGCCGCCGCGACCACGGTGATCCAGGCGCTCGACGTGCCGCTGATCGGGCTGAACTGCGCGACCGGCCCGCAGGAGATGGCCGAGCATGTCCGCTACCTGGCGCGCAACTGGCCCGGCCTGGTCTCGGTGCAGCCCAATGCCGGCCTGCCGGAGCTGGTCGACGGCCAGACCTATTATCCGCTCGGCGCCGAGGAGATGGCGAGCTGGATGGAGCGCTTCGTCGTCGAGGACGGGGTCAACCTGATCGGCGGCTGCTGCGGCACCTCGACCCCGCATATCCAGGCGCTGGACGCCATGCTGCGCCGGGTCGGCGGCAGCCGCTTCCGCCCCAGCCCGGTGGCGCGCAAGGTGCATTGGATCCCCGCCGTCGCCAGCCTCTATGGCGCGACCACGCTGCGGCAGGAGAATTCCTACTTCTCCATCGGCGAGCGCTGCAACGCCAATGGCTCCAAGGCCTGGCGCGAGCGGCAGGCGGCGCATGACTGGGACGCCTGCGTCTCGATCGGGCGCGAGCAGGTGGGCGAGGGCTCGAACAGCCTCGACATCTGCACCGCCTTCGTCGGCCGCGACGAGATGGCCGAGATGAACGAGGTGGTCCGCCGCTTCACCGGCAGCGTCAACGCGCCGCTGGTGATCGACAGCACCGAGACGCCGGTGATCGAGGCCGCCCTGAAGCTGCATGGCGGCAAGCCGATCATCAACTCGATCAACTTCGAGGATGGCGAGCAGGCGGCCGAGGACCGGCTGAAGCTGGCGAAGAAGTTCGGCGCCGCGGTCATCGCGCTGACCATCGACGAGGTCGGCATGGCGAAGACCGCCGAGGACAAGCTGCGCATCGCCGAGCGGCTGGTCGACTTCGCCTGCAACAAGCATGGCCTGCCGCAGAGCGACCTGCTGATCGACCCGCTGACCTTCACCATCGCCACCGGCAACGAGGACGACCGCAAGCTGGGCGAATGGACGCTGGAGGGCATCCGCCTGATCCGGCAGAAATTCCCCGACATCCAGATCATCCTCGGCCTGTCAAATATTTCCTTCGGCCTGAACCCGGCCTCGCGGCACGTGCTGAACAGCGTCTTCCTGGATCTTGCGGTGAAGGCCGGCATGACCGGCGCCATCGTGCATGTCTCCAAGATCAAGCCGCTGCACAGCATCCCGCCCGAGGAGGTGAAGGTCGCCGAGGACCTGATCTTCGACCGCCGCGCCGAGGATTACGACCCGCTGCAGAAGCTGCTGGAGATGTTCGCCGGCCGGAAGGCCGCGGATTCGGTCAAGAAGGTGAAGGCCGAGACCGTCGAGGGCCGGCTGAAGGACCGCATCGTCGATGGCGACCGCAAGGGGCTGGACGACGAGCTGGCCGATGCCCTGGCCCGCGGCATCAAGCCGCTCGACATCATCAACGGCATCCTGCTGGATGGCATGAAGGTGGTGGGCGAGCTGTTCGGCGCCGGCAAGATGCAGCTGCCCTTCGTGCTGCAATCGGCCGAGACCATGAAGGCCGCCGTCGCCTATCTCGAGCCCCACATGGAAAAGGCCGAGGGCCAGGAGAAAGGCACCATCGTGCTCGCCACCGTGAAGGGCGACGTGCACGACATCGGCAAGAACCTGGTCGACATCATCCTGACCAACAACGGCTACAAGGTGGTCAACCTGGGCATCAAGGTGCCGCTGGCGGATATGATGGTGGCGGTGAAGCAGCACCGCGCGCATGCCATCGGCATGTCCGGCCTGCTGGTGAAGTCGACCGTGGTGATGCGCGAGAACCTGGAGGAAATGGCCCGCCAGGGGCTCGAGGTGCCGGTGCTGCTGGGCGGCGCCGCGCTGACCCGCAACTTCGTGGAAGATGATTGCGTCCAGGCCTATGCCAGCGGCGGCAATGCGGCCGGGCGCGTCGCCTATGCCCGCGACGCCTTCGACGGGCTGCACCTGATGGACAAGGTGATGGGGCCGGATTTCGACGGCTATCTGGCGGCGCTGCAGTCGAAGCGCGCCGGCAAGTCGAAGAACACCACCCGCGTGCTGGGCACCGCCGATCCGCGCGGCTTCGCCCCCGTCGACGTCAACTACGCCCGGGAGCGCCGCCACCGGGTGACGGCGGAGGAAGCCGTGCCGGTGCCGCCCTTCTGGGGCGCCCGCGTGGTGGAGGCCGACCCGAAGGCGGTGGTGCCCTTCATCAACGAGCGCAGCCTGTACCAGTTCCAGTGGGGCTTCCGGAAGCAGGGCCGCAGCCTGGACGACTTCATCGGCTGGGCGAAGCAGGAGCTGCGCCCGGTGCTGAAGCGCATGCTGCTGCTGGCCGAGCAGGACAAGATCCTGCGGCCGCAGGCGATCTACGGCTATTGGAAATGCGCTGGCCAGGGCAACGACCTGGTGCTGTTCGAGGAGGACGGCATCACCGAGGCCTGCCGCTTCACCCTGCCGCGCCAGCCGAAGGCGGATGGCGACTGCATCGCCGATTTCGTGCGCGACATCGATGACGGCCCGGCGGCGCGCGACGTGATCGGGCTGCAGGTGGTGACCGTCGGCCAGAAGGCCAGCGACATCGCCCGCGACTGGTTCGAGGGCAACCGCTACCAGGACTATCTCTACCTGCACGGCCTGTCGGTGGAGATGGCGGAAGCCATGGCCGAATACGTCCACAAGCGGATCCGCGCCGAGCTCGGCTACGCCGCCTTCGACGACCGCGACATGGAGAAGATGCTGAGCCAGGGCTATCGCGGCGGCCGCTACTCCTTCGGCTACCCGGCCTGCCCGCGCCTCGAAGACCAGGCGCCGCTGCTGAAGCTGCTGAACGCCGAACGCATCGGCGTGTCGATCAGCGACGAATGGCAGCTGCACCCGGAACAATCGACCAGCGCCATTGTCCTGCACCATCCGCGGGCGAAGTATTTTTCGGTCTAAGAGTCGGGCAGGCCAGGGGAATGAATTCCCCTGGACCCCTTCTTTTTTCTGTCAGACTGCCGTGTCCACGTGGAGACAGTACGTGAAACGGCCAAGTGTCAGCGCGACCTGTGAGGGTGCGCTGATTTTGTGAAAATGGCGTCCCGCGGTGATGCCCTGGTGTGGCCGCCGTCGATGTGCTGGCCCTGTCAAAGCCGGTGATCAGAAAAAAGATGGGGGTTCGGGGGAATTCATTCCCCCGACCTGCTTCAAATCTTCTCTTCCCCTGGCCTGTGCTGAAGCCCCAACCTCAAGCGGCACAGCCCTGCTGTTTTGCAGTTTCCCGACCCACCCGGCCCTGGCTTATGAAGCGGGCCGGACAAGCGCAGGATGATGGTGGGATGAACCGTGCGACGAAGCTCGCCGCCGGCAGTGTGGTCGTGTCGCTCGGCGTGCTGGGGCTGAAGGCGCTGGCCTGGTGGCTGACCGGCAGCGTGGCGCTGCTGGCCGATGCGCTGGAATCCATCGTCAATGTCGCGGCGGCGGGGGCGGCGTTGATCGCGGTGCGGCTGGCGGCCGCGCCGCCGGACGCCAACCATCCCTATGGCCATGCCAAGGCCGAGTATATTTCCGCCGTGCTCGAGGGCGTGCTGATCGTGCTCGCCGCGCTGCTGATCCTGAATGAATCCTGGCATGCCTGGCAGGCGCCCTCGGCGCCGGCGCTGCCGGTGCAGGGCCTGGCCATCTCGGTGGTGGCGACGCTGATCAATGGCGGCTGGGCGGCGGTGCTGTTTCGCGAGGGGCGCAAGCTGCGCTCGCCGGCGCTACTGGCCGATGCGCGGCATCTGCTGGCCGACGTGGTGACCTCGGGCGGCGTGGTGGTCGGCGTGGGCATCGTGGCCGCCACCGGGCTGCTGTGGTTCGACCCGCTGCTGGCCGGGCTGACAGCGGTGAACATCCTGTTCAGCGGCTGGGGGTTGCTGCGCGACAGCGTCGGCGGGCTGATGGACGAGGCGGTGGAGCCCGAGCTGCTGACCCGCATCCGCGGCCTGGTGTCGCAGGAGGCCCAGGGCGCGATCGAGGCGCATGACCTGCGGACCCGCCATGCCGGCAGCACCACCTTCGTCGAGTTCCACCTAGTGGTCCCCGGCGAGATGCGGGTGGCGGAGGCGCATGAAATCTGCGACCGGATCGAGGCGGCGCTGAAGGCGGCGCTCGGCAGCGCGGTGATCACCATCCATGTCGAGCCCGAGGGCAAGGCGAAGCACCAGGGCGTGCTGGTGCTGTAAGGGAGGCTTGGCCATGGTCCGACTGGACATCATCACCACCCGCGGCGGCGATGGCGGGCAGACCTCGCTGGGCGATGGCAGCCGGGTGGCGAAGGACACGCTGCGGATCGAGGCGATCGGCGCGGTGGACGAGGCCAATGCGGCGATCGGCCTGGTGCGGCTGCACAGCACGGGCGAACCGGATGCCATGCTGGCGCGTATCCAGAATGATCTTTTCGACCTGGGCGCCGATCTCTGCGTGCCGGACCTGGCCGCCGAAGGACGGCTGCGCATGGCCGACAGCCAATGCGCCCGGCTGGAGGCGGAGGTGGCGGCGATGAATGCTGGCCTGCCGCCGCTGCGCTCCTTCGTGCTGCCGGGGGGGACGCCGGCCGGGGCCCAGGCGCATCTGGCGCGCACCATCGCGCGGCGGGCGGAGCGGGTGGTGGTGGCGCTGGCCGCGGTGGAGCCGGTCAATCCGGTGGCGCTGCGCTACCTGAACCGGCTGTCGGACCACCTGTTCGTCATCTCGCGGGTGCTGAACGGTGGCGCGGATCCGCTCTGGGTGCCCGGCGCGGCGCGCTAAGCTCAAGGGCGCGGCGCGTTAGACGACCCAGTTGAAAGCGGCGACGCCCATCAGGCACAGCGCCACCAGCACGCCGGTGGCGAAGAGGCAGCCGGCGATGGTCAGGCCCAGGCCGATGCCCATGACGCGGCTGTCCTGCTCGACCAGGCCCAGCGCCATGACGATGGTGCCGAAGGCGGGCGGGCCATTGGTGCCGGGACCGGGCAGGATCAGCATCAGCGCGGCATAGGCGGCGGCCCAGCCGGCGAGGCGCTCGGCGAAGGGGGTGGTGAACCAGCCGGGGCGGGGCTTCAGGAAGCGCTCGACCGGCCGCAGCCAGCGGGACGAGGCGCCTGCCAGCCGCAGCAGGTCGGTCCGCTTGATGCTGCGCCGCGCGATGAAGCCGGGCAGGCGCGGCGTGGTCAGGCCCATGCCCATCTGCACGCCCAGGATCAGGATCGGCAGGCCGAAGACGCTGGCCATGCCGGGCAGCATGCCGGGCAGGCACAGCAGCAGGATCAGCAGGCCGAAGCTGCGCTCGCCGAAGGCGGCGGTCATCTCGCCCAGGGTGATGCGCTCGCCGGGGAAGCTGGCCGCGACCTGGGCCACGATGCGGGTGATCGGCGCCCGTTCATCCGAGCCCGGGTGACTGCCCCCTTGGTCGCCGCCCTGCGGCAGCGTCGCTCCATCGATCATGCGGGGCCCGTCATCCTGTCGCGCTCATCCCTGCGGCTGGCGGGCCCCTGTCGCCGGGCCGCGCATTGTGCCACGGGAGATGAGGATGCGGGCCGCCGGCTTCAATCGCTGGTGGCCCGGGGAAGGGGCCCAGGCAAGGGGAATGCCATGCAACCGGTGGACCTGGCGCTCTGCCTGGCGGTCGATGTCTCGGCCAGCGTCGATTTTTCGGAATTCGGCCTGATGGTGGGCGGGCTGGCGGCCGCCTTCCGCCAAAGCGATATCGTCGCCGCCTGCACGGCTGGGCCGAAAGGCGCCGTTGCGGTGGCGGTGCTGTTCTGGTCGAGCGGCGCCGAGGTGGCGGTCCCCTGGACGCGCATCGACGGCGAGGCGGCGGCCGGCGCCCTGGCGGAGGCGCTCGACAACGCCCCCCGCCTGCCGCAGCCGGGGGCCACGGCGCTGGGGCCGGGGATGGTGGCGGCGCTGGCGCTGCTGGCGCGCTGCCCGGCGGAGGCGACGCGGCTGGCACTCGATGTCTCGGGGGATGGCGCGCACAACCAGGGCCGCGCGCCGGGGCCGGTGCGCGATGTCGGCGTGAATGCCGGGGTCACCATCAACGGCCTGGCCGTGCTGAACGAGGAGCCCGACCTGCTGGCGCATTACGAGGCCGAGGTGATCGGCGGCCCCGGCGCCTTCGCCATGAGCTGCGCCGACTATGCCGACTTCGCCGAGGCGATCCGGCGCAAGCTGCTGCGGGAGATCCGCGGCGGGGCGATGGTGGCGTGAGGCGCTGATTTCCACGCCATGGGATCGGGATTGGTTCCCTGAAGCCTGCGCGAAATCGTGGTGCCGCGCGGCTTCACCGGGCCTGGCGTGCATGGCAGTCTCGGCGCCCTGGTTTCGCAACAGGCGGGAGGAACGAGCATGGCAGGCGTGTTTTGGCACGAGGGGCAGTGGCTGACCGAGGAGCCCAAGGTGCTGGGCCCGATGGACCACGCTTTCTGGCTGGGCTCGATCCTGTTCGACGGGGCGCGGTCGATCCGCGGCCTGGTGCCGGACCTCGACCTGCATTGCCAGCGGGTGATCCGCAGCACCCAGGCGATGGGGATGAAGGCCAAGCTGACGGCCGAGCAGATCGAGGCGCTGTGCCGCGAGGGCGTGGCCAAGATGGGGCCGGAGGCGGAGCTGTATATCCGCCCGATGTTCTTCATCCGCCGTGGCGTCGGCGCCGCGCAGCCGGACCCGGAGAGCACCGAGTTCATTCTGTCGGTCTATGATTCGCCGATGCCGGATGTGTCGAAGGGGTTTTCCGCCTGCATGGCGCCGTTCCGCCGGCCGGCTTCCGACATGGCGCCGACGGATGCCAAGGCGTCCTGCCTGTATCCGAACTCGGCGCGGGCCGCCGGCTATGCCCGGCAGCAGGGCTATGACAATGCCGTGGTCTGCGACCCGGAGGGCAATGTCGCCGAATTCGCCACCTCCAACCTGATGATGGTCAAGGACGGTGTGGTGATGACCGCGGTGGCGAATGGCACCTATCTGGCGGGCATCACCCGGTCGCGGGTGCTGGGGCTGCTGAAGACGGCGGGGATCGAGACGCGGGAATGCGTCATCACCCCGCAGATGCTGCGCGAGGCCGACGAGATCTTCGCCACCGGCAATTTCGGTAAGGTGCAGTACTGCACCAACTTCGAGGGTCGGGCCTTGCCGATCGGCCCGATCGGCCAGAAGGCGCGCGCCCTGTATTTCGACTGGGCGGAGCGGACGAGCCGCCTGTTGCCGAAGGCCGCGTGATGGGAGGTCCAGGAACCTCAGGTTCCTGGCCGGGAGAGTTTGAGAGGGGCAGCGCCCCTCTCAAGGTGCTGGTCCAGACCGAGTCTGTGCTTGTCATCGACAAGCCCGCCGGCCTGCCGGTCCATGCCGGCCCGCGCGGCGGCGCCAGCCTGGAGGATTTCCTGCCCTGGCTGGCCCAGGGCAAGCGCCACCTGCCGCAGCCTGCGCATCGCCTGGACACGGACACCGCTGGCTGCCTGGTGCTGGGCCGCACCAAGCCGGCGCTGGCCGAGCTCGGCGCGCTGTTCGCGGGCGGCCGTGCGAAGAAGACCTATTGGGCGGTGGTGGTGGGCGGCCCCACGGCGCAGTCCGGCCGGATCGACCTGCCGTTGCGCAAGGTCAGCAGCAAGGCGGCCGGCTGGCGGATGGAGACGCATCCCGAGGGCCAGGCTGCCTTGACCCGCTGGCGGGTGAAGGGCCGCGGCCAGGGCCTGACCTGGCTGGAGCTGCGGCCGGAGACGGGGCGCACGCATCAGCTGCGGGTGCATTGCGCGTCGCAGGGCTGGCCGATGCTGGGCGACCCTTTCTACGGGCGCGAAGCGAAAGGCGGGCTGCATCTGCTGGCCCGCGCCATCGCCCTGCCGACCACGCCCCCGATCGAGGCCGAGGCGCCGGTGCCGCCGGCGATGCAGGCCGGCTTCGCCGCCTGCGGCTGGCACGCGGCGGCATGAGCGCCATCACCCGCTGGTGGCAGGCGCGCACCGCCGGCGGGTCGCTGCGCGATGCGGTGCGGCAGAGCGAGCTCGGCATCCTGGCGCTGGGCGCCGTGGCCGGGCTGGTCAGCGGGCTGCTGGCGGCGGGGCTGGGCGGCGCGGCGCGCGGCATCCACTGGCTGATCTTCGGGCCGGAGAGCCAGCACGGGCTGTCGGTGCTGCGCGACGCCGACCCGCTGGCGCTGCTGCTGGCGCCGGCGGCGGGGGGGCTGCTGCTGGGGCTGCTCGGGCTGCTGCTGGCGCGGTGGCGGCCGCGGCAGCCGGTCGATCCGATCGAGGCCAATGCGCTGCATGGCGGGCGGATGTCGATCTGGGACGGCGTCGTCGTCGGCGCCCAGAATCTTTTGTCGAACGGCTTCGGCGCCTCCGTCGGGATGGAGGCGGCCTATACCCAGGTCGGCGGCGGCATCGCCTCGAAGCTCGGGCGCGGCTTCGGGCTGCGGCGCGGCGACCTGCGGGTGCTGGTGGGGTGCGGCGCGGCCGGCGCCATCGCCGCGGCCTTCGGCGCGCCGCTGACCGGCGCCTTCTATGCCTTCGAGCTGGTGATCGGCAGCTATGCCATCGCCCATCTGGCGCCGGTGATGGCGGCCGCGGTGGCGGGCTCGCTGGTGGCCAGCGCGCTGGGCACGGGCACGCCGGTGCTGGCCGCCGGGCTGGCGACGCCGGATTGGGAAGACACGGCCCTGGCGCTGGTGATCGGGCTGGCGGCGGCGCTGGCCGGCATCGCGCTGATGCGCGGCGTAACGCTGGCCGAGGCCGGGCTGCGCCGCGTCATCCCCTGGGGCACGCTGCGGCCGATGGCGGGCGGGCTGATGGTGGGCGGGCTGGCGCTGGTGACGCCGGCGGTGCTGTCGGCAGGCCACGGCGCGCTGCACCTGGCCTTCGTGGTCGAGGGCGCGGCGCTGCCGCTGCTGGGGCTGGCGCTGCTGAAGGCGCTGGCCTCGGCGATCTCGATCGGCAGCGGCTTTCGCGGGGGCCTGTTCTTCGCCTCGCTGCTGCTCGGCGCGCTGCTGGGCAAGCTGGTGGCGGCGGGGGCGGCGGAATTCGGCGTCACCGTCGACCCGCTGCTGGCGGCGATCGTGGGGATGAGCGCCTTCGGCACCGCGGTGATCGGCGCGCCGCTGGCGATGAGCTTCATCGCCCTGGAGACGACGCAGAGCTTCGCGGTCGCCGGGGTGGTGGTGCTGGCGGTGATCGCCTCGGGCACCACGGTGCGGCGGCTGTTCGGCTATTCATTCGCCACCTGGCGCTTCCACCTGCGCGGCGAGGGTATCCGCAGCGCGCATGACGTCGGCTGGCTGCGCGACCTGACGGTGGGCAAGCTGATGCGGCGGGAGGTGCGGACGGTGAAGCTGGACACGAAGCTCGCCAGCTTCCGCCGCGACTTCCCGCTGGGCTCGATGACGCATGTGGTCGCCCTCGACGAGGCCGACCGCTATGCCGGGCTGATCCTGGTGCCGGAGGCCTATGCCGAGGGGCTGGACGAGGCCGCCCCCGTGGCCCAGCTGGTCCACCTGCAGGACCAGGTGCTGCTGCCGGCGCAGAACGCCAAGCAGGCGATGGCGCTGTTCGACGCGACGGATGCGGAGGCGCTGGCGGTGGTCGACCAGCGCGACACCTCGCGGCTGCTCGGCCTGGTCAAGGCGTCCTACCTGCTGCGCCGCTACAGCGAAGAACTGGACAAGCGACGGCAGGACGAGCTGGGGATGGCGGGCTGAAGCGACCCGCCGCCCGACCGCTGCTCGTTCAGTCGTAAATGCGGAAGAACTTGCGGGCGCTGATCAGCGACGCCTCGCGCTGGTTGCGCGATTCCATGATGCTGAGCAGCTTCTCGCCGAGCTTCTCGTACTTCTTGACGGCGGTGGCGTCCTGCGGCGTCTTCTTCAGCAGCTCCTTGGTGGCGGCGAGCTCCTTGAGCGCGGCCTGCTGCAGCCCGGTCCAGTCCTGAAGATCCTTCAGGCTGTCCTTGATCAGTTGCACCTGGTTCTTGCGTTCAGCCAACGACATGCGGAATCCCTTCCCGATCTTGCACGGAAATAACGTAAAAATTGCAGTTTAAGCTTGTTCGCTAATGCAGCATGAAACGGTAAAGCTGTCGATCTGATTCCGGAATTGGTTACGCTGTCGGCTGGTGATTTTCGCGGTCAGGCGCTGCCGTCAGGCCAAAGAAAAGGCCGCACCGTTGCCGGTGCGGCCCGTTTCACAACCTGGGCGGGTAGGACCCTCAGGCGGCGCGCTGCAGCACGCCGAGCTCCTCGAGCGCCCCGCGCATCGCGCCGAGGGCGAAGCGCATCTCATCCGGCCCGACATGGCCGATGCAGCCGATGCGCATCGTCGGCGCCTCGGTGTTGAAGAAATTGCTGATCAGCACGCCGCGGCGCTTCAGCGCGTCGACGAAGCCCTGCAGGGTGAAGCCCGGATGCTGCGGCTGGTGGAACAGGGCGATGATCGGGCCCTGGTCCTTCCAGTCGAGATAGGGCTGCAGCCCCAGCGCCTGGGCGCCCTCGTAGAGGATGCGGCAGTTCTCGCGGTAGCGGGCGAGGCGCGCCGGCTGGCCGCCCTCGGCCAGGAAGATGTCGAGCGCCACGCCGAAGGCATGCAGCGCCTGCACCGGCGGCGTGAAGCGGAAGCTGCCCCAGCCGGCGCGCTGCGCGGTGTGGTAGACATCGGCCAGGTCGAAGGACCACGAACCGGCATTGCCGGTGCAGGCCACCACCCGCTCGATCGGCGAGACGGCGAAGGCGATGCCGGGCAGCCCCTCGATGCACTTGTTCGAGGTGAAGACCACCGCATCGACCTCGGGCTGCGCCGACAGGTCGAAGGGCAGCGCGCCGAAGGCCGAGACGGCGTCGACGATCATGCGCCGGCCGGCGGCGCGGACCACCTCGCCGAGGGCGGGCACGTCGTTGACCAGCCCGCTGCCGGTCTCGGAATAGACCACGCCCAGATGGGTGATGGTCGGGTCCGCGGCCAGCACGGCGGCGACGGCGGCGGGGTCGACGCTGCCGGTGTCAGGGGCCGGCAGGTTGACCACCGTGCGGCCGGCTTCCTCGGCCAGCCGCGTCATGCGGTCGGCATAGGCGCCGTTGCGCACGATCAGCAGCTTGCCGCCCTGGACGGGGACGAAGGTGCGGATCGCGGCCTCGGTGATGAAATGCCCGGCGCCCTGCAGCGGCAGGCAGGCATGCAGCCCGGCCTTGCCGCCGGCCAGGTCGCGGACCTTCTCGCGGATGGCGATGTATTCGGGAGCGAAATCGCGGTCCCAGGGGGCGATGTCCACGGCCATCGCGGCCCGCACGTCGGGGCGGGTTTGCACGGGTCCGGGAATGAGCAACAGCATGAGATGATCCTGAGGATGCTGCCAAGGGGGAAGCCGTCCGGAAGCCGGCGGGCCCGACCCGCGCCTCTGCACAAACAGCAGGCGCAGACTGCGCCGGGATAAGGCAGAAGGGAACCCCCCAAGGCCGTGCCGTGCCGGCGAAGGCTTGGCGTGGCGCCGCGGATCGCGCAGAAGCGAAGGCCGATCGCCCCAGGAAGACCCGTGATGCCGCGCCTCAGCCTCGTCCAAGCCGAACTCCTGGCGCAGGCCGCGCTGCGCGGTGCTGGCGCCAGCCCGGCCATGGCCGCGGCGACGGCCCGCGCCTTGGTCGAGGCCGAGGCGGTCGGCCAGTCCGGCCATGGCCTGTCCCGCGTGCCGCAATATGCCGGCTTCCTGGCCAACGGCCGGGCCGATGGCGCCGCCGAGCCGGTGCTGCGCGCCGGGCGCGGCGGGGCGGTGCTGATCGATGCGCGCAACGGCCTGGCCTTCCCGGCGCTGGCGCTGGCCGAGCAGGAGGCGATCGAGCGTGCGCAAAAATTCGGCGTCGCCTGGGTCGGCGTGACAGACAGCCACCATGCCGGCGCGCTGGGCCTGCCGGTGCGGCGGCTGGCGCAGCGCGGGCTGGTGGCGCTGGCCTTCGCCAATTCGCCGGCGGCGATGCCGGTGGCGGGCGGGCGGCGGCCGCTGCTGGGCACCAATCCGGTGGCCGCGGCCTTCCCGCGGCGGGATGCGGCGCCGCTGGTGATCGACCTCGCTTTGTCGCAGGTGGCGCGCGGCCGCATCGCCCAGGCGGCGAAGGCGGGCACGCCGATCCCGGAAGGCTGGGCGCTGGATGCGGCGGGCCAGCCCACCACCGACGCCACGGCGGCCATGGGCGGCGCCATGCTGGCCATGGGCGGGCAGAAGGGCGCGCTGCTGGCGATGGTGGTGGAGCTGCTTTGCGTGGCGCTGGCCGGCGCCGCCTTCGGCTTCGAGGCTGACAGCTTCTTCGAGGCCGAGGGCAACCAGCCGCGGCTGGGCCAGGCGCTGCTGGCGGTGGATCCGGGGGCGCTGGCCGGGCAGGCCGCCTTCCTCGACCGCGTCGAGACATTGGTGACGACGATGCTGCAGGATGACGGCGTGCGGCTGCCCGGGGCGCGGCGCGACGGGCTGGCGGCGGTGGCGGCGCAGGAGGGTATCGAGGTGCCGGCAGGCTTGCTGGCGACGCTCGAGGAATTGGCCAGGCTGGGAGGAAAAGCATGAGCGAGGCACAGGAAAAGACGGCGGCGGCGCCGGGGCATCAGGGTCAGCAGGGGCAGCAGAGTCATCAGGGCCTTGGCCTCGGCGTGATGCTGCCGCCGCTGGTGCTGCGGGGGGTGCAGAATCCGCGCTACGTGCTGGGCTCGGCGGCGGGGCGGTGGATGCTGCTGGCCTGCCTGCCGAACGCCGCGGCCGGCGCGCCGTTGGAACAGGCGCTGGGCCCGCACCGGGCGCGCTTCGACGACCGCGCCGCGGTGCTGTTCGTCATCACGGGCGACCCCGCCGACCTGGCCGAGGGCCGGCTGCGCGACCAGCCGCCCGGCATCCGCATGCTGGCCGACGCCGACGGCACCGCGTTTCCGGCGCTGGGCTTCGACCGGGCGCAGGGCGGGCTGCTGCTGCTGGACCCGATGCTGCGGGTGCTGGCCTCGGCGCCGCTGGCCCAGGCGGCGCAGCTGCTGAACCTGTTCGCGGGACTGCCGGCGCCGGCGCTGCATGCCGGCATGGCCGAGCTGCCGGCCCCGGTGCTGGTGCTGCCCCGGGTGCTGGAGCCGGCGCTGTGCCGCCACCTGATCGGCCTCTACGAGCAGCAGGGCGGCGAGGCCTCGGGCTTCATGCGCGAGGTCGATGGCCGCACCGTGCTGGTGCAGGATGCGGCGCATAAGAAGCGCTCCGACCTGACCTTGCAGGACCAGGGGCTGCTGGCCGGGCTGCGGGCGCGGCTGCAGGCTCGGTTGGTGCCGGCGCTGAAACAAGCCTTCCAGTTCGAGGCGACGCGGATCGAGCGCTATATCGTCGCCTGCTACGACGCCGCCGAGGGCGGGCATTTCCGCGCCCATCGCGACAACACCACGGCCGGCACCGCGCATCGCCGCTTCGCCGTCACCATCAATCTCAATGCGGAGGAATTCGAGGGCGGCGAGCTGACCTTCCCGGAATTCGGCCCGCGCCGCTATCGCGCGCCGACCGGGGGGGCGGTGATCTTCTCCTGCTCGCTGCTGCACGAGGCGCAGCCGGTGACCAAGGGCCGCCGCTTCGCCTTCCTGCCGTTTCTCTACGACGAGGCGGCGGCGGCGCTGCGCGACCGCAACCGGCACCTGGTCGGCGACAACTTGGTCCCGGGGGGCGCCGCGGGGTAAGGGAGGCCGATACGGGGGGCGGCGTCCCCCGGCCTTTTTTGTGAAGTGATCGCCCGATGAAGTCCGAGCCTGATCGCCTGTGCGGCCTGGCGGCCGTCGCCGCCGCCTTCCGGCACCGTCCGCAGGCGGTGCTGCGGCTGTTCTACCTGGACAGCCGCCGCGCCGAGGCCGGCGGCTTCTGCCAGCAGATGGCCCGCGCCCGGAAGCCGTATCGGGAGGTCCCGGCGGAGGAGCTCGCCAAGATCGCCGGCACCACGCATCACGGCGGCATCGTGGCCGTCGCGACGCCGCGCGGGGTGCCGGAGCTGGTCTCGCTGTCGCAGCTGCCCCCCCTGTCGCAGCAGCCGGGCGGGCTGCTGCCGATCCTCGACGGCATCGGCAATCCGCACAATCTGGGCGCCATCGCGCGCTCGGCGGCCTTCTTCGGCTGCCAGGCGATGCTGCTGTCGGGCGATCCGCGCCAGGCCGGCCTGTCCGATTCGGCCTGGCGCACCAGCGAGGGCGGGCTGGAGGCGCTGGCGCTGTTCCATGCCCCCGGCCTGGTCGCGGTGCTGCGCGGTATCGCCCCGCGCTACCTGACCGTCGCCGCCGTGGCGCGGGGCGGGGTTGCGCCGGAAGCATTGCCGCGCGACCGGCCGATCGCCCTGGTGCTGGGCAATGAGGAGCAGGGCGTGCTGCCGGCGACCGAGGCGGCCTGTGAAGCCCGCGTGACTTTGCCCGGATCGGGGGCGGTGGAGAGCCTCAATGTCTCGGTCGCCGCCGCCGTGCTGATGCACGCCCTGGTTGCGCCGGGCAGCACCACGCGGTTGTGAAAGATAACATTCGCGCCATCTAAACGCTTGCCCTCCTGGCGGCGATTGGCCAGAACGCGCCCCGGAACCCAACCGGAGCTCCCAAAACCATGACCATTCTTCGCCGCCGCGCCGTGCTGGGCGCTGCCGCCACCTTGCCGGTCGCCTCGATCCTTGCCCTGCCGCATGTCGCGCGGGCCCAGGCCGGCTTCCCCTCCCGCACCCTCCGCCTGGTGGTGCCCTTCGCCGCCGGCGGCTCGGTCGACATGACCGGCCGGCTGATGGCGCAGATGCTGCAGCCGGTGCTCGGCCAGACCATCGTCGTCGACAACCGCGGCGGCGCCGGCGGCAACCTGGGCGCGGCCGAGGCGGCGCGCTCGGAGAAGGACGGGCACACGCTGCTGCTGGCCTCCTCCTCGATCCTGGCGGCCAACAAGTTCCTGTACCGCAAGTCGATGCCGATCGACCCGATCACCGACCTGGCGCCGGTGACCCGCGTGACCACCGGCACCGTCTACATGACGGTCAACAGCAACAGCCCGTACAAGACCTTCCAGGACGTCATCGAGGCGGCCAAGAAGAACCCGGGCAAGCTGACCATGGGCTCCTCGGGCACCGGCACCATCAGCCATCTGACGATCGCCAAGATCAGCAAGCTGACCGGCGCCGACATCACCCATGTGCCGTATCGCGGCGGCGCCCCGGCGCTGCAGGACCTGCTGGCCGGCAACATCGACATGATGTTCGACGTCATCCCGCTGTCCATGGCGCATGTGCGCGAGGGCCGCATCCGCGTGCTCGCCGCCGCCTCGGCCGAGCGGACGACCTTCTCGGACGACCTGAAGAACGTCCCCGCGATGAAGGAGCTGCTGCCCGGCTCCGGCATCGACATGCAGTCCTGGTACGGCATCAACGTGCCGTCCGGCACCCCGGCCGACCGCATCGCGGCGCTGCACAAGGCGATCGTCGGCGTCGTCGACACCGCCGCCTTCCGCGAGAAGATGGAGCCGAACGGCTTCACCACCATCGTCGACGCCAGCCCGGCCGCCTACGGCACCTACCTGAAGTCGCAGGAAGCCGTCTGGCAGGCGCTGGTCGAAGAGTCGGGCGCCAGCCTCGACTGATGTTGTCCCCCGGTTCCGGCCGGGAGGAAGCAGGGGGGGCGTCCGGGAAGCCGGGCGCCCCTTTTTTGTGCCGGCTGATTTCCAGGCCGGACGATTTCCAGGCCGGACGATTCCAGGCCGGGCGATTCCGGGCCGGGCCATTTCCGCTTGGCCCGCCCTGTGCATCGCGGCAGGCTCCCGGGGCTCATGCCCGCTGCCGGAGATGCCGCCATGACCGACCTCCCCCTCGGCCGCCGCCGCCTCGCGGCCCTGGCCGCGACGCCGCTGCTGGCGCGACCGGCCCTGGCGCAGCGGCCCGCCGCCCTGAAGATCATCGTGGCCTTCCCGCCCGGCGGCGCGCTCGACCTGCTGGCGCGGCTGCTGGCCGAGCGGCTGGGGCCGGTGCTGGGCCAGCCGGTCACGGTGGAGAACCGCGCCGGCAATGGCGGCGCGCTCGGCGCCGAGGCGGTGGCCCGCGCGGCGCCGGATGGCGGCACCCTCGGCCTGCTGGGCCTGACCACCTGGACCGCCATGCCGGCGATCTTCCCGCGGCTGCCCTTCGAGCCCGCGCGCGACTTCACGCCGCTGACCCTGGTCTCGGCCGGGGCGCTGCTCTGCGTGGTCCATGCCGGGACGGCCGCCGCCCGCGGCTGGGACGATTTCCGCGCCCTGGCGACCTGGGCGCGGGCGCATCCGGGCAAGGTCACCATGGGGTCCTCGGGCAAGGGCACCGCCTCGCATCTGTGCCTGGCCGCGGTGAACCAGGCGACCGGCGCGGCGATCGAGCACGTGCCCTATCGCGGCGGCGGCCCGGCGATCCAGGACCTGCTGGCCGGCAATGTCGACATGATGTTCGACGTCATGCCGGCGCTGCTGCCGCATGTGCGCGACGGCAAGCTGAGGGCGCTGGCGGTGTCCTCTGCCCGGCCGCTGGCGACGCTGCCCGGGGTGCCGGGCATGGCGGGCTTCGCCGATCTCGGCCTGGGCGCGCTGGACCTGGTGACCTGGAACGCCATGGCGGCGCCGGCCGGCCTGCCGGCGCCCGTCGCCGACCGGCTGCTGCAGGCGATCCGCCTGGCCGCCACCGGCGCCGATTTCCGCGAGCGGCTGCGCCCGCTGGGCTACGAGGCGGTGGTCAGCGACAGCCGCGGCGAGCTGACCCAGCTGATCGAGCAGCAGCGCCCGGTCTGGCAGCGGCTGGTGGCGCTGGCCGATGCGGCGCAGCCCTGAGGGGCACAGCCGAAAAACCACGCAGCCGCCGGCCGGATCCGGGGTTATCCTGGGTGGAACAGCCCAGAGGAAACCCCATGCGCCGCATCCTGCTCGCCGCCGCGTTCAGCCTCGGCGCCAGCCAGACGGTCCTGGCCGCCGATCCGCCGACCTGCCCGGATGCGGCGGCGATGCAGGCGATGGCCGCCTCGCTGCTGTCCAACGCCCCGGTCCAGGCCTTCACCGGGAATTTCTCTCTCGCCGACGGGCTCTGCGCCCAGGGCAAGCTGGTGCCCGCGATGAGCGCCAAGCTCGGCGCCCTGGTCGGCTGGAAGGTGGGCCTGACCAACGAGGCCGCCCAGAAGCGCTTCGGCACGACGCATCCGCTGGCGGCGCCGATCTATGAGGCGACGGTGCGGGCGCGCTCGGGCGCCAGCCTGCCGGCCGCCTTCGGCGCGGTGCCGGTGGTCGAGGCCGACCTGATCGTCCGCATCCGCGACGCCGGCATCAACCAGGCCGGCGACGACCATGTCGCCATCCTGCGCCATATCGACCAGGTGATTCCCTTCATCGAGCTGCCCGACCTGGCCCTGGCCGAGATGCGGCAGATGAACGGGCCGAACCTGCTGGCGGTCGGCGTCGGCGCGCGGCTGGGCGTGGTGGGCGAGCCGATCACGCCGGAGGCGACGTCAGACTTCGCCGCGCGCCTGGGCAGCATGCGCGTCCGCCTGGCCACCGGGGAGAAAGAACTGGCGACGGCGCCGGGGTCGGCGCTGCTCGGCCATCCGCTGAACGTCATCCCCTGGCTGGTGAAGGACCTGGCCAGCCGCGGCCTGGCGCTGAAGCCGGGCGACATGATCTCGCTCGGCGGCTTCTCGCCGGCGGTGCCGGCCGAGGCCGGCAAGACCTATACGACCACCTATACTGGTCTGGTCGACCAGCCGGTCAGCGTCAGCGTGACGCTGCAATAGGCAAGCTTTCTGACAACCGGAAGAAACCTTTGTTGCGCCGGGCGAATTTCTTGCCCGGTGCTGGAATGCCGTTTCTACTCTTGACCGATGCGTGATCCGGGCGCATCGCCCCCCGACCCCGAACGGCCTTCGCTGTGCCCGTCACCCCTGTTGAGAGGTGCCCGACGCCATGCTCGCGCTCCGCATCATCCCCTGCCTGGACGTCAAGGATGGCCGCGTCGTCAAGGGCGTGAACTTCGTCGCCCTGCGCGATGCCGGCGACCCGGTGGAGCAGGCCCGCGCCTATGACGCGGAAGGCGCCGACGAGATCACCTTCCTCGACATCGGCGCGACGCATGAGAATCGCGACACCATGTACGACGTGGTCTCGCGCACCGCGGCCGAGGTCTTCATCCCGCTGACCGTCGGCGGCGGCGTGCGCAGCGTGGACGATGTCCGCAAGCTGCTGCTGGCCGGCGCCGACAAGGCCAGCATCAATTCCGCCGCCGTCAGCGACCCCGATCTGGTCAGCCGCGCGGCGCAGGCCTTCGGCAGCCAGGCCATCGTCGTCGCCATCGACGCCCGCACCGTCGCGCCCGGGAAGTGGGAGATCTTCACCCATGGCGGCAGGCGCGCGACGGGGATCGACGCGCTGGACTGGGCGGCGCGCATGGAGAGCCTCGGCGCTGGCGAGCTGCTGGTGACCTCGATGGACCGCGACGGCACCAAGTCCGGCTTCGACCTCGACCTGCTGCGCGCGCTGCGCGCCCGGGTGCGGCTGCCGCTGGTGGCCTCGGGCGGCGTCGGCGAGGCGCGGCATTTCGTCGAGGGCGCGCAGGCCGGGGCGACCGGGCTGCTGGCCGCCAGCGTCTTCCACTATGGCGAGATGCGCATCGGCGAGGCCAAGGCGGCGCTGGCCGCGGCCGGGCTGCCGGTGCGCCCCGCTCCTTTGGCGAAGGTGGCCTGAATGGCGAAGCTGGCGAAGAAGAAGGCGGCGGCCAAGGCCGTGGTCAAGAAGGTCGGGACCAAGAAGGCCGTGGCGAAGAAGGCCGTGACCAAGAAGGCCGTGACCAAGAAGGCTGGGGCGAAGAAGAAGGTGGTGGCGGTGGTCGAGAACAGCGCGAATGCCGTCAGGCCCGCCGCCAAGCTGCGGGCCAAGGTGAAGCTGGCCAAGCCGAAGGCCAAGGCCAGGGCCGCGCTGCCGCTGCCGCCGGAGATCCCGGCGGTGGCGGGCCCGAAGAAGGCGACGCTGAAGGCCGAGGCGCGGCACCTGCAGCCGCTGTCGGTGCCCACCACCGGCGACATCGCCGTGCTGACCCGGCTGTGGGAGACGGTGGAGGCGCGCCGCCTGTCCGGCGACACCACCGCGTCGCATTCCGCCCGGCTGATGGCGCGCGGCACCGACAAGGTCGCCCAGAAGCTGGGCGAGGAGGCGGTGGAATGCGTCATCGAGGCGATCCAGGGCAATCGCCGCGGCACCGTCATGGAAAGCGCCGACCTGGTCTATCACCTGCTGGTGCTGTGGGTGGATGCCGGCATCCGCCCGGAGGAGGTCTGGGCCGAGCTCGAGCGGCGCGAGGGCATCTCGGGCATCGCCGAGAAGGCCGCGCGGCCCAAGGGCATCCTGAAGGCCGCGGACACCACGAAGCTTCCCTGAGCCCGGCCTTGCGCCGCGGCGCCGGGCCCCTGGAGCAACCTGTCTTCGGAAAGACGAAGACAAGTTGCTCCAGGTCTTTGTTTGGTCGCGTGATTCCGGCTTTTCGGTGATTCCACCTCAGGCCAGCACGCTCTAGTCTGGCGCCTGGAAAACACAGGAGCCCGACCATGCCCGTCTCCGGTCTGCCGCCCTATGACGACGGCAATATCTTCGCCCGCATCCTGCGCGGCGAGATCCCGGCCCGGAAAGTGTTCGAGGACGAGCACGCGCTCGCCTTCCACGACATCGCCCCGCAGGCGCCGGTGCATGTGCTGGTGATCCCGAAGGGCCGCTATGTCTCGGTCGCCGATTTCTCCGGCCAGGCCAGCGCCGAGGCGGTGGCGGGCTTCTGGCGCGCCGTCGCCCAGGTGGCCAAGCAGCTGGGCCTCGAGGGCCAGGGCTTCCGCGTGCTGACCAACATGGGCGCCGATGGCGGCCAGGAAGTGCCGCATTTCCACGTGCATATCTTCGGCGGCAAGCGGCTGGGCGCCATGCTGGTGCCGCAGCAGGATGCCGGCGGCCAATAAGCGACGCGCGCCAGGCTGCGCCCCGGGCGACCCTTGACCCGGCGGGTCGGCATCGCCACGACTCTGGGCATGGCCGACCCTCTCTCCGAAGCCCGCGCCGCGCTCGATGCCGCGGGCCAGATGCCGGATGCCGAGCTCGACATCGCCGGCACCGCCCTGCAGCTGGCGCGCATCGACGCGCCGGACGCCGATTGGGGGGGCGCCGCCGCGCATCTCTCCGAGCTGGCGCGTGCCACCGTCACCGCCGCCGCGGCCGATCCCGCGGCCGATGCCGGCGACCCGCTGCGCCGCGCCGCGCTGCTGTCCTCGCTGCTGCAGGACCGCTTCGGCTATGTCGGCGACCGCGACACCTACGAGGCGCCGAGCAATGCCAATCTGCTGCGGGTGATCGAGCGGCGGCGCGGCCTGCCCGTGGCCCTCGGCCTGCTGTGGCTGCACGCCGCCGAGGCCGCCGGCTGGGCGGCGCATGGGCTCGACTTCCCCGGGCATTTCCTGGTGGCCCTGGAAGGCCCCCAGGGGGGTGCCGGCGGCGCGGTGATCGACCCCTTCCATGGCGGCGGGGCGCTGCAGGCGCCGGAGCTGCGCGCGCTGCTGAAGTCGATGCAGGGCCCGCAGGCGGAGCTGCAGCCGGGCATGCTGGGCCCGGTCGCCCGGCGCGACGTGCTGCTGCGGCTGCAGAACAACATCAAGCTGCGGCGGCTGCGGGTCGGCGACCTGGCCGGCGCGCTGGCCTGCACCGAGGACATGCTGCGCTTCGCCCCCGACACCGCGCCGCTGTGGCGGGAGGCCGCGCTGATGCACCAGCGGCTGGACCGCATCGGCGCCGCGCTGCAATGCCTGGACCGCTTCCTGGCCCTGGTGCCGGAGGGCGATGCGGCGCTGCGGGCGCGGGCGCTGATGGTGGAGCTGCGCCAGCGCCTGCACTAGGGCGCCGGCGCTAAGCCTTCAGTTGACGTCCTCGGTCGCCGAGACGCCCCAGATATCGCTGCGCTTGATGTAGCCGCGGTGGTCGGCGACCTGCACCTCGCACCAATGGCTTTCGGCGCGGCAATGGCGGATGCGGCCGACCACGCCGACCGTCAGCCGGGCGACGACGCTGCTGCCCTCGCCCTCGCTGCGGTGCAGGCTGCGCTCCTGGCCGCGCACCAGGAAGGTGCGGCGGCCGGCCAGCGTCGACTGGTGCACCCAGCCCTCGGTGCCGTCGATGTCGCGGATGCGGCGCCACTGGTTGTATTCGCGAATGATCTCCACCGGCATGTCGCGCCGCTGGTAGGTCCATTCGATCGGGAAGCGGGTGTCCGGCCCGATCCGCAGATTCACCTCGTCGCTGCGCAGCGAGACGAAGCGCGGCACCGGCAGGCCGGTGACCGTGCCGGGCTGGTTGGCCAGCGGTTCCGGCGTCGGCTCGGGCGCGGGGGGCGGGGCCGGGCCTGT